>JABSRH010000099.1 GCA_013215175.1 Parvularculaceae bacterium | reverse complement strand
CTCCGCCATTATTGGCACCCTCGACATCGTCTTCGGCGAGATCGACCGTTAAGCTTGTCTTATCCCTAATCAAGCGTTACCCTGACACATTGAGGATAGGGGTTATTCATGAAAAACGCACTCATCGCGGCAGCAACTGCCGCCACCATGGCATTTGGTGTGTCGAATGCAGCCGAAGTTTCGTTGGGTTTTGAAGGGCTTCCTGCGTCCGACTTCACCGGCGTCTTTATGGAAGACGGCTACACCATCACTGCTGTGGACATGTTCGGTGATACCCAGAACGGCACTGATGGTCCGAAAGAGCTGGAGCGACTGTTCGGCACGAATGGATTTTTGTCGATCACCCGCGCGGCTCCCTTCAATTTCAAGTCGATCGACTTCGAAGTAGAGTTCAGCTCGAGCGCGACTGTTACCGTGGAAGGCTACCTTGACGGTATGCTTCAAGGCACAGAGGTTTTTGCGCTAGGTGTACGCGACCTCTACACAACGTTCGTTGCCGACGTTCTGGCAGGCGTGTCGCTTGACCGTTTGGTGATCTTGGCCGAACGCCAGTCTGGGGCGTTAACGTCGTTTGACCGTGTTGTTCTCGACGATGTCGGTGCGGCTCCGGTTCCGGTCCCAGCGGCTCTGCCATTGATGGCTGCCGGCTTGGCGGGTCTTGGCGCTCTTCGTCGTCGCAAGAAGAGCTGATCGTCAGCCTTCTGGTCTGATCGAAAGAAAAGCGGCCCCTTTCGGGCCGCTTTTTTGATGCGTGCGCTGGGGCTTAGGCCCAGGCGATGTTGATGGCGATGGCCGCCACGTAGGTGCAGGCCACAGCGATGATGGGCGAGAAAAACGCCCGGCCAAAGCCGTTCTCTCTAAAGATGACGAGGTTGAGCCCAAGGCTGACGACCCAGCCAACGAAGGCTGCGGCAACGACGATCACCATCTGGTAGGGCAGGATCCAATCAAAGCCGATGGCGCCGACAGCTTCCCGCAGGGACAGAAAGCCCACGACCAAAAGGCCGGCGATTTTCAGGATGTTGGCCATCATGGCCTTGAGAATGAACGTGGCCGCGATGACCGCTGCCACCACGCCGATCACAAGAATGAACTGACTTTCCATGAGGGCCCTCCCGCCTTTGGTGTGTCACTAGCACACGCCGCGCCGGTTCGTCCTATCGGCAAATCATCTCCGGACCGCAAAGACGGGCGCCGGAGAACGTGATGGCGACCCTCAGGCTTGTTCTGGCTGATCAATTGACGCGCAACGTGGCCGCCCTGCGCGAGGTTGCGGCGGATGATGTGATCCTCATGGCGGAGGTGGCCGAAGAGGCGACCTATGTGAAGCATCACAAGCAGAAGATCGTGTTCCTCTTCTCGGCCATGCGCGCGTTCGCGGCGCAGCTGCGCGAGGAGGGGCTGACGGTGCGCTATGTGCGGCTTGATGACGAAGGCAATGAGGGCTCTCTGTTCGGTGAGGTGAAGCGGGCCTTTGCTGAGGAAGACGTTGATCGCCTCGTGGTGACGTCGTGCGGGGAATATCGTCTGCAGACGGAGATGCAGGACTGGGCCAGGAAGCTGAACCGGCCGGTCGAAATGCTCGACGACGATCGGTTTGTGTGTTCCATCGAAGAGTTCGCTGCCTGGGCGAAAGGCCGAAAATCGCTCCGTATGGAGTTCTTTTATCGCGAGATGCGAAAGAAGACCGGTCTCTTGATGAATGGCGGCGAGCCCGAGGGCGGGCAGTGGAACTTTGATCACGACAACCGCAAGAAACTGCCTAAGGGCTATGAGGCGCCTAAGGCTCCAGCTTTGGTCCAGGGTGACATTGTTGATGAGGTGAAGGCGGTGGTCGATGATCGGTTTGCTGATCACTTTGGGACGCTGGACAGCTACCGCTACGGCATCACCCGTGATGCGGCTTTGCGACGGCTCGATGATTTCATCGAGCATAGCCTGCCGCAGTTTGGCGACTTTCAAGATGCCATGGGGACGGGTGAGGATTTCCTCAACCACGGGCTGATCTCGGCCTATCTCAATGCGGGTTTGTTGGAGCCTATTGAGATCTGCCGAGCTGCCGAAGAGGCGTACAAGGAAGGCCATGCGCCGCTGAACGCGGTGGAAGGCTTTATCCGCCAGATCATCGGCTGGCGCGAGTTTGTGCGCGGTATCTACTGGCTGAAAATGCCGGATTATAAAAAGACCAATGCCCTGGAGGCGAAGCAACCTCTGCCCGACTTTTTCTGGACGGCGGAGACGGACATGCACTGCGTGTCTGAAGCGGTGCGGAACACCCGGGACCATGCGTATGCGCATCATATTCAGCGCTTGATGGTGACGGGCAATTTGGCGCTTCTGCTCGGCGTGGCACCGGATGCGATCAATGATTGGTACCTGTTGGTCTATGCCGATGCTTATGAATGGGTCGAGCTTCCCAACGTGCATGGCATGGCGATTTGGGCCGATGGGGGGGTGTTGGGGTCCAAACCCTATGCGGCGTCCGGCGCTTATATTAATCGCATGTCGAACTATTGCGGCACGTGCCAGTATAATGTCCGAGAGCGGACGGGTGAGGGGGCTTGTCCGTTCAACTATCTCTACTGGGACTTCATCATGCGCAACGAAGAGACCCTGCGCGGTAACCCTCGTATGGGGATGGTGTTCCGCAACCTTGATAAGAAAGACGAAGCTGAGAGAAAGGCCCTGCGCGCTAGCGCGGGTGCTTTCTTCGACGCATTGGAGGCCTAATGGCGAAGAATGTTCTGGGTACTGCGTTGAAGATATGTGGTTGCAACCCGATGACGGGCTTTACCCGCAACGGCTTCTGCGAGACGGGCCCTCAAGACCACGGTAGCCATACGGTCTGTGCTGTGGTCAGCGACGAGTTTCTTCAGTTCACGAAGAAGCGCGGCAATGATCTTTCGACAGCGCGGCCCGAATGGGGCTTTCCGGGCCTGAAGCCGGGAGATCATTGGTGTCTTTGCGCCTCACGCTGGGATGAGGCGCGCCGTGCCCATGTCGCGCCGATGGTTGTCTTGGAGGCGACCAACGAGCGCGCGCTTGAGGTCGTCAGTCTCGACCACCTCAAGCAGCATGCGGCGGAAACGGTGGCCTAGAGCTCGACGTCGCCGCTGCGACGGCCTTTGATGCCGCGATTGATGAAGATCAGGGCACAGGCGCCGACCACGCCGGAGATCAAGTAGCCCACGGGCCCTGCGAACTGCACACCGACGAGGCTGAAGACAATACCGGCTAAGAACGCACCTAAGATGCCGAGACCGACATTGGCGAAGATGCCCATGTCGGATTTCATGATCTTTTCAGCGATGAAGCCAGCGAAGCCGCCGATGATAAGGCAAAAAATCAGGCCCATAGTTCCTCTCTCCACGGAATAATCGATAGGATGGCGAGGCGGGCCCGCGCCCGTCTTGCCGATTATCGATATAGATGGGGGCTCAATCCTTGGGTGCAAGACCCACAAGCAGAACGTTTCCGTCGATGCCTTCGACCACGAGGTGATCACCCTCTGTGACCGGAGCTTGGAAGGCGCTGCGGGCTGTCCAATCGGTGTCGCCGAGCCTGACACGGCCTTGGCCGCCAGCGAAATCCGTGAGTGCACGGACAGGCTTACCGATGAAATTGTCCGACGTGTTAAAGGCGCGCGTGTCTTCCTGCGTGCCCTTGTGCTTGATGCCCATGGAACGGGCGGCGGCGGTGAGGGCAAGGGTGAGGACGGCGAACAGAAGCCAGCTGGCCGGTCCGTCTGGGGTGAACGGTGCTTTCTCAGCGAGGCCCATCAGGCCAGCGGCTGCCGCGGGGGGCAGCAGCCAGAGCGTCCCGGTGGAAAGCTCGGCGATGAGCAAGCCCATCGCCAACGCCAACCAGAACCACATTGTCGGATCGGTGATCCAGTCCATGTCTTCGGCTCCTTACTTCACGGCCTGACGCGACGCTTCCATGATCGGAATGTTCGCCTCGGTGGGCACGTAGATCACGTCGATACCCTGACAGCGCTGCATCGCCTCGGCGAACGCGCCGATAAACTCTTGCTGACGATATTCAGGGTACTCCTTTGCTGCGGTACCCACGATGGCGATGGCTTCCGCCCGAGCTGATGCAGCGTCCTTCTCAGCCTGCGCCTGTTCAACGAGGATGCGGCGCTCTTGTTCGGCCTGGCGAAGGTTGGCGAGGCCCTTTCTCTCTTGCACCCAGGGGCCGACGATCGGACCCCACAGGAGGAGAGCGCTTAGCAAGCCGAGTGAGAGCCAAGCGGCGAACGTACCAATGAAAAATCCAGTGAATTTGCTGCTCATAATATACTCCTTACTGCGTATCCTTCTTCTCGTTCAGCAGGGTGCCGATGCCCCCCACCGTGCTGGCGAGGCTTGTTAGCTCCGTAGGCAGAACGACGAACTTTTGGTTCGGTGCACTAGCCAGTGTTTCGAAGGCGTCGACATATTTCTGCGCGATGAAGTAGTTGATCGCTTGCACGTCGCCTGAGGCAATGGACTCCGACACCATGCGCGTGGCGTTGGCTTCAGCTTCTGCCTCGCGTTCGCGGGCTTCGGCGTCGGCAAAGGCAGCTTGCTTGCGGCCTTCCGCTTCGAGGATGGCCGACTGCTTCTCACCTTCGGCGCGAAGAACGGCGGCTTGCTTTTCACCTTCCGCGGTCAGAACTTCAGCACGCTTCTCACGCTCAGCCTTCATCTGACGAGCCATGGCCTCGGTGATGTCGCCGGGAGGGGTGAGGTCCTTGATCTCCACACGCGTGACCTTCACGCCCCACGGGTTGGTGGCGGCGTCGATCACCGAGAGGAGGCGCGAGTTGATGTCATCGCGGTTCGACAGCACCTCATCGAGCTCCAAATTACCGATCACGGAACGAATGTTCGTCATCGACAGGTTGGTGATGGCGTTGAGCAGGTTGTTCACCTCATAGGCGGCCTTGGGCGCGTCCATCACCTGGATGAAGGCGATGGCGTCGGCGGTGACCATGGCGTTGTCGCGGGTGATCACTTCCTGACCGGGCACGTCGATAACCTGCTCCATCATGTTCATCTTGTGGCCCACGCGTTCCACGACGGGGACAAGTATATGAAGTCCAGAATCGAGTGTCTTTGTGTATTTGCCAAAAGACTCGACGGTATAGTTGAAGCCTTGCGGTACAACTTTGATCACCGAAGTGACGACTAAGAAACTAAGAATGACGAAGCCAACAATGGCAATAATGCTAATTTCCAACTGAATTCCCTCTTTGTTACATTCTAGATATGGTGATGATGGTGGGCATTTTAAAGGGGTAAGCCTTTGTTTCCCGCTATTTGCCTGCGGTGATGAGAAGTGGGCGGTGGTCGGAACGGAGCCAGGGACCGAGCTCCGCGCTGGCGGTGCCGGGTCCTCGATACAGCCCGTGATCGATGGGGAGGCCGATGAACGGCAGGGGTGAGAGCCAGGTTGCTTGACCGCCTGTGGGCACGCGTTGGAACTTAAGTGTTTGAAAGGGCTCTAGGCCGCCCGACCAGGGGATGGTGTTCAGGTCGCCAATGAGCAGCGTCGGGTTCGATGTGACCTTCTCTGCAATCATTCGAAACTCGTGTTGCCGGTTCTTCACGCCTTGAGGCACGAAGGGGGCCGTGGCGTGGATGCCGACGACGTCGAGCGATTGGTTGCCTTGTGTGAGTCTGAGGCTGACGGAGCGGCGATCGTCACGTCCGATGGAGGAGCAGGCCACAACTTCGCCATCGCGGACGAAGGCCTCTACAAAGAAGGAACAAGCGGGTGTCACCCTGACCCATCCCGTTGGTGCTGTGATGTCTTCGGCCATGGGCTCACCGATCAGCAGCAATGCCGCACCTTTGGCTTCTGCCCATGCGGCAACGTCGATGAGGTCTTGTGGGTGGTGGTGGATGTTCATCCAGACGACAGAGAAAGCGGCCTCTTGCACGGATATCGTCGGTACACGGTCATAGTGTGGCGCCAACTGGGCGAGTAATGCTGCGGCTAGAACAAGAGACGCACTGCCCTCAAAGAAGTGTTTCATCAGCAGGGCGACGGCGCCGAGGCCTGCCAAGCCGAAAGCGATCTGGGGCCAAATACTCCGCAGAAGCTCAGCCAGCTGAAGACGTGTCCCCAACAGACTAAGGGCGATGGCAGCTAGCGCCGTGATCAGGCCAACGCGCAATAAAAAACGCATACGCACCGTTCCAACAAAAAAGGCGCTCAAGTGAACCTCGAGCGCCCTAAGCTTATCCGATTTGGAGGGAAGGGGTTAGTCTTCCTTCTTCTCTTTCGGGATCTCTTTGCCGGTCTCTTGATCGATGATTTTCATCGACAGCTTGACCTTGCCGCGATCGTCGAAGCCGAGGAGCTTGACCCAGACTTCGTCGCCCTCTTTGACCACGTCGGTGGTCTTTTCCGGGCGACCCGGTGCCAGTTGGCTGATGTGGACGAGGCCGTCGCGGGCGCCGAAGAAGTTGACGAACGCACCGAAGTCCATGGTCTTGACGACCTTGCCGCGGTAGATTTCACCGACTTCAGGTTCGTCTGTGATCGACTTGATCCATTTGACGGCGGCTTCGATTTCCGACTTGTCCGACGACGCGATTTTGATCACGCCTTCGTCGTCGATGTTCACCTTGGCGCCGGTGGTTTCCACGATCTCGCGGATCACCTTGCCACCCGAACCGATCACTTCACGGATCTTCTCTTTCGGGATGGTCATCGTTTCGATGCGCGGTGCGAACTCACCCAGGTCATCGCGGCTCTCGCCGAGGGCTTTGCCCATCTCACCGAGGATGTGCATGCGGCCGTCTTTGGCTTGGCCAAGGGCGGTCTTCATGATGTCTTCGGTGATGCCCGCAACCTTGATGTCCATCTGAAGCGATGTGACACCTTCCGTGGTGCCCGCAACTTTAAAGTCCATGTCGCCGAGATGGTCTTCGTCACCCAGGATGTCCGAAAGCACCGCGTGGCGGTCGCCTTCGAGGATGAGGCCCATGGCGATACCGGCGACAGCGCGCTTGATCGGGACACCAGCATCCATCATGGCGAGCGACGAACCACAGACGGTGGCCATCGAGGACGAGCCGTTCGACTCCGTGATCTCCGAAACGAGGCGGATCACATAGGGGAATTCGTCCTGGCTCGGAAGAACGGCCTGAATGGCGCGCCATGCGAGCTTGCCGTGGCCAATCTCACGACGACCTGGCGAACCCATGCGGCCCGTCTCACCCACAGAGTAGGGTGGGAAGTTGTAGTGCAGCAGGAAGTTGGCTTTGTACGTACCTTCCAGTGCGTCGATGAATTGCTCATCATCCGACGTGCCGAGGGTAGCGACGACGATCGACTGGGTTTCGCCGCGCGTGAACAGCGAAGAGCCGTGCGTACGCGGAAGAACGCCAACTTCGGACAAGATCGGACGGATGTCCGTCGTCGTCCGACCGTCGATGCGGCCGCCCGTGTCGAGGATCTGACCACGAACGATCTCGCTTTCGAGACCTTTCAGCAGACCACCGAGCACGACACCGTCGACGGGATCGGTTGCGCCTTCACCGGTGAGCGCTTCTTTGGTGGCGGCTTTGACCTCGCCCACCTTGTTGTAGCGCTCCATCTTGTCGGTGAGCTTGTAGGCTTCGCGCAGACCCGCTTCGGCGTGCTCGCGGACGCGAGGCATGATGTCGGAGTGATCTGGAGGGGTGAAGTCCCAAGGCTCTTTGGCGCACTCTTCAGCAAAGCCAATGATCAGGTCGATGACTTCACGGCTGGCTTTGTGGCCTTCGACGACGGCGCCGAGCATGACTTCTTCGGAGAGCTCTTTGGCTTCCGATTCCACCATCATCACGGCGTCTTGTGTGCCAGCCATGACCAGGTCGAGTTCAGTGCCTTCCATGTCCGCCAGCGGTGGGTTCACGATGTAGTTGCCGTCTTTGTAGGCAACGCGTGCGGCGCCGATGGGGCCCATGAACGGAATGCCCGAGATGGTCAGGGCAGCCGATGCGCCGATCATCGCGACGATATCAGGATCGTTTTCGAGGTCGTGGCTCATCACAGTGAGGACGACTTGAACTTCGTTTTTGAAGCCTGGTGCGAAGAGTGGGCGGATCGGACGGTCGATCAGGCGGCTCGTCAGCGTTTCTTTCTCGCTGGGGCGGCCTTCGCGTTTGAAAAAGCCGCCTGGGATCTTACCGGCGGCGTAGGTCTTTTCTTGATAGTTGACGGTGAGCGGGAAGAAGTCCTGGCCGGGCTTCGCTTCGCGCTGGCCCACAACGGTGGCGAGGACGGTGGTCTCGCCGTAGGTGACCAGAACGGCACCGTCGGCCTGGCGGGCAATGCGGCCCGTTTCGAGGGTTAGCTCTCTGCCAGCCCACGTCATCGTTTTCTTTGTGATTTGGAACATTTGTCTTTTCTATGTTCGGCCCTAACCGGATTGTTAGGGTCTCGTATCGTCGCGTGATGCGCGTGCAAGGCTCATGACTTGAAGTGGCCTCAAACGCAACAACAGCGCTGGATTGGGGTGTATTCTCTTGAGTTCGCATCAGGGGGAGGAGGCCCTTCCCGATGGTGCGGGGAAGCTAGGCCTAATTCTGGTGCTCGCCACGTCCGGGGAGCTTCAGCGCCCGCTTCATTGAGGTAGTGTGGAAAACTACTGTCATCTTTCTGCGCACGGAGCGTGCCTTTCTCCTAGAAAGCTCCATGTATGACTTAGCGATGCGTCAGACTGACGCACGCGACAAGCCTCGCCAGGGCCAGCTGGCGCGATAGCGGTAGGGTCTGCCTAATCCTAGCCGTCAATACTCCCGGGTGCCGGTTGATGCTTGATTCTGCAAAAGCATTGACCGGCATACCTGGCGGGAATGGGCCTTCTCTAACCACTTAGATCGCGGCTTTAGTTTGTCAGCTGGTGTTTGAGCCTCATCGTTACGGCTCACAAAAAAGCCGCCCGCTGCCCGTGGCAACGAACGGCATGTCGTGGGCCGCGATCGATTAGCGACGCAGGCCGAGGCGGCTGATGATGGTTTGATACCGCTCTTCGTTCTTGCGCTTCACATAGTCGAGCAAGTTACGGCGCTGGCTCACCATCTTCAGGAGGCCGCGGCGTGAGTGGTTGTCTTTTTTATGCTCTTTGAAGTGCTCGGTGAGGTTGTTGATCCGCTCCGTGAGGATGGCCACCTGAACCTCGGGCGAACCCGTGTCGCCTTCTTGAGTCGCAAATTCTTTGATCAGCGCTTCTTTGCGCTCTGCCGTGATCGACATCGATTTTCTCCGTGCGCCATATAGAAAGAGTGTCGCCAGGGCGCCGTCCAGCGAGTGACGGGCGCTAGAGGGTCGTAAGCTCGGTGGCAAGCGAATTCCGAGGCGGGATAAAAAAAGGGCGGCTACAAGAGCCGCCCTTCTCCTCCCTAGAGCTGGTCCTTGGCTTCATGTTTTATCAAAGCCCAGCAATTCCCTCCGCGCCACTGGCGAAGAGGCGTGGCTGGCTTCGCGCAAAAAGTGCAGCGTCACCGAACCCGTCCCTTACAGTACTCACCTAAATCGAGTTTGCCAAACACTTCCGCTCAAATCGAACAAAAGAAAAAACCCGAAATGCTGCGCCGCAACATTTCGGGTTCGATACTTGCGTGAAGTCAGTGGTCTTTAGAACTCAACTGTGGCTTCAAAGCCGAGGAGACGGCCACGCTTCAGTGGTGACAGCGTGCCGACGGCCGGGAAGAAGTCGAACGGCTCGTTCACACCGTTGCCTAGGGGGCCACCAAACGGCAGCTGCGTGTCGCCACCGGCTTGGACTTCGTCCAGGAGGTTCTCGCCGTAGATCGACAGCGACAGACCATCGACGGGCGTTTGCCACGTCAGGTTGGCTTCCAGCATGTCGGCTTCCTGGATGAAGCCGAAGTTGTTGTCGGTGTAGGCCTGCTCATCGCGATGCTGGAACGCAACGCGCGTGCTGATATTGCCCTGGTCGCCCAGATCAACGTCCCAAATCAGCGTGGCGCCGTAGGTGAGCTCTGGCACTCGTGGGATCGCCAAGTCCTCATCGGTGCCATTGACGAGGCCGTCGCCCGAGATGTCGAAGCGAACTTCGTCGTACGACGCGTCAATCCAGCCGAAGTTACCCATCAAGAGCAGGCTTTCGGTAAGCAGATAGCGCCCTTCGAACTCCAGACCCATGATGGTCGCGTCCGCCGTGTTGGCGATCAGCTGCGAAACACCGGCGCCAGGGTCGGCGAGGTTCACTTCACGCTGCATGTCCTGGATGTCGGTGTAGAAGAACGCCGCATTGAGCTGTGCACGTCCTTCCAGAGCATCGAACTTGGTGCCGATCTCGAAGCTATCAACTTGCTCCTCGTCCGTTGCGATCTCCGTTTGGGTGATCACCTGACGGATGAAATTGGCTGGGTCCGTGATGCGGAAGTTGTAGCCGCCTGAACGGAAGGCTCGCGTCCAGCCGCCATAGACTCGCATGTCGTTGGAAGGATTCCACTGGAAGGCCAGTTTGGGG
>JABSRH010000098.1 GCA_013215175.1 Parvularculaceae bacterium | reverse complement strand
AGCATCATACGGGTGACGCCACCGCCCGGAACTCAGCCGGGGCTAGCGACTCGCAGGCCCCGGAACGTGAACTCGGTTCGAAAGAGCTCCTCGCTCTTGCGCAAGAGCGCCTCGATGAGGAGAAGGCCGAGGAAATCCTCACCATTGATTTGGCAGGTAAATCGGATGTCGCTGATGCTTTGATCATCGCGTCAGGCCGCTCGCAACGTCATGTTGCTGCGTTGGCCGACAAGATTGCCCGCTCATTCAAAGAAGCTGGTGTTGAGGGCGTCAAAACCGAAGGGCTACCGGCCGCCGATTGGGTCCTGCTCGATGCAGGTGACGTGATCGTGCACCTGTTCCGTCCTGAGGTTCGCGAGTTTTACAACCTTGAGCGGATCTGGGCACCCGAACGGGTGACGCCTGCCGCCGAATAGGTGCGCCTACAACTCTTGGCGGTCGCGCGCGAAGCGAAGCGCGACCCACTGGCCAACGTCGCCGACGACTACCTTACGCGTGCCCGTGGTTTGGCGCCGCCACTCGGTTTGAAGGGCCCTGACTCTCGTTTCATTGCGCCGAGCAAAGGCAGCGATCCGTCAGCTGAAGCTGAACGCCTGCGTGCAGTCGTGCCCGAACGCGCGGTTCTACTCGACGAGCGAGGTGCGATGATGACCTCGGATGAGATCGCTCAGCTGATCGCCAAGCAACGTGACCAAGGCATCAAAGATTTAGCGTTCTGCATTGGAGGAGCTGATGGTTTTCACCCTGACTTCAGGCAGAAGGTGAAGTCGTCTGGCGGCTCTTTGCTGGCCTTCGGTCGGACGGTTTGGCCCCACGCCCTTTGCCGGGTGATGTTGGCGGAGCAAATCTACAGAGCCCTCGCGATCTTGGCCGGTCACCCCTATCATCGCGGTTCATGACGATTCTCTCGCTCCCTCTCTTACTGCTGAGCCTTCAGGACATCCCCCCTGCAGAGGCGGCGCGTCTTGAAGCGCTCGAACGCCAGATCGAGCAGCGCGAGCAATCAGCAGCGGAGATCCGCGGCCGTACTGAGGAGCAGGAAGAGGGGCTCGACCGCCTGCGGAGCCAAATCGTGTCCACGGCGTCCGCACTGCAAGCTGCGGAGGCTCGAGCCACAGAACTCGAAGGCGACCTCGCTGATATCGAAGTGCGTGAGGCGATTGCCTTGGAGGAGCGCGACGCTCGGTCACTAGAGCTCAGCCAAGTCCTGGCGGCCTTGCAAAACCTTGAGCGCTCGCGCCCGCCGGCTTTGGTGGTCTCGCCTGGCGATGCGCAACGGGCTGCTTTGGCGGCGATTTCGCTCTCTTCGATGACGCCGCGGCTCGCCGAGATCGTTGAGGCGCGCAAGGCTGAAATCATCCGGCTTGCGGCGCTCCGAGAGGAAAAGCGCCGCGCGCGGGCTCAGCTCGACGACACCAACACGGCGCTGACCGAGCGTCGTCGGCTGCTGGAAAACCTGCTGTCCGAGCGCGAGCAGGTCTACAATCAGGACCGCGCCGAACTTGTCCGCGTCGAGCGGGAAGCGCGTCGCTTGGCGGCCGAGGCTTCCAACATTCGCGAGCTGCTGGCGCGCTTGCGGGACTTGCCGTCGCCGGAAGATGTCCTGGACCGATACCGCCAATCGCGCCGCGATCGCGACTTACCGGCGACCTTCGCCGCCTCCAAAGGCCAGCTCGACAGTCCTGTCGCGGGCATCGTTGCGGGCTATTACGGTGAGCGCGATGCGCAGGGAAACCAGCGTGATTCCGTCGAGTTGGTGACGCGCCCGGGCGCCGTCGTCACCACACCCTATTCGGGAAGGGTACAATGGGCAGCTGAGTTTGGTGCATTAGGCAACGTCCTGATCATCGACGTGGGCGGCGGGTTTTCTGCCATTATGATCGGGGTGGATCGGTTCATTGTGCAGAAAGGCCAACCCCTTGCTGCGGGTGAGCCCGTGGGTGTCATGAGCTCCGCTCAGAGCGCAGCCCGTTTGCAGTTCCAGATCAGGGAGAGCGGCCGTCCGGTGGATCCATCGCCTTGGATTGAAACACTTGGTCGGTGAGCCTTTGTCCACCTTAAGGTGTCATAACGATTGAGGCTTGGACATCCGCCGTTCGTAATGCCACCTTGACGTTCGGGACCGGCTCATGTCCGAATTCCAACCCGCGAGAAGAAAGTACAGAGATCATGACGAAACCTTCGCTTCGCTCCTCCTCCTCCAACGCGAGCAACCGTGTCAGCGGTATCGCCCTTGGCGCCGCGCTCGGTAGCCTGGTGACGGCTGGGCTTCTCACGGCGGGGTTTGCGCGGTCGAGTTTCGATGCGGATACCTTCCGGCAGCTGGATCTGTTCGGTGAGGCCTTCGAAACGGTTCATCGAAACTATGTGGAAGAGCCCGACGACGCCGACCTGATGGAAGGCGCCATCGACGGCATGCTCACCAGCCTTGATCCGCATTCCAGCTATCTGCCGCCTGATGATCTCGACACGATGCAAGAGAACACGCGCGGTACGTTCGGCGGTCTGGGCATCCAAGTCACCCAAGAGCGCGAAGGCCTGGGGCGTGGTTTGGTGAAGGTGATCTCGCCCATCGACGATACGCCAGCAGCGCGCGCCGGCATTGAGCCAGGCGACCTGATTTTTGAGATCGACGGCGAAAGCGTCTTCGGTCTGTCACTCGACGAAGCGCTGAAGAAAATGAAGGGCCCTAAGGGGACGGAAGTCAGCCTGCGGATTGCTCGCGAGAACGTTGATGAGCCGATTGAGGTCACCCTCGTGCGCGACATCATCACCGTGAACCCTGTCGTGGCGCGGCTCGAGCGCGAGCAGTACGGCTATGTCCGCCTCGCAGGCTTCACCCGTCAGACCGAGAAGAAGATGCTCGAAGCCATCGAAGAGCTCGAGCAGGAGTCCGGAGGGCTGGCCGGTCTGGTGATCGACGTTCGGTCGAACCCGGGTGGCTTGCTGGACCAAGCTGTAGCCGTGTCCGACGCCTTCCTTGACGGCGGCGAGATTGTCTCGACACGCGGTCGCCGTTCGAAAGACTCCATGCGTGAGCTGGGGGATCGCGGTGACGTGCTTGAGGGCCGTCCCATCGTCGTTCTCGTGAACGGTGGTTCCGCGTCGGCTTCGGAAATCGTCGCTGGTGCCCTCCAGGACCGCAACCGCGGCTTGATCCTCGGTACCAAGACATTCGGTAAGGGATCGGTTCAGACCATCCTCCCTCTCAACCGTGGTCGCGATGGCGCGCTCCGCTTGACGACGGCGCGTTACTACACGCCTTCGGGCCGTTCGATCCAAGCAGAAGGCATCGTGCCCGACGTGGTCATGCCGATCATTCGTCCGGGGCAAGAAGAGCCCGTGAAGCGCCGCTCTGAGCGTGACCTTGATGGCGCGCTGGACGTGGATGAGGCTGAGGTCGAGGCCAGCGAAAGTTCGTCTGTCCAAGAGATTTTGATGGAAGGCCAAGAGGCCTTGGCAGCGAAAGAGCGCGAAGAGGACAACGAGTCCGCTCTGTCGATCGAGCCTGTCGAGTGCCCCGTCGAGGAAGACTGTCAGCTACAGAAGGCGCTGGACCTTCTCGAAGACGGTAGCCAGTTTGGCCAGCTCTTGGCCGATGCAGGCGCGATCCAGCGCTAACGTCAGTGTTCCAACGAGCGATTGTTGGTGATGGATTTGTAGGGGCGCTCAGTGAACTGAGCGCCCCGCATTCGTTTTGGAGCGCGTCCTACGCTGAACTGCCAGAGCGATGTCCGTTTGAGGCGCTGAATCTCGCCGAGAGCCGGTTGCAACCTGGCGAATGGCTGGTCGGCTATTTCGGCTATGAATGCGCCATGGCCGTCGAGCCGCAGCTGCAGCTTCTCCCGCCGCCGATCGACATGCCCGCCGCGGCTTTTGCCGTCTTCCGTGAACGATCTGACTACGAACTTGCCGCTGATAACGACCCGCCGAAAACTGACCGCCTGGACCAGGGTGCCTCCCGGCAAGACTATGCGGAGCAAGTCTTAGACGTGCAGCGGCGCATCCGGCGCGGCGATGTTTTCCAGGTGAATGTTTCCCATCGTCAGTCCGCTTGGTTCGACGACCAGGGCCCGTCGTTGACGGATCAATTGCCGATGAGCAATGCGCTTGGCGCTCGCTTCGGCGCTTTCCTCGATCTTGGTGACACCGCTATCATCAGTGCATCGCCGGAGCTCTTTCTCTCGTTAGAGGGAAGGCATCTTGCGTCTGAACCCATCAAGGGGACGCGGCCCCGGTGCGCCGATTCAACTGACGACGCGCTGATGTTGCAGGCACTTCTGGCTGACGAGAAAGACCGTGCCGAGAACGTTATGATCGCGGATCTCATGCGCAATGATCTCGCCAAGGTCTGTCAGGATGGCTCGATCGAGGAGCCTGTCTTGTGCGGTGCCCGATCCTATCCAGCCGTGCACCACCTCTATTCCCGCATTGAGGGCGAGCTTCGCGATGGGGTGAGCTTCGCCAACGCACTGCGGGCGTGCTTCCCGTGCGGCTCGATAACCGGTGCGCCGAAGCTGGCGGCAATGGACGCAATCGCGTCGCTTGAGGGCGAGGGGCGAGGGGCCTATTGCGGAAGCATCTTTGCCATCAGCTCCGGGCACGCTGTGGCCTCCGTCGCTATCCGTACCGCGATCGTTGATAAGCGGGATGGTCGCGTCGACGTGCGCAGTGGCGGCGGTGTCACGGTGCTTTCCGATCCAGATGCCGAGTATGAAGAAACGCTGGACAAGGCTTATCTCTTCAGATCATTGACAGGTCATCATGATACTGATCATCGATAACTACGACAGCTTTGTCGAGACGCTTGCCCGTTATGTGCGTGAGGCAGGGCATGCCACCAAGGTCGTGCGCAACGACGCGCTCAGCGTTGAAGAAATCGTCGCCCTGGCACCACGCGGTATCATCATCTCGCCTGGACCCTACGGGCCCGCGGCAGCAGGCGTATCGCGTCACTTACCTGGCGCTCTTCCGGACACACCTCAATTAGGCGTCTGCCTTGGTCACCTCGCGATCGCCGAGGCCTATGGAGGCAAGACCATCGCGGCGCGAGAACCCGTGCACGGTCGAGCGACGCCGATGCAGCATGAGAGCGGAGGTCTTTTCCAAGGCGTTCCCAACCGCTTCGATGCTGCTCGCTACCATGCTCTGTTGGCCGACATCGCCGGGACCGATTTGGTTCCTGACGTGTGGTCCGAAGGCGGAGAATTGATGAGCTTCCACCACCCCGAGCATCCTCATTTCGGCGTCCAATTCCATCCCGAGTCGGTCCTGACGAAAGATGGTCGAACCATCATCGTCAACTTCTTGGAGCATTGCTGATGCCGATCGAAGCGAACGATCGGGGGTTTCTCCTAGGTGACGGCATCTTCGAGACCCTCCGTGTAGAGAGCGGCACGCCGCTGCTGTCCGAGCGGCATCTGCGGCGCCTCGCGCGAGCTGCGGATGTGCTAGGCTTTATCCCGCCATTGGAGCGCGTTCGCGAGGCCGTTGCTGAAGCGCTTCGGCCCTGTTCCGAAGGGGCTCACAGTATGCGGATCACCGTAACACGCGGACCGGGTCCGAGAGGCCTGTTACCGCCAGCGGAGCCGGTGCCCACGGTTCTGGTGACGGTTGCAGAAGCGGGACCGCGCTCAACAAGGCTCGTCACTGCGTCCCTGGCCAGCATCCGCCGGAACGCGGCTTCACCGAGCACACAAATCAAATCGCTCGGCTATCTCGACAACATTCTCGCGCGGCAGCAGGCTGAGGAGGGGTGTGATGATGTCATTATGCTCAACACAGATGATTTTGTTGCCTGCACGTCCATCGGCAACATTTTCGCTTTGACGCCCCAGGGGTGGGTAACGCCAGCGGTTCACCTGGGCGGCATTCTGCCTGGTATTGTTCGCGAGGTGCTTCTGGAGCGCGGCCCCGTTCGAGAGGCGGAGCTGACTTCGGACGATCTTTCTCAATATCCCTTGGCGCGAAGCAATAGCTTGATGGGCGTCCAGCCGATGCGTGTTGTCGGCGGTGCGGTACCTGATGAAACTGCCGTCGGGCGCTTGACGGAGGTGCTCGAGGAGGTGGAGAGGTTGGAGGCATGAAGTCGTTCACCTTCACTCGAGACCAGGTGGTTCAAATTCTCACCTCGCTCATCGCTGATGAGCTGGTGCGCCGCCATGCCCGCTATACGGAGAGCTTGATGCACTCCGGTTGGGAAGCCTCAACCCCACTCGGCGATGGCGGCGTGGAGATGACGCCTGAGCAGCGCAATGGCTGTGCGGCCCGGGCCGCCGAACTCTTTGGCTTTGATGCCCAAGCACTCATCGAAGGCGAGGCGCGTTGCATCGGCGATTGGGCTGATGTGCTGCAGTCCCAAGCCGAAGAAGAACTGACGTCCTTCACGTTTTATCCGCATACGCAAACCGGTGAGGCGGCCACGCGGCACTCAGCGGATGTAATTTTCCAAGATGCAGCGGCGGTGGCGTCGCTCTTCGCCGGGCGCCGGCGCGTGGTGTCCATGGTGGCGCCGCACGCGCTCCTTGGCCTGACATCGGTGGTCGTTGCGCCGAACCTTCAGCGTATCCCCGTGCTCGATGCGCGGACCAAGTCGCCTGACGAGCTGTCAGCACTGCTGGCTTTCGGCGACTTGGTCGTCGCGACGCCGACGCTGTGGCGCTACCTCGCTGAAACGCTGCCCACCATTCCCTCCAACGTGGTCGCGCTCAGCTATGGTGAGACCCTGACCATGGATCTCGCACAAAAGCTGCGCCAACGCGGGCTTGGTGCTTTGCGCGAGCTCTATGGTTCGACTGAGACCGGGGTGGTCGCGTGGCGCGACAGTCAGTCGGAGCCCTTTGTTCTTTTCGATCACTGGAAGCGCGAGGGCGAGGCCCTGATCCGCAACCGTCCCGATGGCCAGACTGCGATCACGATTCCGATGGATGAGGTGACTTGGGAAGGAAAGCAGAGCTTCCGTCTCGGTGGCCGCCGCGACGGTGCTGTGCAAATCGGCGCCGTGAACGTCTATCCCTCACAAATCGCCGACGTCATCGCCAAGCATCCTGCGATTGTCTCCTGTAGCGTGCGATTGAGCCGCCGACCGGGACAGCTCGACCGTTTGATCGCTGACATGGTCGTCCACACCGATGTGCAACCTGACGAGGACATGGCCTGGGAAGTCGATGAATGGTGCCGGGGTCAACTTCGACCCGCTGAACGGCCGCGTATTTATCGCTTTGTCTCAAGCGACTGACCGTATTTTTACCGTCGAGTGCTAGACGCTCCCTCGTTGGAAGGGAGTGCATCATGGCTCAGTCGCCCGGGTCTCGAAGCCCAAGACCACTCTTCAACGCGATGGAGTGGGGACTTTTCTCAGCGACACTCTTGCTGGCATCGGTGGTTCTTTTGGCATTCGCTTAACCGTGTTTTCGCTTGTTCCGCCTAAGCCGTGGGCCTTCGCGTATTGAGGCGGTTAACCATGGCTCGTCGGTTTCAGATCTTGTTGGCAGACGCCTTCTTTCTAGCGGCGATTGGCATTCTCGCCTTTACCGTCACCCAATTCTTCCAACGCACTGATCAACTCGATGCAGGCGCCCAACCCGTAGCATCAGCGATGCTTGCCGCTCAGCCGGCTGCGCCCGCGGGCGATGTGGTTCCAGGCCTCGGCGAGTCCGTGGTCAGCGCCTGGGTCAGGGTGGAACCCGGCGAGCAGCTGATCCTTCCAGGCGACGAGGTCCTGATTTCCGTGCCTTCGAGGGCCAGCGAACCGCTGGGCCCGTTTCGCGTGGCGAACATCAATGGCGCAGGCACCTCAGAAGAGGCGCAGGCCTTCATGAGCCTCACGGGTGACCGCGATCAAATCAAACGGGTACGCTACGCGCGGGAAACAGAGTTGCTGCGGGCGCGAGCCCATCGCGCGCGACTGCCTGGTGAAACACTTGATCAGCCTCTCTTGCGGAACGATCAGATCATTACCCGGCGATTTCGCGATCGGCCTTGGAGCCGAAGAGTCGCTGCGGATTAGCTTGCAGCGAAGGGCAGGCGCGGCCTACTCCCAAGCTATGTTTTCCGGGAAGGAGACCTCGCGCCGTGTCTCATCACCAAGCCCTCATCGCCGACCCTAGCCGCCTAAAGGCCGCGACGCCGATCCACTTCGTCTGCGCGGGCAACAGCCTCCCGCCTGCCGCCGAGGCCGTAGCGAAGCTTGCGAACTTCAAGGCCAAGGCGGGTCAGGTGTGCCCGTTCGCTGAGGGTGTGCTCGTGGGTGCTGGCGACGGCAGTGACCTGCTCGCACTGGGTGCTGCTGCGAGTGCGTTGCCGCCCGGTGACTTTCGGCTCGCGGCACCATTGCCAGAAGCGACGCGGTCGATCGCACTGCTCGGGTTTGCGCTGGGGACTTACCGCTTCACGAAATATCGGGAGGCCGACACGCCGCCGGTCCTTATCGTTGAGGACAAGGACGAGGCGGCTTCGATCAATCGCGAAGCGGCCAGCACGTTCTTCGGGCGTGATCTGATCAACACGCCCACGGAGGACATGGGCCCCGATGCCCTGGCCGATGAGGCGCGTCAGCTTGCTGAAGCTCATGGCGCCTCGTTCACAGTGTATGAGGGCGATGATTTCGAAGCGGAGTTTCCGCTCATCCATGCGGTGGGGAGAGCCGCTGCGAAGGCTCCCCGGCTGATCGAGCTCAACTGGTCTGGCTGTGACGCGTCGCATCTGACGCTCATCGGTAAGGGTGTTTGCTTTGATAGTGGTGGTCTGAACATCAAGCCGGGCGGCGCGATGGGCCTGATGAAGAAGGACATGGGCGGCGCAGCAACCGCCCTCGCACTCGGTCGCCGTATCATGGAAGAGAAGTTGCCGATCACACTGCGATTGTTGGTCCCCGCGGTCGAAAACGCGATCTCGGGCAACGCTTTCCGTCCCGGCGATGTCTTTCGCGCGCGCGACGGGCAAACCGTGGAGATCTCGAACACCGACGCTGAAGGTCGGTTGATCCTTGCAGATGCCTTGGCCCTCGCGACGGAGCAGCCCACGGATCGCATCGTCACTCTGGCTACGCTGACAGGCGCTGCCCGCGTGGCGTTGGGACCTGACTTGCCCCCCATTTATTCGACAGAGCCTGCGTTCCAGGAGGCGGCACTGGGGGCCGGCATGCGCTTGGCTGATCCTTTATGGCCGATGCCGTTTTGGGAGCCCTACAACAGCTACCTGAAGTCGGGATTGGCCGATGTGAACCACGCAGCGGACACGCCCTTCGCGGGTTCGATCACGGCAGCCTTGTTCTTGAAGCGTTTCGTGAAGGCCATTCCGTACACTCACATCGATACCTTTGCGTGGGTGCCTAAGGCCAAGCCTGGCCAGCCAAAGGGAGGCGAGGTGCTGACGATCCGGGCACTGTTCGAGGCGATCCGAGCAACCGCTGCTTGAGCGCTTGCCGAGAAGGCTGCCTTTGGGGGGAATTCCCTCTTCCACCCCTGGGCCGAACACCCGTAAACGGATGTTCACACTGTTTAACGAGTTGTTAAACCTCGCCATGGGACGATTAACGGTCACCTAGCAAGCGAGGAGTCGAGGGTCGGTCACGCATGAAAGCCGCACTGCAAGGAAGCTTAATCGCCATCACCGTGGCGCTGTTGCTGAGCGTGACTTTCTTTTTGGTGCAGCCGCCCGCAGCGCCGAATCTTGAGGGCGCTACGCTCATCGACAGCACCTGGGCGATCACGATTGGCGCTGTTTGTTTTGCCTTGGCGGCCTTGATTTGGTCCGTCCGCACGGCGTCGGCCACTCGTCACCTGACTCGTGATTGGACCGACTCTTTGGCTTCGATGGAAGCCCGGTGGGAAAAATCCGAATCGATCTTGGCCAGTCACCCTGGGCTCGTCTTGGTATGGTCTGAGGCGGACACGGATGTTTTGCATGGTTGGGGGCGTCCTCGTGTTCTCGGCGGCCCAGCAGCTCTCGCAAGCCTTATCACCTTCGCGTCCGAAGACCCCGACGCCTTCCTTCGCCCTGCGGAAAGTCTGCTTGATGCGTTTGCCGACCTTCCGGTGGCGGAAGACCAGATCAGCGCAAAGACGTCCACCTTGCGCGAGCGCGTTCATTTGCTGCGATCTGAAGGTGTGAGCTTCTCTGGTACGGTTGTGACGGAAGAGGGCCGCTCCATCGAATGCGCGGGCCGTGTTGCGGGTGACCAGGTGACCTTGTGGTTGACCGATCCGGCTGTCCGGCTTGCTGAAGAAGCGGGTGCTCGTGGTCAGGTTCGCGATCGGGCGTCTGACCTTCACGGCGCCTACAACGCTCTCGACCGGGCGCCGATCGCTGCGTGGCGCCGGTCGCCTGACCTGAAACTCGAATGGGTCAACAAGGCCTATGTCGACATGGTCGAGGCGATCAACATGGACGAGGTGATCGCAGAGCAGAAAGAATTCGATGCCGCTTGCCAAAAGGTAGCGGATAAGGCGCGTACGGAGCATGAGCGTTCGGGCCGAAAGGCGGCTGATGATCTCATCCGCGTAAA
>JABSRH010000097.1 GCA_013215175.1 Parvularculaceae bacterium | reverse complement strand
CTATCACGAGCGTCTGTCCGTGGCGGGCAACTGCCGGATGTGCCTGATTGAGGTGAAGGGCGGGCCGCCGAAGCCCGTAGCCTCCTGCGCGCAGAATGTGCGCGACTTGCGGCCCGGCCCCGATGGCGCACCGCCGGAGCTCTTCACCAACACGCCGATGGTGAAGAAGGCCCGCGAAGGGGTGATGGAGTTCTTGCTCATCAACCACCCGCTCGACTGTCCGATCTGTGACCAGGGCGGCGAGTGCGACCTGCAGGACCAGGCGGTCGCCTATGGCCGAGACGGCAGCCGGTTCGACGAGAACAAGCGCGCGGTCGAAGAAAAGCACATGGGCCCGCTGATCAAGACGATCATGACCCGCTGCATTCAATGCACCCGCTGCGTCCGCTTTGCCACCGAGGTGGCTGGCGTGGACGACCTTGGCCTGGTCAATCGCGGCGAGAACGCCGAGATCACGACTTATCTCGAGAAAGCTGTTGAGAGCGAGCTGACTGGCAACCTGATTGATGTTTGTCCCGTGGGTGCCCTCACCTCGAAACCTTACGCCTTCAGCGCCCGGCCGTGGGAGCTGAAGAAGGTCGAGACCATCGATGTGATGGACGCCGTCGGCTCCAACATTCGGATGGATGTGCGCGGGCGGGAAGTCATGCGCATTCTTCCGCGTACCCATGATGACGTGAACGAAGAGTGGCTGGCCGATAAGAGTCGGTTTGTTTGGGATGGCCTGACCAAGCGTCGGCTTGACCGACCCTATGTTCGGGTGGGCGGCAAGCTGCAGTCCGCGAGCTGGGATCAAGCCTTCGACGCCATCGCCGCGCGGATGGAGAACACGGCAGCGGACAAAGTCGCTGCGATCGCTGGTGACTTGGTGCCTTCTGAGGCGGTGAAGGCGCTCAAGGACCTGATGCAGGCCATTGGTACGCCACACACGGATTGCCGTCAGGACGGCTCCACGCTTGGGCTGAAGCCTAACGGCGAGCGCGCCCCGCGAAGCACGTACAGCTTTGCGCCCGGTATTCCCGCCATCGATGAGGCGGACGCTATCCTACTGGTGAGCACCAATCCTCGGATCGAAGCGCCGCTTGTGAACGCGCGCATTCGCAAGAACTGGCTGCACCGCATGGACCTTAAGGTCGGCGTGATCGGTGAGCTGACGGATTTGACTTACGAAGCTGAGCATCTGGGTGTCGGGCCAGACAGTTTGCAAGCGTTGGCTTCTGGCGATCATCCGTTTGCCGAGGTCCTGCGATCAGCGGAACGGCCGATGATCATCCTCGGTGCCGCCGCGACGGCGCGCGCCGATGGCCAGGCGGTGATGGCAGCGGCCTTGACACTGGCGGACAGCGTTGGCGCGCTGTCTGAAGATTGGCTCGGCTTCGGCGTGCTGAACAATGCGGCAGCACGTGTCGGCGCGTTGGATCTTGGCTTCCTGCCGGATGAGAACGGCCGTGGGTTCCAGGCTATTCTCGACGGTGCACGCTCGGGCGACGTGGAAGTCGTTTACAACTTGGGCTGCGATGAGGCTGACCTGTCAGGCCTCGCCGATGCCTTTGTGATCTACCAAGGTCACCATGGCGATGCCGGTGCTAAAGTCGCGGACGTGATCTTGCCAGGTGCAGCGTATCCGGAGCAATCAGCACTTTTCGCTAATCTCGAAGGACGGGTGCAACTGGCAAACCGGGTCTACTTCCCCTTTGGTGAGGCCAAGGACGATTGGGCGATCCTCCGTGCCCTGTCCGAGCGGTTGGGCAAGACCTTGCCTTACGACGACCTCTTCGCGCTTCGCCAGGCGATGATTGCGGACGCGGGTACTTTTGGATCGCTCGACAATGTGGAGCGCGGTGAGCTGCCTGATCTGGCCGATTGGGAAGAAGGGGGTTCTGTTTCCTCCGAACCGTTCACGCCAGCATTCCGCAACTATTACAAGACCAACCCGATCGCTCGGGCGTCGAACACGATGACGGATTGCGAAGAGGCGATGTCGGCCAAGACGGCGATGCTAGCGGCCGAGTAAATCAGCCTTATTCGGATGAATTCTCGTCGCTATCCTTGTCATCAGGCTGGCGATGCCAACTTATGCCGCCGGTCCCAATCATCAGGACAAAGCCCACAACGATCCACCAATAGTCGTTCCAAAACTCAGCCATGACCAACAGACCTCTCTAGACAATAGGATAGTCTTCTGGGGAAGGCGTGAGCTCGACGTTCTTCCGTGCGATCTTCCGCACCAGCATCAATCCGATGAAAGCAACCCATCCGGTTGCACCGAATACATAACTCATCTGTCTACCTCTTTTGCCACCAAAAAATGCCCCAGGCGATGAAGTATCCGGCGAGCGTTGTGAGGATTGGCACGCCCGCACCGCCGGAAAAACCGAGCAAAAAACCTGCTGTACCCGAGAATTGATCCAGCTCGATCGCTCCCCTGGCGGCCATCTGTGTGATGATCACCATGGGAATCGCCGCCAGCCCTAGGCCAACAGACCCACCCCAGAACCAAGCGCTCTTATGAGCCTCGCGAGCCAGTTCATCGAGACTGCGCCACCACACGACGCTCGCCCCTATGATCACGGCAAAGGCGACCACGATGAAGATGAACATCTGCTGCTGACTGACTTCACTGTCACCAGCCCGGTGAATAAAGGCACCCATGAGGAGGCCGACCACAAACGCGATGCCGAGGGCGATCCATTTCATTCGAGGGTTATGCGTCATTGTCTTTTTCCCCATCATCGAAGATCTCTTCGATCTTCATGCTGAACACGCGGGCGATCTTGAACGCTAGCGGCAAGCTTGGATCGTATTTGCCGCCTTCGATGGCGTTGATGGTCTGCCGCGATACGCCAAGGGCTTTGGCGAGATCGGCTTGAGTCCATCGGTGCTCAGCACGCAGAACGCGTAGCCTATTCTCCATCGGTCAAGCTCAACCGGCCACGACCGTGTAGAGGAACACACCGACGGCGAAGGCGAAAATGCCGAGGGCGACAAGCTGAACTGTCTTACTTTGCATGGTGTTAGCTCTTTCTATTTCTTGTCGAAGCCGGGTCCTGAGACCTTATAGCCGCGCTTTTTCATCATCATCGGTACGCTGTCCTCACCCACCAGGTGACCACCGCCGACAGCGACGAAATCAGAGCCAGCGCCGCTCATCTCTTTCTCGAATTGCTCCGCCCAATTAGCATTCCGCTGTACAAGGAGCACATCGTAGAGTTCTTCGGAAACCTCGCGCACGGAGGTTAGCAGCAGCTCTTCCACACCCGAAACATCACCGACGGCCCACGCTTGGGCGAGGTCGCGCAGTTGCTCAGCGCTGCGGCCGATATCGCGCATCGTCTGTTCAAGGAAGGCTAGCTCGATCTCTTCGCTGAGGCCTGCAAAGAAGCCAAGCTGTTGATCAGCTGTCTCCAGCGCGCGGTACTTCTCCGCCGGCACCATCGCCGCGAGCACTTTCTCGACACCCGCCTCAGGATTGAAGCCATCGGCCACGAGGTCGGAGACCGCCAGGGTCACAGCGGCCAACCAGGGCCGGAAGCTGTCGATGGCTGCGGCGGGCACGCCTACGCTGGCGGCCACCTCGGAAAACTCTTGGTACGTCGCGGGATCAAGACGCTGTGACAGCGGTTTGTCCGGCGACATGCCGTATTTGATGGCGAGTGTTTGCATCAACTGCTGGTCCTCGACCTCAGATGGCAACAGCTCGAACCAGACCTCATCGGCATTGTTCAGGGCCGTGAGCATCTCGGGCGACTGCCACTCCAGCTCATCGGGTAGGATGTGGATCGTGGGGAACAGCACGATGGTGCTGTCCTTGTCGCTGATCGTCCACATGGGTGGCGCAGCGACCGCTGTTGACGTTAGCAGCGCAGCGCTAAGGGCCAAGCCGGTCGTGAGAAGCGATTTCATGGGAAGTTCCTTTCCTATCCCAGGTCGATAGCATCGTTCGGCGAACGGCGCCGCCAGAAAGCGAGCCGGCCGAAGAAGCGGGCCAATCCAGCGCGACGGCGCTGAATGATCGAGAGTCCCAAGATGCCGCCGCCGGTCCAGAAGGTAACCTCAGCAACGATCAACAGACCTGCCATGCCTTTCATGACATCAGCCTTCGCCCAATCGGCGTGGGCGCCATAACCCGCGACGCCTACCGCACCAACGATGGCCAATGCACAAACACTCAAGAGAACGAAGCCAAACAATTTCATTGGTCGCATGTCCATGATCCTTTCCGTAATGACAAGCACCCTTTCCATTATCGCGGGCGCGATGTCAACTACCTTTGACACAAAGACGCGAGAGCTTGACGCTGACAACGCTTGCGACGGGATCGCAGCTCTGGGATAAAGGCGCATGAGCACACCTTTTCGCCTGACCCACGACGGCCCCGTTTCGACCCTGACCCTCAGCAATCCCGAGAAGCGCAACGCGCTGGTGCGCGAGGTTTGGGAAGACCTGCCCAAAGCGATTGATGAGCTATCAGACAGCGGCACGTGCCGTGCGTTGGTGATTGATTCGGAAGGCCCCCACTTCACCGCGGGCATCGACTTGACCATGCTGGCAGGCGCGGCGCCGGATAATCTGGGTGCTGCGGAAGGCCTGCATGTCTACCACATGGTCCTGTTCCTGCAGGAGGCCTTCAGCTGTTTAGAGCGTGCACGGATGCCGGTGATCGCCTCGATTCAAGGCGGCTGCATCGGCGCTGGCGTCGATCTGATCACCGCTTGCGATATCCGTCTTTGTACGGCGGATGCCTATTTCACGATCTATGAAATCAATATGGGCATGACGGCGGACGTGGGCACCTTCCCGCGCATCCTGAACCACTTGCCTGAAGGTATTGTCCGCGAGCTGGCCTATACGGGCCGTCGGATGACACCTGAGGAAGCGCTGCGTTGGGGGCTGGTGAACAGCATTCACGACAGTCAAGAGGCTTGCAACAAAGCCGCTCAGGATATGGCACAAGAGATTGCTACGAAGGCGCCGATGGCCGTGCACGGATCGAAAGAGATCATCACCTATTGCCGTGATCACACGACGGCCGAGGGCCTCGACCGTATCGCGCTCTGGAACGCGTCAAACCTGAAATCGTCCGAGTTGATGCAAGCCATGCAGGCGAAGACGACGGGCCAGCCCGGCAGCTTTGCGTCACTGCCTGAGATCAAGCACAAGAAGGCCTAAGTCTAGGCCCGCAAGGCGGCGGCCAGCGTTCGGCGCGCCGCCTTGATGACGGGCAGCTCGATCATCTTGCCATCGAGCAGGGCCACACCGCCTTGCGCGGCCCCAAAGGCAGCCACCACACGCTCAGCATGCGCCACTTCTGCGTCGGTTGGCGCCAGCGCATCGTGGATGGGGGCGAGCTGCGCCGGGTGGATGGCAGCGCGGGCATGGATGCCGAGGCTTTTGGCCCGGCGGGTGGCGGCCTTCAGCCCCTCTGGGTCTTTCACGTCGAGGTACGGAACATCGAAGAGCGGCTTGCGGGCTGCGCCGAAAGCGGCGGCGCAACGGGAGCGCCCGTAGAGGTGCGCCTCCCACGAGAGGTCGCAGCCGATCTCTCCTGCCAAATCGATAGCGCCGTAGATCGCTCCGCATACAGCGGGGTGGTCGGAGATAGCCTCAGCCATGCCGATGGCTCGCGCAGTTTCCATCACCACAATGATGCGATCCTGGCCAAAGGCATCCCGCAGGGCGTCGATTTCTGCTAGCGCCATGGGCTTGGGCATCATGACGAAGTCCACGCCGGTTGCGGTACGGAGCGCATCACAGTCGGCGGCGAACCATTCCGTATCAAAACTATTGACGCGCAAGCCCACTGGCGAGGGTCGGTCTGTCGAGGCAGCGAGAAAGTCCAGCGTGGCCGCTCGCGCCTCACTTTTGCCATCGGGCGCCACGGCGTCTTCGAGGTCGATGCAAGTGAGGTCAGCGCCCGCCGCCACCGCCTTGGCAAAGCGATCTGGCCGTGCGCCGGGTACGAACAGAAGGCTGCGCCAGGTCGTGCTGTCGAAATCGGTCATGGCAGGAGGCTCCCAAGAAAAAAGGCGGTCGTCGGACCGCCTTTTTACGCACCGCGTTGAGATTTGTCAGCCTTCGCCGAGCACCTTGTCGATGTCGGCCGCAGAATGACGGTTGAGGACTTGGGTGCCTTCGTCGCCCCAGGCCTTGTTGACCACCTGGCCGCGGCGCACCGGCGTGCGCGCCTTGAGCATCTTCGCCCAGCGCTGGACGTGGGTGTAGCTCTCCACGTCGAGGAATTCCGCGGCTTCGTAGAGCTTGCCCAGGGCCAGGCCGCCGTACCAGGGGTACACGGCCATATCAGCGATGGTGTACTGATCACCCACGAGGAACTCGTTCTCTGCTAGCTGCTTATCGAGCACGTCCATCTGCCGCTTCACTTCCATGGCGTAGCGATTGATGGGGTACTCGTACTTTTCCGGCGCGTAGGCATAGAAGTGGCCGAAGCCGCCACCCAAGAACGGGGTCGACCCCATTTGCCACATCAGCCAGTTGAAGGTCTCTGTGCGCGAAGGCAGATCGGTGGGCAGGAAAGCACCGAACTTCTCGGCGAGGTAAATAAGGATAGAGCCTGACTCGAAGACCCTTTGAGCGGGGTCCGTTGAGTGGTCCATCAGTGCAGGGATTTTCGAGTTGGGGTTGGCGCTGACGAAGCCAGAACTGAACTGATCGCCCTCGCCGATGTTGATGATCCAAGCATCATAATCCGCGTCGGCGTGACCAGCGGCGAGGAGCTCCTCGAGCATGATCGTGACTTTCACACCGTTGGGCGTGCCGAGCGAATAGAGCTGCAGAGCATGCTCACCACGCGGGAGGTCCTTATCGTGCGTAGCGCCGGAGATGGGACGGTTGATGTTGGCGAAGCGCCCGCCGCTCTCTTGGTCCCAGGTCCAAACTTTCGGTGGCGTGTAGGTCGGGTCGGCCATGGAGGTCTTCTCTCTCGTTGATCACTTACGGCGAATATAAGCTGTTCGCGCGAGGCTGCCAAAGAGCTACAGCACTGGGCGGGGACCCTCCCCGCGCTCAAGTAGCCGAAGGCGGTGGCGCCGGCAAAAATGGAGCGGGTAGCGGGAATCGAACCCGCGCGTTCAGCTTGGGAAGCTGACAGGCTACCATTACATCATACCCGCCGCGACTCGGGGTCATGAAACCCCCTTACCGCGCCGTCAATGTCGGAGACTGTCATGAGCGACCCTCGCCTCTATTCCACCAGCGCCGCGCGCAACAAGGACGTCATCGCGGAGGCGTTCCACCGTGTGTGCCCGGCGGCGAGCCATGTGCTGGAGCTAGCGTCGGGCACGGGCGAGCATGCCGAGGCGATCCTGCTCGCCAAGGCGGGGCTGACTTGGCACGGCAGTGATCCCGATGACGAGGCGCGAGCCAGCACGACGGCGAGGATGGCGGACTTGGGTCAAGCGGCAGCTGAGGCGTTTGACACGCGCGTGGAGGGGTGGTGGCAAGCGATCAGCTCACCAATCGATACCATCGTTTCGATCAACATGATCCACATCACCTCGCGAGCCGGTGTTGAAGGGCTCTTTCAAGGCGCTGCGGCGTTGCTGCCCTCGGGTGGGTCTTTGTTCCTCTACGGACCGATGAGCCGGCGCGGCGTCACCGAAGAGAGCAACCAGCGCTTTGATGCTTCGTTGAAAGCGCGCGACCCGGGATGGGGCGTGCGGGACCTTGATGACATGTTGCAGCCACTGGGCGCGCGGTTTGGCTTGGCACTCGACGATATCGAGCGCGTGCCCGCGAACAATCACGTGGTGACGTTTAAGCAGGTGGGGCGGTGACGAAGGTCATTTCGGTATCGCCGAACGTTCTGGTGTCTTGAAGCTCGAAGCCCTCAGGTAGAGCGAAGGTGGCCCCTTTCTCATGCTCGGCGATGATCAGTGCACCCGGCACGAGCCAGGCACCGTCCGCAAGGGTGGCGAGCGTCGGCTCGACGAGGTCCTTGCGGTAAGGCGGGTCCATGAAGACGAGGCTGAACGGGTCACCCACGCCCACCGGCTTAGTCCCTAGCGCTTCTGCGGGGCGGCGATGGATGCGGGTGTTCCCGAAGAGGCCCAGCGCCTCAACATTGTTCCGTATAGCTCCTCGCGCTGCTGCGTCGGTGTCGACGAAGAGACAGAAGCTGGCACCACGCGAGATGGCCTCGAAACCGAGAGCGCCGGAGCCTGCGAAAAGGTCGAGCACACGTGCGCCGTCGAGATCCGTGTGATCGCTGTGCGCCAGAATGTTGAAGAGCGACTCGCGAACCCGGTCGGTGGTGGGGCGTGTGTTTTGCCCCGAGGGAGCGTCGATCTTACGACCTCGAAATTCTCCGCCTACGATGCGCATGTCATAGGACCCCTACGCCTAAGATCGAGCCTTCTTCACGGAGCATTGTCTGTCTCTCTTCTTCTGTGGCCTGCGGCGGTGGCGATAGCAGCTCAGCCCCCCGCCCGGCCTTATCTAGGTCTGCCATGGCCTTGACCATGGCCTCCACTTGCAAGCGGTCTTTGACCTCATCTGCTGCGGCGCGGCTGACGAGCAGTGAGGGGTAGATTTCCGCGAGGACTGCGCACGGGCCGCTTGGCATATTGTCAGCAAACTGCGTTTCGAACGGCCAGATGCTCACCCCTCGCGCATGGCGCAGGCGTTCGAGGTGAGCAATGCCAAGGATCGATTGGCTGCCCACGGCGCCATTGTAAGCGAGCTGAAACACCGATTTGGCCGCGGGGACATAAGCCTCAATGACGCGCCTTTCCGGGACAGGCCAATCGGTGGGGCGTTTGGCTGGCAGCTCCGTGTAGCGATCTTTATGCTGATGAGGTTTCCCCCAGAACAGCGCGTGGCTAAGCTTGGCGTTCACGTCACTCGCCACCTGAAAGCGGTTTGAGCGGTTGTCCTCACCATCCTCGACGGCGTCGTGCCAAGCTTGCCAAACGCTCTGCCAGCCAGCCTTGCCCGTCAGCGTTTGCGCGAAACCGTCCGGGTACCCGAACGCGAAGTCGAAACCGAGCAAGAGGCGGTGGCCAACGGCCAGGGCTTCGCGCACCCGTCCTTCGATGAGCTGCATCGCGGCGTGCCGCGTAGGGATGTTGGCAACCTCAAGATCGCCCGTCCTAGGCGCCGCCCAGGCGATCCAAATGGAATCCTTACCCTTCGTGGGCTGATTGGCGGCTGACCAATCCACGGCCATGTAGCCATCGAACAGTCGGCTCACAAACCAACCTCAGTGGAGATCTTCTTGCCCAGCTGCTCGCGAAGGATCTTGCCGGGCACCTCTTCCACCGCGCCCTCTTTCAGGGCGCCGAGCTGGAACGGACCGTAGGCGACGCGGATCAGCCGGTTCACGGTGAGGTCGAGGGAGCGCATGACTTGGCGCACTTCCCGATTCTTCCCCTCACGGATGGAAAGAGTGATCCACGAGTTCGCCCCTTGCTGGCTGTCAAGCTTGGCTTCTACCGAACCGTAGGTGACACCCTCGTAGGTCACGCCATCCTTGAGGCGATCCAGTTTAGTCTGCGACGTCCGCCCATAGGCGCGCACGCGATAGCGGCGCTTCCAAGCGGTGGATGGCAGTTCCAGCACACGCGAGAGACCGCCGTCATTCGTGACCAGCAGCAAGCCCTCTGTGTTCAAGTCGAGGCGGCCTACAGAGACGACTCGGCCAAGTTCCGGCGGGAGATTCTGGAAAACCGTGGGCCGATCTTGTGGATCTTTGTGCGTCGTCACCAACCCAACGGGTTTGTAATATCGCCAAAGCCGGGGGCCCTCAGGGGTGCCAATACGCTCGCCATCGACGCGAATGTCTTCACTTCCCAACACCAGGTGGGCCGGGGTCGTTAACGTTGTTCCGTCAACGGTCACGCGGCCTTCGGCGATCAGCCGTTCGGCCTCGCGGCGTGATGCCACACCGGCCCGAGCGATGACCTTGGCGATGCGATCGCCCTCACGAGAAGCACTATTCACGGTTGTAAGATGACTCCATGACACAAAATTAGAGAGATGATCGTAGCGGGCTCGTTATAGAACTAGCCCACCTTAGCGATCCAGCCGAGATTCCCTTGGAGAGCCCTATGAAGAAGACCCTGACCGCCGCCCTCGCCCTGACACTGCCTGTGACCATGGCTGCCTGCACCACCACCGATCCCTACACCGGTGAGCAGCAAGCCTCGAACACCTCGCGCAACGCTGTGATCGGCGCTGCTGGCGGTGCCATTATCGGTGCCATCATTGGCAACAACACCGGCGGCGGCGACGCCACCAAGGGCGCCATCATCGGCGCGACAACCGGTGGCCTGACCGGCGGTGCCATTGGCGTCTACCAAGACCGCCAGGAAGAGCGCCTGCGCCAAGAGCTGGCCTCCACTGGCGTGCGCGTGCAGCGCGTTGGCGACACGATTACCCTCGTCATGCCAGGCAACATCACGTTCGACACGGACCAATCAGGTATCCGCAGCAACTTCTACGGCACGCTGAATTCCGTGGCCAAAGTTGTGGCTGAGTTTGACCATACGATCGTCCTGGTCGAAGGCCACACCGACTCAACGGGCGGCGACGCTTACAACGATCAGCTGTCCGTGGAT
>JABSRH010000096.1 GCA_013215175.1 Parvularculaceae bacterium | reverse complement strand
GCAAGTTCAAGCTGCGCAAAAGCGCTTTTGACCTGCGGGTGCCGGTGGAGAACGCGGTGAAGCTTCTGCGGGCGAAGGCGCGAGAGAAACATCTGGGCCTAGTGGTCCATGTTGAGCCTGACGTGCCGACGCAGGCTTACGGCGACGAAGCCCGCCTGCGGCAGATTTTGCTGAACCTTGTGGGTAACGCTGTGAAGTTCACCGAGCAGGGCGCGGTGACGCTCGTGGTGAGCAAGGGTGAGGGGGCTCAAGAGGTTGAGTTCTTCATCCACGATTCCGGTGTTGGCATCCCTGAGGACAAAATCAGGACACTGTTTGACCGCTTCACGCAGGTGGATGGAACCAACACCCGCGAGTATCAAAGCTCGGGCCTCGGTCTGGCCATTTGTAAAGAGCTCGTCTCGGCGATGGGCGGTGATATTGGTTGTAGCTCTGTCGTAGGACAAGGGTCGGTGTTCCGCTTCTGTGTTCCGCTGACGGACCGCCGTGCGCCGACGGAGGTCGACGAGCGTCCGACGCTAGCGACTTCGGCTAAGGGGCGGCGGTTTGTATTCATTGACGACGTCTCCCTGCGCGGCAGCACCTTGGTCAGCATGATGACAGCTCACGGGGCGCGTGCGGATCATTATGATGACCCTGAACAGGCGATCGACGCTCTCCGTACCGCTCAATCGGCAGGTGATGAAGTCGATGCAGTCTTTGTGAGTGATTGCCATAACGATGACCTGGCGATGAGTGTGAGCCAACGGCTTGAAACGGAAGCTGGCGTTTCGCCGAACCGAGTTATCGGTTTCGGCGTGATGGCCCCCCGTGCTGCGGAGGCCTTTGCGGCCACGCTCGACAACCCGATCACGGCGAACGCGTTGAAGACTTCCATCGATATGATCGGCGGCGTCGCGAAGAGCACGAACGTGCGGCGGCCTGCACCAAGCTCTGCCATGCGGTCGGGCCAGGTGGGTGCGCTGCCGGAAGCTGCCTATACGGATAAAGTGCTCATCGTGGATGATGTACCCGCGAACCGGAAATTAGTCGAGTGCATTCTGAACCAGCAAGGCGTGACCACGGTCGCTGCGGAGAATGGTCAGCATGCCGTCGAAATCGCTTCTGCCGAGACCTTTGGATTGATCCTGATGGACGTCTACATGCCGGTCATGGGCGGTATCGACGCAGCGATGGCTATCCGCCAGCAAGGCCTTAATCAACGAACGCCGATTGTTGCGCTCACTGCCACAGCGTCGGCTGAAGAACATGGCCAAGCGCTGCAAGCGGGAATGCAGGGTGTGCTGACGAAGCCACTCAACATCCAGGCGATGAAGAAGACCGTCGCAGACGCTCTTAAAGGTGAGCTGGTGGGCGAGGACGAAGTCACGGAAGTGTCAGAGGGCGACGCAAGCGCCTAGGATGTAGTTGCAGCGTTTGTCTCTCTCGCCAGCGGGTCCTTTTGGGGCAAAGGGTCTCGGCCATTTTCCTGTTGAGGTCGCTAGGATGACCAACTTGCTCTATTTCCTTGAGCTGACTGTAGTTGGCTTGCCGGAAGCGGACTGGCAGCGTCTTATTCGGTATTCTATAGTCGCCGCCAACAGGCCTGCTTCCGACGGTTCAACTGGCCTTAGTGGGCAGCCAGGAAGGATAGGGGCTTGCGCTTCGCATTGATCATTTGGGCGAGCCTCATGCTGGTTCTTCAGCCGGCTAGTGCCGCGCAGGGCGCAGAGGCGATCCGTTGGGACGACTTGATGCCTGCGGGCGAGCGCGCGCCCTTGCCGCTGTTCGGCCATGCGGGTGGAGCGTTCGACCTCGATGCGCCGCCTCAGACCCTCGACTTTCGCACCAACTTATCCCTTTCGGGGCGAAAGATCCGGTTGTCAGGTTTTGCCGTGCCGTTGGATCTAGCGGGCGACAAGGTGCGCCGGTTCTTGCTGGTGCCGTATTACGGCGCGTGCATTCATTTGCCGCCACCGCCGGCCAACCAGATCGTTGATGTTACCTTGGCCAAGGCTCAGCGCTTGGGTGACGGCACGCGGCCGATCGTTGTTGAGGGCACCATCTGGTCCGAGCAGACCGCCACGGCATTGGCGAGCGTGGCCTACGTTATCCGCGATGGTGACATCCGCTAGGTGGGGTGCCCCGCAGGCCTCGGGGGTCTGACAAAATCGCAACGCCGTGCTGCTACGGTACTCCTGTTCATCGGGCCCCAGTCGGGGTAGTCTTAAGGTCCAGCGTAGGGAATGTCGTGATGAACAAGTCTTTCGGATTGGCTTTTGCGGCCAGCATCAGTGCTTTAGCCGCTAGCGCCGTTGCGCAGCACCATGAGCACGGAAAGGGTCAGCTGACGCTGTCCACCGAGGGCAATATGCTGGTGGCCGAATTCATGACCGATCAGCACACCGCCTTCGGTTTCGAAGGCAAGCCGAAGGACGCTAACCAGAATGCGAGCATGGCCAAGGGCGAGGCCCTCATGACGGCGACGGGTAACCTGTTCACGGTTGCCACGGGCTCGACTTGCGAGCGTGTTGAGGTGACCGTTGATGTCATGGGCCCACAAGGCGGCCTCGGTTCGCTCGATAGCTCACACGATGACCATGACGATCATGATGACCACCATGATCATGAGCATGAAGAGCATCACGGCGATCATAGCGATCATCACGACCACGATGCGCATGATGACCATGACGAACATGCCGAGCACGAGGATGAAGCTGAGCACCAAGACGTCATGGTACGGCAGGTTTTCCGTTGCTCCAGCAATCCTGCCATCGAGAGTGTCAGCGTCGGCGCCTTCGAACATTTTGCCAGCCTCGAGACAGTTGTGGTTACGGCACTGACGGAAAAAGAACAGACGCAAGCCACGCTCAACCGTGGCAGGAAGCAATGGCGCCTTAAGTGAGTTTCCGAGTCTTTGTAGGGTTGGCGAGCTTAGCGGCCATCGCGGGTTGTGGCGATGGCGGGCCAGGTACGAACGATGTTGTTGATGGCGCGCAAGCTTTTGTGGCTGATGCCGCTGAACTGCGCATTCTCACCTGGGATGACCTCCTGCCTGACGGGGAGATGGAGCGGCTCGAGAAGATCTACGAAGAGTTCTATCTCGACCTCGAGCAACAGTTGGTGTCGCAGCAGCCCCAGATGCTGAGCCAATATGGCAGCTTAGGCGATTTGGGCGGGATCATGGAGGGCTCGGCTCTCGATACCATGCCGCAGCTTGGTACCTTCAACACGGTGGATGACTTGAACGGTCGGCGGGTTTCGTTGCCCGGGTTCATCGTGCCCCTCGATGTGTCAGGGAACAGCTTTACGTCGTTTCTGATCGTGCCTTACTTCGGTGCCTGCATTCACACGCCGCCGCCAGCGCCGAACCAGATCGTCTATGCTCTTGCCGAGCCCGCCCAGGAGATCGATGAGTATTACTACCCCTATTGGTTTGATGGCGTGATGGAGACGAGCCGCTACGACACCGAGCTGGGCAATGCGGCGTACACACTCAAGTTGGAATCTGTTCGCCCTTACGAGTAGGCTGTCCTTAGTTTGAGGTCAGCCCTTCGTTGAGGCCTTGTCGGTAGGCGGATATTCCTGGCACCAAACCGGCGATAAGGCCGATCCCAATCACCGCGGCAAAGACCAAGACATCGAAGCTGCCGGGCAAGGCTGCCTGCAGCACCAGGCCGTAGTTCGCACGCAAATAGGGTGCGAGGCCCCACAGCGTGGCGTAGGCCAGGGTCCAGCCGACAATGACGCCACCGGCGGTGGTGATCACGGTCTCTAGCGTCAAAATTGTCAGCAAATCCCGTGGCCTGGCGCCGACGGCTCGCAGGATGGACAGCTCACGCTTTCGCCCTGCGAGGCTGGCGAGCAGGGTCGTGGCAAGGCCTACCATGCCGACGATAAAGACCAGCGCTGTGAACACCTTCAGGATTGTCTCCACCGGTCCAATGATCGACCACAATCGGGATAGGGACACGCCAGGGATCACGGCGGTGAGGGGCTCCTTGTCGTAGGTGTTGAGGATGCGCTGGAACCTCAACACGGTGGGCCTGCTTTTCATCCCCACAAGGAAGGACGTGACGAAGTCTGGCCGATAGTCTTCGTTGACTTTGACGGGACCGTGGATGGCATCGATCCCCAGTAGGCTCACGTGCACAGTACGGTCCACTGGCGTTCCGGTGGGGGCAAGGATGCCGACCACCGTGAACGGATCTTCGTCGTGATCAGCGAAGCCAGCCGAGACGATGCCGTGCGAGAGAATGATCTCGTCGCCAAGGACATAGCCTAACGACTTCGCGACATCGGCGCCTAGGACGGTTTCTGCCGGTCCGTTTACCCAAGTACCTTGCGCCACTTTGAGGTTCTGATCCTCACCATACCGATAGTGCTGGAGGTAGCGTTCATCGGTACCCAGAACGCGGTAGCCGCGATGACTGTCGCCGAGTGACATGGGAATGACCCAAGATACGTCGCGGTGCTGAGCCACAAGCTCGACGGTATCCCAAGAGACCGACTGCAATGGATCACCCAGCCGGAAAACGCTGTAGAGGACAAGGTTTAGCGAACCTGTCCTGGCGCCCACCACGAGGTCGGTGCCGGAGATCGTGTTCTCGAACCCTGCGCGCACGCCACCGCGGATCTTTTCGGTCGAAATCAGGAGGCCTACGGACAAAGCGACCGCTGCCATGGACAGAAGCACGGGCAGCTTGCGCGCGAGAAGGCTCTTCCAAGCCAGAGAGACAAGGGCGGCGTTCATGCGGCTCCCCACTTCGCGATGCTGGTGAGCTCAATCTGCCGGTCGAACAGGTGGGCGATGCTGAGGTCGTGGCTGACCACCAACAGCCCCGTTTGCTCGGCGCGGACGGTCGAGAGCACCGTCTCGAAAAAGAGATCTCGGTTGACGTGGTCGAGCGCTGCGGTTGGCTCATCCGCGACCAAGAGGGGCGGCGCGCCAAATTGGGCGCGTGCGGCGGCGACGCGCTGCTGCTGACCAACGCTCAGCGTGGCGGCGGCGCGGTCGATGTCGGTGATGCCGAACCGTTCGAGCAACGCCGTTGCGTGGTCGCGACGAGCTTGGGCGTTGGCGCCGGCCTTGTCCCGCCGGGCCTTCGAAAACTGCCCTCCGAGGAGCACGTTTTCGGTGGGGCTGAGATAGGGAACGAGGTTCGAGTTCTGAAAGATATAGCCGATTTTTTCCGCACGCAGCCGATCGCGTTGAGAGCCTGACTGGCCGCTCATGGCTTGGCCATCGACGTGGATCCTGCCACTTTCAGCCGCCAACACACCGCAGAGAAGGCCGAGTAGCGTGGATTTCCCCGTGCCGCTGGGGCCTGTCAAAAGGACAGCCTCACCCGCCTGAACTGCGAGGTCGCTGAGCTGAAACCGGTCTGAGGACGAAGGGTCGTAGCGAAAAGCCACGTCCTGCATCTGGCAGGTGGGTGGGACGGGATCGTCGGTGGGCATCCGCTGGAACCTTCGTGTCTCTTGTTCGGCTCCGTGGGATCGGTGTGGTTGCGAGAGCCGCGCGCACCTTACAGGGCGTTATCGCTCGGCCCACATTTTTTTTGGTTAGGTTGGCTGCCTAGAATTTGGTGCGGCCGCCGAGCGCGAGATGCAGTTCGAGCACTTCGTCCACCAAGGCCCGATCAGCTTCGGTATGCTGCGGTGCCGTCCGGCCAAAGTGGCTCTTCATGGATTGGGGTGGCAGCGGGCTGGTGACCTGTCCACTGGTCTGCAATTCATCAAGGTACAGATAAAGACTCATACGGAAACCGTTGCTCGTCATTTGATCCCAGAGCTCTTTCTGCTCAGCCTTCAGAGATTCGGGCAAGGGTAATTGGTGATCCCAACGCTGATCTTCTTTCCACCGCAGGCCGCCCCAAACGCTTCCGTCGATGAAGAAGCGGTAGTCCATGCCGAAGCGGCTTTCGCCTTGCTCGAGAGGGGCACGGCTCTGGCGTTGCCGAACGTTAGGAGCGTCCAAGAAGCCTTTGGTCAGGAGCCGCATGTGCTGTTGGAAGTTGGTGTGGATATGCCAGTTTCCCTCACGATAGGAGGCATGGGAGTACTCGCCCGATGTGGTCGCGCCGCGGCCAAGACGCTGCAAACTGGGGTCGTGGGTGAAGCCGATCCAGGTCCATACCTGGCGCAGCCCATGATGTTCCGTGTTGCCATCAAGGTCGGGATCGACGCTTTCAATGACAAACTCCGGAAACTGAAGAGTCATGAGCTGTTCTTGCAACGAACCGGGCCAATTCGATGACGAGACACTCGTGCGAGCTGTTCGGCCAACGCCCCAAAAATCACCGGATCCCAAGAGTGTTCCATGCTTTCGATCGGTGTACATGAAGTCGAAATCACGGTCGAAATCGAGATGAGCGAAAGATAGAGCGCCTTGCATGAACTCGTTCTCGGTACCCATCGCCTCCGTACGCATCATATGTTGACCAAGCAGCGCTACGGAGAACTTGTCCCGGTTCAAGGTTCGGTAGTGTCCGCACGACCGGGCCTCGAGCTCGGTGAGCTCGGGGTTCACTTCGCAAAGCGGCGCTGTGATCTGTTCCAACATCGAGAACGAGGCCACGTACATTAGCCAGAAGTTTCGGTCCGTGGGGTCGTCCAGATAAGCGTCCTGCACGCGGCGCCAGTCTTCGACGTGATCGGGCTTGGGCTCAAACGCCATATCGGCGATCCAATCGTTGAATGTACCCTCGTCAGTGCCATGATGAAGGTCAGCGGACCAGCGGGGGTACTCAAACCCCACGGGTAAGTCGCGCAGTTGGACGAGGTCGGGGTTGGCGCCGCCTTCATTGGTGCCTTGTGCGAGATCTAGCATCTCGTCGCGGGCCTGTTCAGCCATGGTCAAGGAACTGATCCGTGTGCCGAACCACGTCGGTAGAAGCTGCTCAAGGCTCCGACCAAAGGCAACATCACGCATGACGCGGAGTTCGTTGGGGTGCCCCTCGGCATCGGGCAGGAGCACTTGGCCACCTGGTTGGAACGGACGGAAAGTTCGAGCATCCGTCTGTGGCAGTTCTAACTCTGCGCGCATCGCGCCGATCGCCTGAGCCAGCGCTTCGGCTTGTTCCTGTGTTGCGCCGTCGTTGACGGCCCGCCGGATCGTGTCCTCGGCCGTGGTGCCGATGCGCGCGAGGTCGAAGAAGTCGGCGCCGTGACAGCCCGAACAAGACCCCTTCGGATGCTTTACTCGGTCGTTGTCGTGCCACAATGCGAGGGCGACCTGATGTGCTTCCGCGTCGCTCATCCCCGCGGGAGGAGGCGGGGGTGGCGGGCTGGTCGGGCGGCCACCAGCCTCAGGGGCGGGGGCGTCGGTTCCGCCTGCACCCTCGGGCTGGCAGGCCATCACGGCCAATAAACTCAGTGAAGAACACCACAGAACGGGAAGTTTAGTCATCACCCAAGCTCCTGAAAGAGTGGATGAATTAGCGGGCGAATGTGTCGACAAGGTGGCGACAGTTGCACCCTTTTGACATGCTTCTGGCGGTTGGTGTTGGGGCTTGGTTAGGCCTAGCGCGATGGGTTGGCGAAGCAGGAGGGGACTGCAGTGAAACCGCCGTCGCTCTCCGCGCCGCCTATGGTGCTCTACGGGAGAGGAACGGGGCTCAGCCCTTGCTTCGCTAGCTTTTGGTTGAGCGTCTCCACCGATTGGCTGATCTCGTCGAGCTGTTTGCGGCTTTCCGCATAGGCGCTCTTGAGGTCCGACAAGCGCTCAAGGGCGCCTTCGGTCACCGGGACGCCTGCGGAGTCCATGGCCGCCATGACGTGTTGGATCTGCACGTCAAGATTGTTCGGCCAGTTGATATCATCGTCGAAGGAGCGGTGCCGACGCTGAGTCACCCCATCTTCCCAAGCGAGGAACTGCTCGATGACCTTGTCCACGTCGCCTTGCAAAGCCGAAACGTCCTTACCCTGCTTTTCACCGATCGTCAGCTGTTCCTTCAGTTGGGCCCGAGCCACGCGGGCGAGGTCGATGTCCTTGAGAAGGGTGTTGAGGAGTGCGTAGGCCTCCGAGACGTGCTGTTCGAGTTTGGTATAGTCGGCTTGTGTACCGTCCTCGCGAGGGTCGGCGACGAGCTCGAAGGGGTAGGAGCTGGTCTCCTCCCCTGCGGTCACGGTGACTTGGTAGGTGCCGGGCGGCACGCTGGGCCCTGCATAACCGGCGAAGATATGCACGCCGTCGACGCAGCGAAGCGCTTCGCGCCGCGTGTCCCACGTCCATGTGTTCATACCGGCCTTCAGGGACGGCGTATCGATACTAACGGGGCTTCGGGGGTCAGAGACGCGCTCCCTGCACAGATCATTCGCTGATTTCTCGCTATCATATTGGCGAATGAGGGTGCCGGCATCATCTTTGATCGTGATGCTGAGGGCTGGGTCTTGTTCGGCGAGAGCTTCCGAGGCGACGAACTGGATGGGCATGCCGCGGGGGCGGACGCCCGCCTCAGGATCTCCGGACCCTACATTGCCAAAGCCGCCAGCGGACCGCACGAACCGTTCCGTTGGGTTCAGGTAGAAGTCGCTGTTCGCTATGTCATCGGTGTACGACTGAATGGGCGTGAGATCATCGAGGAGGTAAAAGCCGCGGCCTTGGGTGGCGATCACCAGGCTGTTCTGCCGGATCTCGATGTCGGTGATGGGCACGGGCGGGAGGTTGAAACGCATGCGTTGCCATTGCGGCTTGGTGGCCGAGAAGCTGACGAACATGCCAGCCTCTGTACCGGCATAGAGCAAGCCCTCACGCTCGGGATCTTCGCGCACCACACGGACGAACGTGTCCGCGGGCAGGCCTTTGTCGAGACGCTTCCAGCTGCGGCCATAGTCCGTCGTCCGATAGATGTAAGGCTTGAAATCATTCATTTTGTAACCCGTGACCGCCAGGTATGCGGTGGCCGGATCATGCGGTGAGATCTCGATGGCGTTGATGAGCGCTTCGCCGACGCCGGAGGGCGTGACGTTGGTCCAAGTCTCGCCGCCGTCCTGGGTGAGGTGGACCAAGCCGTCGTCGCTACCGACCCAGATGGTGCCCGCCGCGTGCTGACTTTCTTCGATGGTGAAGATCGTGTTGTAGAACTCGGCACCGGCTTGCTCGTTGGTGATGGGGCCACCGCCTTGCCCCTGATGCTCAGGGTCGTTCTTGGTGAGGTCGGGGCTGACCTCCGTCCATGTCTGGCCCCGGTCCTGCGAGCGGAGGAGCACCTGCGCGCCGTAATAGATGGTTGAGGGGTCGTGCAGGGATACGATGACGGGTGCGTTCCAGTTGTACCGGTACTTATGGTCCTTGACATCACGGCCGAAGACATATTCTGGATACGGCTTGATGAGCCGGGTGCGTTCCTGCTTGGCATCGAACTCCGTCAGTGTGGCGTTGATCGTCGTGGCGTAGATCAATCGTGGATTATCAGGGTCGAAGGCGACGTGGGCGCTCTCGCCGCCGCCAATGGTCTTGAGGTCATCGCGACCGATCGAGCCGTCAAACGCATCGCTGCGGATGGCCATGGTGGTGTTGTCTTGCTGACCACCATAGACGCTGAAGGGCGTGAGGTTATCGGTGATGACGCGATAGAATTGCGCTGTGGGCTGATTATAGATGGATGACCAGGTGTTGCCGCCGTCGAAGGTGATCGTCGCGCCGCCATCATTAGCGTTGATGAAGTTGTCGCTGTTCTCTGGGTTGAACCACATGTCGTGGTGGTCACCATGGGGCGCCCGCATCGGTGCGAACGTCTTGCCACCGTCGATGGATTTCAAGAGCGGCGCGTTCATGATGTACACGGTGTTCTCATCCAGGGGATCAACGCCGATATGGTTGTAATACCAGGCGCGCGCTTGGATGAGGCGCGTGTCGTTTTGGCGTGACCAGGAGCCACCACCATTCGATGAAACGAAGAGGCCGCCTTCTTCAGCCTCGACAATCGCGTAGACTTTGTCGGGGTTGGAGGGCGCGACGGCAACGCCGATCTTGCCCACGAGGTCGGGCAAGCCTGCTGTGAGCTCTGTCCACGTGTCACCGCCGTCGACAGATTTGTAGATGCCGCCGGAGGTGTCGCCTGACGTGATGAACCAAGGGTTTCGTCCGTGGTGCCACATACCGGCGTAGAGCACTCGTGGATTGCCCGGGTCAATCACGAGGTCCGACGCGCCGGTGCGGTCGTCGACTTTGAGGGTCTGGGTCCACGTTTTGCCCCCGTCGCTGGTCTTGAAGATGCCGCGTTCTTTGTTGGCGGCCCAAGGATTGCCCTGCGCGGCGACCCAGGCCGTCTTCGGATCCGTCGGGTGGACGACCAGGGCGGAGATCTGGCGTGTCGCCTCTAAGCCGGTGTGGGTCCAGGTCGCGCCGGCGTCGTCAGAGCGGTAGACGCCGTCGCCGTGGCTGGTGGTGACGCCACGGATGGGTGACTCGCCTGTGCCGACATAGACCACGTTGGGATCGGAGGGCGCGACAGCGATGGCGCCGATGGTGCCCGTGTTGAAGTCGCTGTCCGACAGGTTGTTCCAAGTCTGCCCGGCGTTCTCCGTCTTCCAAACGCCGCCGCCCGCAGCGCCCATTTAATAGGTGAGGGGATCGCCGAGAACACCCGACAAGTCCAGCACCCGTCCCCCGCGGTAGGGTCCAATGAAGCGGTACTCGAGGCCGTCA
>JABSRH010000095.1 GCA_013215175.1 Parvularculaceae bacterium | reverse complement strand
CCGTCAGCGGCTCGGTGAGCTCAACCTGATGCTGCTCATCCTACTCGGCCTCATCGCGGCCACCGGGGTGGGCGCGCTTTATTCCGTGTCCGACGGCAATTGGAGCCCCTACGCTCTGACCCATGGCATGCGCTTTGCGGCGGCTGTGGTGGTGCTCGTCGCGATTGGTGTGACGCCGCTGAAGGTTTGGCTGGTGCTCGCCTACCCCGCCTATGCGTTTGCGCTGGCACTGTTGCTCCTTGTGCCGCTGATTGGTGATGTGCAAATGGGCGCTCAGCGCTGGATCATCATTGGCGGGTTTCAACTTCAGCCCTCGGAGCTAATGAAGGTCGCGTTGGTGTTGGCCTTGGCCCGTTACTACCACGGGCTCGATTTCGAGCGAGTGTCCTCGATTATGGGCCTGTTGCCGCCGCTCGCGATGATCGGTGCGCCGGTGGGCCTCGTGTTCTTGCAGCCTGATCTGGGTACGGCAATTCTGCTCGGTCTGTCTGGTGCCGTGGTGGTTCTGTTGTCAGGCGTGTCTTGGCGCTGGGTGACCTTGGGCATTATCGGTGGCATTGGCGGGGCCATCGGCGGTCTGCAGTCGGGCCTGATCAAGGCCTATCAGTGGGAGCGGATCACGGCGTTCCTCAATCCCGATGCTGATCCCTTGGGCGCGAACTATCACCCCAACCAGTCGAAGATTGCGATTGGCTCGGGCGGTGTCGAAGGCAAGGGCTATATGGAGGGCACGCAGAGCCAGCTGGACTTCCTACCTGAGATGCACACGGACTTTATCTTCACGATCCTCGGCGAAGAGTTCGGTCTCTATGGCGCCTTGGTGGTCTTGGGGCTTTATCTCGGCGTATTCTTCACGTCGTTGCAGATTGCCCTAAGCGTGAAGTCGCACTTTGGCCGTCTACTGACCATGGGCGTCGCCGTCACCTTTATGTCGTATGTGCTGATCAACACCGGCATGGTCATGGGTCTGGCGCCGGTGGTGGGCGTGCCGTTGCCGCTGATCAGCTATGGCGGCACGGTGATGCTTTCCATGATGGCCGGTTTCGGCCTGATCATGAGCGCTTGGATCTACCGTAGTCAGGATACGCTGCGCACCACGGGTTGGGGCAGCTGAGGCCCGCTGAGCGGCCTAAGCCGCTGCGAGCAGTTGGTCGAAAGCTTCCTTCGTCGCCGAGATGTCAGCCGCCAGCTTGTCGAACGCTGCCTTCGCAGCACCGATGTCACCCGCCTTAGCGGCGAGCTCAATTTCCTTGGCTCTGTCAGCAACGACGATGGCGCCGAGGTTGGCGGACGAACCTTTCAGCCCGTGGGCTGACGCGGCAATGTCGGTGGTATCACCGGCATCCAGTCCCTGCTGCAGCGCCGCTGTCAGTTCGTCATTGGATTCCCAATAAGCTTCGAGAATAGGCCGGACGGCATCCACCCCGGCGCCCTCAATGAGCATGCTGATCTGCTCGTCGTCGATCATCGTCATATTTCGTTCCCTCAAGCACACAACTAGCGCTTGAAACTAGCACCCACGGTTCGAGGATTGCCAGAACAGGTAAAAACTCGAATAACGTGAGATCTTGTCGCCCTCTCTTTCGGGCGTGACAGTTCGTATCAAGGGATGGGCACAGGACACATGGCAGCAGCTGGCGGCGGTAAAGACGAAACTTGGTCGGGGCGTGCAGCCTTTATCTTGGCAGCAATTGGGTCGGCCGTTGGCATCGGCAACTTGGTCCGCTTCCCCTATCAAGCCGGTGAGAACGGCGGTGGCGCCTTCGTCATCGTTTATATGGTGGCTGTGTTCTTCATCGGCCTGCCGGTTCTGATGGCTGAGCTTTATCTGGGGCGCCGTGGTGGCGGTTCGCCGGTCGCGGCGATCAAGCGCTTGGCTGCGTCCGAAGGCGCTTCGTCGGCTTGGGGCATGATGGCCTGGATCGGCATGCTCGCCAGCTTCCTGATCGTGACCTTCTATTCAGTGATCGCAGGCTGGTTGCTCTATTTCATGGTCTATATGGTCGGGGATCTGTTTGCCAGCGTTGGCGCCAACGGATTGGGAGCGCTCTTCGGGCCCGCCTTCGTTGGCCGAGAGGCTGATGACGTGACTGGTACCTTCGGCGCGCTGCTCGCATCGCCTGGGACGATGATCCTTTACCACGGCATTTTCATTGCGGTGTGTACCTTCATCGTTAGCCGGGGCGTGAAAGGCGGTATCGAAAAAGCGGCCACTTTGCTGATGCCGGTCTTCTTCGTGCTGCTGTTGGTCTTGTCGATCATCTCCATGACGACCGGTAACGCTGGCGAGGCGCTCAATTTCCTTTTCGCGCCTGACCTTGGAAAGCTCGGCGCCCAATTCATGAATGGCGAGATCTTGGTCAATGCCATCGGACAAGCATTCTTCTCGCTGTCCTTGGGCTCGGCCATGATGATCACCTACGGCATCTACCTCAGCCGCGACACGAGCATCCCGTCGTCGGCGATGACGGTGGCTGCTGCCGATACGTCCGTGGCGCTGATTGCCGGCCTCGCGATCTTCCCTGTGGTGTTCCAGTTCGGTCTGCCAGCCGCAGGCGGGTTAGGTCTGATCTTTGGTCCTCTCTTGTTGGCGTTTCAGCAGATGCCATTGGGCGGCCTGTTCGGCATCGCTTTCTTCGCCATGGGCGTGTTCGCGGCGCTGACCTCGGCGATCGCTCTTTTTGAGGTGCCAGCCGCCACGGCGAAGGGCGACTTCGATCTCGACGATGCGGAGCGGAGCAAGCGCCGCTTCATGGGCACGTTGTTGATCGGCGGCCTGATCTTTGTGATCGGCGTGCTGCACGCTTTCAGCCAGGTACCCATCGGTTCCGATGGCTCAGGGGGCAACTTCTTCAATGAATGGAAGCCGTTCGGTAACCTGCCGCTGCTTGGCGGCAAGACGCTGCTCGATGCGACCGATACGCTGACAGGTTCGGTGATGCTGCCCCTGGGCGGTTTCTTGGTCTCGGTGTTCGCTGGATATGCGGTGACACAGTCATCGAGCCGCGAGGAATTGGGCTTTGCCACCGAGAAAGCCTACCAGCGTTGGCGCTTCCTCATCCGCTATATCTGCCCGTTCTTCGTGGGCTTGATCTTGGTATGGGGCGCCGTCCTCGCGCCGATCATCGCGATGCTGACGGCGTCTTCTTAAGAGGCGTAACGGTCGGTGGCTTTAATGAGCTCGGCAATGATGCCGGGCTCGCTCGCCGCGTGGCCCGCGTCGGTGACGACCTTCAGCTGACTACCAGGCCAACGCTGGTGCAGCTCCCACGCGCTCTTCATCGGTGTGACGACATCGTAGCGACCCTGAACGATCGTGCCCGGTAGCCCCGCTAGCTTCGGTGCCTGGTCAATGATCCAGCCGTTTTTCTCGAAGAAGCCTTCTTCGGTGAAATAGTGGTTCTCGATCCGGGCGAAGGCGAGGGCGAAGCGGTCAGCGCTGAAGCTTTCCATGCGGGCTGGGTCGGGCAGCAGCGAGACGGTGGAGCCTTCCCAGACGGACCAGGCCTTCGCGGCTTCGATCTTCGCCGCGTCGTCGTCCCCGATGAGGCGTTTGCGATAGGCGCCCATCATGTCGTCGCGCTCGTTTTCGGGAATAATCTCGACGAACTTTTCCCAGGCTTCTGGGTACACCCAGCTCGCGCCCTCCTGGTAAAACCATAAAAGTTCTTCATGCCTTAGCGTGAAAATGCCGCGCAGCACGAGTTCAGTTACGCGCTCGGGATGGGTCAGGGCGTAGGTGAGTGCCAACGTGGACCCCCAGGAGCCGCCGAAAATTTGCCACTTTTCAATGCCAAGCTTTCCTCGCAGCGCCTCCATGTCTGCGACGAGGTCCCATGTTGTGTTTTCGCGCAACTCAGCGTGGGGAGTGCTGCGGCCACAACCGCGCTGATCGAATAGGACGATTTGGTAACGTGATGGATTGAAGAACCGCCTCATCGAGGGTGTGGAACCGCCCCCCGGCCCACCGTGGCACACCACCACGGGCTTGCCTTTCGGGTTTCCACTCACCTCGAAATAGATGTCGTGGATGGGGGAGACCTGCAGTCGTCCCCGCTGAAACGGCTCTACCGGTGGATAAAGTGAAGGTCGCACGCGTTATACCTTTACGGGATTGTGTCTTGTATGGTTAGAAGTTGCTTAAGCTTGTTGGCGCCCGCGTCTAGCGGGGAAATGTCTCTGGGGGCAGAGCGATACGACAATGAGCGTCGGGACCAGCACGTTGCCGGGGTGGGATTGAAGATTTTGAGATCGTCGTTTGTCGCTTTGACCCTTGTTGCGGCCTCTGGCTGCGCATCTGTTCAACTGAGCATGACGGACGATCCGGCAGCCTCGTCGACGAGCCAACAGGCCGAGCGACTTGAGCTGGCTGCGGCACTGGAACACCTCCAATCGCACCCGTGGGATCACGGCGCTGAATCGGCGGACGGCATCGTCGGCGTTCTGTTTGGTGCCATGGGTCCTGGCCCAAAGGTCAAGGCGGAGAGCTATCTCGCGTCCATGCCCAGCGACGCTGGCCAGGCTGCCGTCACAGTGCGCCGTGACGTGGATGACACGCTCAGCGCAGCCTGGCGTGTGGTGCATGTGGGTAAGCGCGCTTCTTCGGCGCTGTCGCCAGTGCGGTCTGACCTTCGCACGGTCGAGTCGGCGATTGTTGAGACGCGCGAAAGCCGTGTGGTCTTTGCCGAGACCATGTCGCTTCTGTCGAAGCGGGACGGCACGGTTGACCGCGCCGAGATCCGCCGGATGAAGGAAGGCTTCAATCAAGCTATCCTTGAGCTCGGCCGCACGGCTGATCTGCTATCGACGCGGATAAAAGAAAAGCGTGCTGAAGCGGTCGCAGCCAACGCTGCGTCTGCTGACTAAGCTGCAGCGCTGATGACACCGAACAGTATTGCTCTGTTACGGCCCTAGTACCTCGGCCGTGTCGGCCTCGTTGCGTGCTTTCGCGAGGCGAGCGTTCATGATCCGGCGCTCGAACAGCTCCGCATAGCCCTGCGGGACCCCCGGAATACCGCGCAGCTTTTGCAGCTGCCGCGTCGCAGTGGACAGATCCTGTTCTCGCCAAGCGTCGAGCATGCCGCGCTGAACTTCGGCGAGTTCGCGGAACGTCTTTGACGCCTTGAGGAACGGATTGCCGACGAGGCCGTAGATCAGTTCAGGTTCGGCGATGCTCTCGCGACGGACGAAATCGAGATCGAGGAACGCGTAGTGGTGCCGCAAAGCTTCGTAGACGCGCGCATCGGTGAGGATGGCTGGGCCGTAAAGCTCCGACCGTCCACGCAGCCGGCCTGCAAAGCTGACAGGCTGTCCCATGGCTGCGTAGCGGTTGCGTCCGCCAAGGCCAGCAGGGCCCGCAAAGCACGGTCCGCTAGCGATACCGATTTCGATACGGCCGTCTGACAAATCTCCAACGCCATCATCCTTACCCAGATGATGACCTTCGGAGACATGCTGGCTCATAGCGCTGACATCGTCGAGCATCTTTAGAGCACAGGAGCAGGCTAGCTCGATGTGCTTTTCCTCCTCGATGGGCACATTCCAATAACCCAGCAGACGTCCGTCTTCGCCATAGTCGACCGTGCCTTGGTGATCGAGAATGGTCCGGCGGAGGCGGTCATTCGCCGACCCCTGAAAGTCCATGTAGGCTTCGGGGTCGTCCTTAAACTGATCAAGAAGCGGCTTGGGTAGTTCGAGCGAGCAAGACAGCACGGTGACATCCCGGTGGACACCCGAGAGAAGCCGCTTGCCGCTTGAGGTTTGCACCTGCCGCATGGCCTTTTCGGGCAGGGCGCCGTGGAACGCACCACGCACCTGATCGTCGCGCACCACCATGTTGGCGAGGACCGTAGCGCCAACGGCCATGGGGCCAAGCAGGCTCGCCAGGGCAGCCGGAGAGGGGTCCAGGAGTATACCTGTTTGTTTGAACGTCATGAACGCCGCGCCGAAACAGAGGCCAGCCAGACTAACAACGCTCAGTGTCGAGAGCACAGAGGGCAAGAAGACTACGGCCAACACGGCCACCAAGCCGAGGAAGAAGGCTGTGGCGGCTTCGGCGATCCCGGCCCAAGCGGGACGGTAAGGAGCCACACCCAGCGCCATCTGCTGCGCGGTTAAGGCGTGCAGCTGCGCCGTGGGGATCTGACCCCGGGCTGTACGCTGCGAGCCTTGGGCTGAAAAGGCCTCACCAATGAACACGTGCCGTCCTTCGAGCGAGCCTGTCCAAGCCTCCGGATCAGTGAGCGCCCGCCATGCGGAGACGGTGGGTATCCGAATGTCCTGAGGGAACCAGAGGCGAAAATCTGATCGACTGGTGAGCGCTAGAGTTTGGCCGTCACCGATGGTCAGTGTGCTTGGCGTCTCTCCGACGGTGGTGAGTAAGTTGTTCCGTAGTCCGACGCCAACCTCTTCTCCCCCTGCAAGCAACGCAGCGAGGCTCGCCGCTGCGGCGGGTTGGCCGTCAGCGAGGTAAAGCGGCGCGGCGCGGCGAACGCGGCCGTCAGCATCGCGCGGGAACCCTGTCACGGCGAAGACACGGGCATCGTTCAGTTCAGGTGATAGGCTACCTGCGGCGCGGGCGGTGGGCAGGGCAAAGACGTTCGGCGCATCGTCACCAACGGTAGCCGCCAGCCAGGGGGCTCTATTGGCGGAAGTCTTGGCCCATGACACGGGCTCGTCCGTACCCGGCACGCGCGAGGTGATGCCGAGGCCAACCGGGCCGCCTGCTACGGCGCGAGCGAGCATCAGGTCGTTCGATGGCAACTGGGTCAGCACGGCGATCTCGTCATCCGTGACGACGCCCGGGACGCTGAGCCAGCGCTGAGCGACAATATCAGGCGATAGCGGGTCGGCTCCGGCCACCGACATGGTCAGTGTGACCGACGCCGCACCGGCAGCCTCAGCAGCATCGACAAGCGCGCCGAGGGCGCTTCGCGGCCAGGGCCATTCGCCGATCTGAGCTGCGCTTTCCTCGTCGATCATCAGCGTCGCGACGGGAAGGGTGCTGTCAGGCCTCGCCGCGACCCGAGTCAGCACGTCGAGCATGCTGGCGCGTGGTTGGGCGCCCGGCGACCCGGCGAGCAAGACGGCGATCCCCGCAATCGCAGCCACCACGAGCGTGGGAATGCCGATGACGAGGCGAAGGCGTTGTTCCTGACGTTGCGCGAGAAGCGACATCAATTGTCCTTAACATGAAGGGTTGGAGAATGACGGTGGGTCATTAACTTTATCACTCCACAACGTTTCCGGGGCGAAGCCATCCGGGACGTAACTGGATCTGGCATGGTTCGTGCCTGATATCGATAGAGGTTAACGGTAAGGCGTCGTAACGGATGAGCAGCGCGGGGTTCACGATCGCGGAGGGCAGCAGCCCACGGCTCGTCGTCCACGGGCGCTGGACCATTGGTGATGGCATCACCAAAATCGACAAGGCAATCCGCGATTTTGCGGCCACGACCCTCGACAAGCCTTTGGCCATCGACATGAGCGACATTGAGGCGCTCGACACGTCTGGCGCGATGATCTTGCAGCGGACGATGCAGGCTTGCGGTGGCCGCACCGTCGAAGGCGAGCCGCTGCATGGCTTTGAACAAGTCGAACAGCATCACAAAGTGCTCCTTGAGCAAGCCGCGTCCAATCTGATTTCCTGCGAAGTCCACCCACGGCCCCCATCCATTCTCGTTGTTTTCGAGCGTGTCGGTAAAGCGACCGAGAACATTCTTGATGAAGCTCTCCACATTTTAAGCTTCGTCGGTGCCGTGATGGCCCGGATGGGCGCGATGATCACCCATCCCAACCGCCTGAGGCCCACGGCAGTGGTGTCCCATATGGAGACAGCCGGCCTCAACGCGCTGCTGATTGTGGGGCTGATGTCGTTCCTCATCGGTGCGGTGGTGGCGTTCATGGGTGCGACGGTCCTGGCTGAGTTCGGCGCCGAGGTCTTCGCCGTGGAGCTGGTGGGGATTTCGGTACTGCGAGAATTTGGCGTTCTTTTGACCGCGATCCTGATTGCTGGCCGCTCGGGCAGTTCTTTCACCGCTTCCATCGGCTCGATGAAGTTGCGTGAAGAGATCGACGCGATGACCGCCATGGGCATTGATCCGCTAGACGCCCTGGTGGTGCCAAGGGCGCTAGCCTTGTTGCTAGCCATGCCCTGCCTTGCGTTTTTTGCTGGCCTGCTGGGCCTCATCGGCGGCGGTGCCGTTTGTGCCCTGGCGCTGGATATTCCGCCTGCGCTGTTCATGGCGCGAACGCAGGAGATCATCGTCATCGACAACTTCGTCGTGGGCATGGTGAAGGCGCCGTTCTTTGCCTTCGCGATTGCGGTGATCGGTTGCTATCACGGCATGATGGTCGAGGGCTCAGCCGAAGACCTAGGCCGCCGCACGACCGTCGCCGTGGTCCAGTCGTTGTTCCTTGTGATCCTCACAGACGCGCTGTTCGCCATCTTCTTCATGGAGCTCGACTACTGATGAGCACCCAGGAGAACGTCATCACCGTGCGCGGCGTGCACAATCAGTTCGGCAGCCATGTCGTTCACCACGACCTCGACCTCGATGTCCGCAGTGGTGAGATCATCGGCATCGTTGGTGGTTCGGGTACCGGCAAGTCCGTCTTGCTGCGGACCATCGTTGGCCTGCGCAAACCGCAGGCGGGCACGATCAACATTCTGGGCAAAGAGATTTTCCCGAACGAGCATCATGACACCGACCTCAACGACGAGATCGGATTGCTCTTCCAGGACGGTGCTCTGTTTAGCTCCATGACGGTGGCCGAGAACGTGATGGCGCCCCTGCGTGAGCATCACCCTGAGATCTCGGACAAGCTCGCTGAAGAGATCGCCGGGATGAAGCTGTCCCTGTCCGGGCTCGATGAAAGCGTTGGGATGAAGATGCCTTCGGACCTATCGGGCGGGATGCGCAAACGTGTGGCGCTGGCGCGCGCCATGGCGCTCGACCCCCGCATTCTGTTCCTCGACGAGCCCACAGCGGGCCTTGACCCGATTGGCGCAGCGAAGTTCGACGAGCTGATCATCAGCTTGCGGGATAATCTCGGATTGACGATCTTTATGATCACCCACGATCTCGACAGTCTGTACCGAGATTGCGACCGTGTAGCCGTGCTGGCTGACAAACATGTGGTCATCAACGCGCCCCTCTCCGAGGTAGAGCGCTTCGACCACGACTGGATTCAAGACTATTTTGGAGGCCCGCGGGGACGCGCGGCCGAGGGCGCGATGTCGTCGCGTCTGGAAGCCTGAGGAGGCTGAACCATGGAAACCCGTGCCCACTATGTCCTGATTGGCAGCTCGGTGCTCGCAACACTCGTGCTGGGTCTGCTGTTCGCCCTTTGGCTCGGCAATACTGAGCGCGAATATGACGAGTACACCATCACCTTCCGTGAGCGGATCTCTGGTCTGCAGGTTGGTGCCAACGTGCTCTTCAACGGTATTCGCGTTGGCGAGGTGGAGGAGCTCTCGCTCGACGAGAACAATCCCAACATTGCTGTGGCCCTAGTCCGCGTGAACGAAGATACGCCCATCAAGGAAGATACACGTGCGGAGCTTGAACTGGTGGGTGTCACCGGCCTCGCCGTTATTCAGTTTGTTGGTGGCTCGCCGGAGCAACCGCTGCTGAAGGACATTTCACGCAACCGTGTGCCCCGGATCGAGGGCTCGGCCGGTGGTCTCGCTGCGGTGATCGAGAGCTCCGGTCCTCTGGCCGAGAACGTCACCAACCTTGTGTCGGCAGAGAATATCGCTCGCATTGGGCGCATCATTGAAGACATTGAGGCGATCACGGATCGTATCGCTGATAGTGACGAGGACATCGGTATCATCCTCGAGAACGTAGCCACTATGTCGATTGTCATGCGTGAGCAAATCCAAGAGCTGGAGATCGCCACGTCGCGGATCAACAGCATCCTTGGCGAAGCTGACGGGCTCATGAAAACCGAGGTTCGCGACACGCTCTCGAGCACGGCGCAGGCAGCTGAAGAGCTGCAACTGGCTATGGCCGAGATCAACGCGATCCTGTCGGAAAACCGCCCCGCTATCGATGCCTTCGCGCAAGAGGGCCTCGGCGCCACCGTCGGCGTGATTGCCCAGGCTAACCGTGTGTTGGCCACCACCGAAGCTATCCTGCAGGAGTTCGACCGCGATCCCGCGCGCTTCCTGCTCGGTGAAAACCGTCCGGAGTCCCGCCAATGAGAACCGCACTGATCCTCCTCGCGACGGCCAGCCTGACGGGCTGTATCTCGCTCATTTCACCCGCAACGAAGCTGCCGCCGCGCTACACATTGACGGCTCAAGAAGTCTCTGCACAGGGACCAAAATATCCAGTCACCTTGGCCATTGCTGATGCTCGGGTTGAGGGCGCGTTGAACACGTCGAAGATCGCGGTGCGGACAGCGCCCAACGAGCTTCGCTATCTGTCTGAGGGTGACTGGTCCGACCGGGCGCCGCTACTGTTCTCATTGCTCTTGGAGCGGAGCTTTGAAGAGCGTAGCCAGCTGCTCGCTGTGAGTGACCGCGTCGCATTGCCGATTGCCAACTACACCGTGTTCGCGGATATCTCCGAGATGAACCTCGACCGGACCGGCGCCCAACCCCTCGGCAAGGTGACCTTCCGTGTTCGGATTCAGTCTGGCGGTGGCCGGGTTCTCGGAACCGAGGGCTTTGAGGCCACGCGCGTGGTGTCCGGTGACACGACTCGCGACGCCGCTACCGCGATCAACGACGCCGCTGCTGAAGCTACGCGTGACGCTGTGACATGGGCCATGGGCGTGATTGCTGCCGACCAGGCAGGTTCTTAAGCCGCGAAATGGCCCTTGGCCG
>JABSRH010000094.1 GCA_013215175.1 Parvularculaceae bacterium | reverse complement strand
CACTACTGATCCCACTCAATATCGTCGTCGGTTTGCTCTGGAGCCGGACTGTCAGTTGGTGAGGGGCCATCAAGAGGAAGAGGTTGCCCATACTGGCGCTCGTAATCCGCTTCGACCCGCTGCAAAATTGACTCGTACTGCTGCTTGAACCGCACCAGTTCCTCATCGAACTGCTTCTCGGATTGAGATTGAGACAGTGCCGCTAAGGTCGATTGCAGAAGGCCAAGCTCCCGCTCGGTCACCTGGCCCAGTGCCCCGCCAGTCGGCGACGAATCCCGCATCTTCTGAAGGGCGTCGAAGGCCGCGTTCGCCTCTAGCGTAGACAGACGTGCGGCCAAATCTGCAGAAGCCGTGCCGGGAACGCCGCTGAACCTGGCGTTAAAGCCCACATTACCTCCCAAGCCGCCGCCCGACTGCTCAATCAGCTCATCAATCCGCTCGCTAAGCAATTGATACTGATCGCGTGCGGCCCGGACCCGGCTGGCCGCGAAACCGGCGCGCTCCGTATTTTCCTGCGCATTGTTGCGAGTCCCCTCGATCTTACCCGTCGTTTCAGGATCTTCGACGATGTTACCGAGGGTGTCACGCATGGCTCCGCCCACATCACTGATCCGTGCACCGGCGTAAACCGAGGCCAGCGCCTGATCCATCGGCAGACCGACAGTACCCGTCAGATATTGCAGCTCCTGGATGCGCGAAGGGGCTTCCGGATCGCCCGAAGTCCCGTTGATATCATCCATGAGCTTTTTCTCGGCAAGCGACATGCGGCGCTCATCGATATCGTTGTCGAATGACTGCTGCTCCTCTGCCCGAAGCGCTTCGAGAGCGGGCTGCAACTGACCGTGAATGGCCAACTCCTCCCGGATCGATTGCTCATCGAACGGACCCGAGGCGTCAATGCTCAAATCCGGATACCGCTCTTGTATCCTGCGCAGGATCTGCGGCAGTGCTCGGCGCGTGCTGGCGTCCGACAGACCCTCTAGGAGCGCTTGTCCGTAGGCCGAAAGTCCTTTCTCGAGCATGAGACGGTCCTGCTCATCGAGCTGCCGGGCCTCCTCGAGAAAGATCTTGCCAAGATCCTTTTGCCCCAGCCCGGTGGCCAGCGTTCCGGCAAGCTGTGGGTCTTCTTGAGACAGGTTCATCAACCCATAGAGTTCTTCGCGCCTCGCTTGCTCCGCAGTAGCGGCGCGGCGCTCTTGCTCCTGCCGAATAGCTTCTGGGAACATGGGCTGCTTCGCGCGAGCCTCAGCCACCTGATTGATGCGCATCAGCTGCGCCATGTCTTGGATACCGCTCATCCTGGGATCATCCTCAGCAAATTTCGGAAGTCGAACTTCGCACCCTCGTTGCCGGGCATGAACCCAGCGGAGATGTCGTTGGCCCCGCCCCCAGGCCCCGCTGAACCGCCCGATGAATTTTGACCGGGAAATAACATGTCCTGAAACGCCGAATTCACGGCTCCCATCATCGCGCCGCGCCGCTGCGCGATCTTCGCTGCGCCCACCTCACCAAGGTAGCGGTTCGTCTCGTAACCAACCTGACCAACACCCGTATCGATTCCGGCTTGCTGACTGGCGGCGCGTTCGCCAGAGCCCACCAGCGAAGAGTTGATGCCCAAGAGGCGATTGAACTCTTCGTTGACCAAATCTCCCTGCACGGTGCTTTCGTCGAGAACATTCTTTCCGGAGATGCCAAGGCGTCTGGCGACGTTCGACTGGTTGACCGCCTCGCCGATGGCTTCGGACCGTGCTCCATACCCTGGCGTTGCCAGGATCAGGGAAAGCAGCTCTTGGCCGCGTTCTTCGGTAGACAGCTCCGGCCCGGCATCGACTGGCTCGGCACCTTGGAATACAGGCGGTGCCGTGCGGCCCTCGCGCTGTCCGTAAGTCTTCCAATGCCACTCGCCAAAGCCCGCTACTGTGGTGTCATAACCAGCGCGCTCGAGGGTTCGGCGCCCCTTCTTGCCCAGCTTGCGGAACTGCTGAGCAACGTCGGGGTTACTATCGATATACGCCTTCCAGTCGAAGCCCCCGATCTCGCGACCGTACGGATCGGGACCCTGCAACGTGGGATCATGGCCCGCTGCACCCAGAAGGAATGACAGCGCTTGTCGCCCTGCCGCGCTATAGGGCTCAAACCGTTGGTTTGCTCGATCAGCAGCGACGCCATATGCACGGCGACCATCGCGGGCGCCTCGCTCAAGGGAGCGCGCCGTCTTATTGGCCGTTGTCCGATTAAGCAGCCCACCGACGATAGAGCCGACAGGGGAATTGCCGCTAGAGCCACCCACCTTGACGAGATTTTTCAACCAAGCGGCCATGTTGGGGCCTCCTTAGCGCCTAGCGCTTTTGAACCGTGGCTGAAATGTGGACCCACTCGTAGTCCTCAGCCGGATACCAAACAAATTCGAGCAAATCGCCGGGGATGGTGTCCGGCACAATGTATTCTGCAAACTGATCGACACGGAACGATGTTTGGTCCGAGGTCACACAGTAGCGTTCGCTTTCATCCGTCTCCGTCGCACTGAACGTGGTGACATCGCGAAGGTAGAAACCGTTGGATACGCCCGCACCATTAGAGAACCGGCAGCGCACGTTGAACCGGATCGTGTCCCCAGCGGCGAGTTCCGTGACGGTGAAGCTTTGGCTCGTGTTTTGATCCGTGGTGCTCGAGACAGGGAAAGGCTCAAATACTTGTGGTTTGAGATAAACGCCGCTCGCCATGTTGGCGAGCCTCAGGCCCAACCCCTCCGAAGACTGATCAGATTGCTTGATGTACCCGACAACATTGCCCTCGTCATCGAGTTCAAATGTTACCAACCCATTGAGTTGGTTCTGCGCTGCGAGCGCGTCGGCTAGGGCCTGATCCGCCTTAGCGTTTGCATCGATAGCGATTGACGCCTGTTGAGCAAACTTCTCCAGGGTGCTGAAGAAGGTGTGGTAGATGTTCGTTGGCCGACCCTGTGCATCGACGAGCGTATCGCTCTGCCGCGGGGTCTGTGGAATGATCAGGCGTGTACTCATCAGTCGGCCCCGATGTAGGCGCCAGTAAGCGAGAACAGTACCGGATCGGTCACCGTCAGCTTCGGCAGAAATGTCCGTGAGCGACCGAATGTTCGGAACCGAACCCGTTTGCGGCGCTGTCCCCGTCTTCCGAGGCTTGCGCGCTTCGCCGTTCCGAACGTCACACCTGAATCCTTCGAAACCTGACAACGCATTTGGGCTTCACTGCCCAGGGGGCTTTCGCCCACGCGGCCTTCGATCACCAACTCAGACAAGCAAATGTCGTCCATGCCGCTATGCACTTCGGGCAGCGTGAAAACGCGCTCGAAAGGCTGGCCAGCATCCGATGCCGGGTCGCTTGTTTGCGTATGAATGACAGGTGCACTGTCATCTCCCACAAGCGTTGTTCGGCCCATAAGCGAAACATCAGACCCCAGCCAATCAGTTCGCTGCCAGGATCGTCGTTGGCTCCAGAGGCCAGTCTTCAAGGAGTACCAATAGCATCCAACGCCCGGCAATGTGAGCGCGTAGAACAACTGACCATCCCACTGGACTTCATGGCCGTGGATCGCAGACCAGTTGCCAGTTTCTCGGATACGCCGCTCAATCGCCTCGTCACTGATCGATTGCCCGACAATGCCTGGTCCGCGTAAAACGACCCCGGTGCGATCAATCCAGAAGCGCTCTTCGCCGACCAAGGCTACTGAGCCGAAAGCGCCGCAGGACTGGGCTGTTTGTGAAACAGGTTGGTACGGGGCAGCCGGGTCCGGTCCTACGCGGAACTGCTCTATTGAGCGAGAGCCTTTGACGAAAACATCCGAACCCGTCGCGAAAAGGCCGACCACGCGGTCGATATCGCCTTCAGCGGAGATGAAATTGACTTCGGGTACGTTGAGCGGGTCATCAAGTTCCGAGAAGAAGAAACCGCCGCGACGCGCCGCCGAATTGGGATCGTTCTTCGAATAAACCCACCGCCTGCCGAGGTAGCCCACCGAAGTGATGTCCGACTCGAGAACTGACCCTTCAGCAGGCGTCGCATAAGTGCCATCTGCCGCGATGCTGACCACCGTCCCGTCAATGACGACGGCAGTAACTTCGTCTGACGAAGCCTCGAATACGCGGCCACTCGAGGCCGCCCCCGAAGCAACATGCTCTTCCGTCCCGACAAAGCCGCCCTCAGCAAACTGCCGAATAACGATGTCGTCACCGCGCACGAGAGCTACAAAAGAATCTGTCTGTCGCACGATCAGCTTGCGCACGCTGCTGTAGGGCTCGCCCAGCACAAGATAGGGCGTCAGTCTCGGCATTTCTGCCAAACCGAACCCATTCTTTTCGGTCGCCGGTAGCGCCACTGCGTACATGTTGACCAGCTCCTGAGCGCCGAAGCTCTCATTGTTCAGGTCGAACCAACCAGGGGTGATGGTGACTGGGCGCAGACCGTCCATTACTGTGAGTACCCGGAGAATGACCGATAGCGGCGTGATGAGAACTCGGTGAACTCGTCGTGGTCTGTGTCGTCTGTGACGCCGTACTGGACCATCAGGCGAGCCCAGCCCGTTGATGCCCGCTCGGAAACCGATGGGTCTGGCACACGGCGAGCCGCTGGGGCTGCCTGGACGGCCAAGAGAGCAATCAGCGCGTCCTCGTATTGGTCTTCGAGCTGAGGGGTGTCATCAACCTCGAGCATGGTCTTGCCCGTTGGAAACGGGGCGTAATCCGCGCTCGTGAGCGATGCCTTCCAGCTCGAGAGCATGGAGTTGAACTGTCCCAAGAAGCGCGTGAACTCCTCACCATCAAGCGCATCATCTGCGTCAACGATGCGAAGATCCCGCGCTGCTCGGTCAATGATGTCACGTGCGCTTAGCACTGATCAGCTCACCGCGATTGTCCGTGAAGCCCTTAGGCATCGTCTCAGGCGGCACACGAAAAAGGCAGTAATCAACACCGTCGATGGTGTCTGTCAGTACGCCGCCAAGGGGAACCGCTGCTTTCGCAGCCTTCCGATAGAGGTAGGTGGGACTCGCTTGTTCGTCAGGAACGTTTTGAGCAAGAACGCCATCAAGTTGGGCCAGCTTATCATCGAGAGCCCGCTCCTTAGCCTCGAGGGCAGCAAGCTTTTCGGCGACGGGGTCGGCGTCAGGTTTCGTGTCTTGGTCAGACATAAAAATTCTCCAAGGGGAAGGAATGAAAGGGAGCCCGAAGGCTCCCCTTGCTGATGGTTAGCGCGTGCGGCGGACGGCGAAGTGTTCACGGGTCCATTTGGTCCCGAACAGAGCATCCACCCGCTTCTTGGCTCGCAAGTCGTTGATATCGCCATCGACGAACATCGAAAGCGAAAGGCCTTCCTGACTGACCCGCGTCGGGCGCAGGTTCTGGAGATCGTCATCAATGATGATCGGCACCATGACGAACTGCAGAGCCGACTTGGGCCAGAACAGCTCGTTCACGTGCTGCGAGTTGGCGTCACCCGTCACCACCGTGATGGCGGCGTTGTCGGCAGGGCCAGCCGAGCAGTTTTGATACGCACCTGTTGGGATAATCGCCGGGCTTATCACCAACGTAGCCTCACCAGAACCGTTAGAGTTCACGTCCTCAAGCACTGTAAAGGTCTTGAGTTCGCCGGCAATGGTCGCCTTGTTGTCTTGGTTGACATCAAAGACGTTGCCGATGGTGATTACGTCACCCTTTTTCAGGAGGCCCGTTCGGTTGTTGGACCAACCATCCGTGACCAACTGCTGTCGCATGGTCTCGGAAACCTTCTTGGTCGAATCCACATCGTCCGCATCAGAATAGTTCTTGGTCTGCGAACCACCATTAACGGCACCAGAGCCGTCATAGTTGCCTACGGTGTGAACGAACTGAACGGGCGTCGAGTAAAGGTCCATGTTGCGGATACGACCGATGGAGGCCTGGCGCATCGCATCGTTGGAACCCGACACATTGTGCTTGTTCTCGATATTCTTCGCGAGCGCTTCTGCCGTGCCCGGCTCAAGCATGCCGCATCGATTTTCCATCGGAATGCCGCGACGGTCCATGAACGTTCGGATATCGCCAACATCCGACGTATCGGACATGGGCGTGCCAGGTGTGCCGAGGAAGTTGGCGATTTGATAGCCCTTGTCGGCAACCGACTGATCAACAGCCGTCACCAAGCGATCCGACATCGGATCAATGTAGGTCTCCGTGTAATTGGGCATCTTAAAGACGCGGTCGTGTAGCGGAAAGTCCACGGGGATCGACTTGTGCTCATCAACCACGACAGGGACGAGACCATCCTCTGCCGTCTGGAAGTTGCCCGTCTGATCAACGCCATCAAAGACGTTGTAACGGACTGGACGGCGAGCATAAACGGTTTGGCCCTGCTTGGCCGCGCCGAATTCACTTTCCATGTCACGACTGGCGTTACCGGCCCAGACGATTTTGTTTTTGATGCGCGCGAGCGCGGTGGTCAGCACCTTGGTAGATACTGAAAGGTTGGGGTTTGGGGTGACCATAAGGCCCTCCTATCGTGTCCCGTTACTCTCCGTACGGAGTGCGGCCTTCGCTAATGGCTTTGTTGATAGCGTCGAGCGACAGTCCAGCCGTGGACGCAGTGCGGCCACCGCCTAAGCGCGGAGCAGGTTCGGGGGGATTTTCAGATTTGGGTTTGGACTTGGAACGCGCGCCCTCGAGGGCTGCAGCCAGCCTTCCTAGCTCAACACCTCGCCTTGTAGCGGGGAGCCCAGCCAGCTTTTCTAGCTCATCGGGGTTCGTACCAAGATAGTAGATCAGGTCGCCGGTCTCATCCGAGGTCAGAACAGTTTCCGCGAATTGCGCGGCGTCCCTCTCATCGGTGATGTTGCGGCGGGCGGTTGCCGTGAACGCACTTAGCTGTTTTTCAAAGTCCTCATAGGCTTCGGACCCAGCTCGGATCACGTCTTCAACCACGGTTTGCAGCGTTTCTTGCCGCTGCTGCACGCCCTCATCTAGGGCATCTTGCGCCTGCCTCTTCTGGCGCTGGAGGGTTCGTCCCTCAGCTTTGTGAGCAGCACGCTCGGCGTCATCGAGGTCATCAACCTCTTCGCGTCCGTGTGCGGTCATTTCCGCCTCGGCATCGCGCAGCTGTCGCTCAAGACGGGCAATTTCCCGATCCTTTGAGGCAATCGTCTGGTCGTGCTCGCGGCGGAGTTCTCGGATCAACCCCTTTTGGCGACGTTGAGCTTTGCGCGAAGCCCTTAGGCGATCACGATCCGTCTTTTCGTCATTCGGGTTGTCACCACCTTCATCAGCATCGTGAGTGGATTCTTCAGAGCCCTGCTCATCGCCATCGGCCTCATCACCGCTGGCTTGGGTCTCTTCAGCGTCCCCATTAGACTGATCTTCAGAAGGCGTGGTCGGCTCTTGAATGTCTTCCGCAGGAGCAGGATCAACGATTCCGCTGCCATCAAGACGCAAGCCAGTGTCTGTCGTTCCCGACATAGGGTTTCCTCTTCTCGGAAAATGCGTCGCTGCTAGGCGACGGGTTGCGCTAGAGCGGGGGCGGCAGACGCCTGCCCGTCACCCAGCAGTTCAGGCGGCACAGAACGCTTACCACGCTCCACCACCTCTTCCGGCAGACCAAGGGCCTCCAAGATGTGATCCGGCATAAGGGCCGCGAGTTGCGGCACTCGGTTGATCGCCTCGAGAAGGACCGTTCGGTCTTCCGTCTTTTGCGTCGCGAACGATGGCCCAGACGCGGCGTACGAATCATAACGCCCCGCCGACAAATCGTTCACCACAATTTCTTCGCCGTCGATGACAACCCGCTTGTTCACGGTCACCATCTCTTGGCCTTCGTCTTCACCCACGATCCGCGCCACACGCTCACCGGTATAGATGGCCGGCAGGGCGTCGGAGATGACCTTGCCCACATGGGCAATGGAGACGCGGGCATTGTCCATGAACACCGCGTTCAGAGCATCGGTTTGAGCAACGCGGGCATCAATAGCCTTGCCCGACTGCTCGTTACTCCGCTCACCGAGCTTCGCTTCCATCACACCCGTGACATTACGAAACTCCTGATCGATCTGTTGGACTTGCTGGAAGGTCTGAATGATCGCAGCGGTCTCGGAATTGATCCGCGGCGGCGTTGCGCCAGCTTCGTCATTGTAGAAACGAAAGCCCTTATAAAGCGCCTCGAACCCCTTCGCGGCCTTAGCGCCGATGAAGCCCGGCTCTTTCACCATCTTGGCGAACATCTCGAGCTGGTATGAACGCATCAGGTTGCGCAGAATCTGGATGTCGCGCGCGTTACGCAGGGCCCCGCGGCGACGGCGCTCAGCCCCGACATGGGTCTCCTTGCCGACGAACGGGATGACAGGGATGTCCGGTGTGACCCACTCCGTCGTGTCCAGTATTTCGTTCCCCACCACGATGTGCGTGTTGACCTTGGGCCGCTTGACCTTCCGGGTACGCTCAATGCCGAGAAACTGCTTCTGGACCCTCGTCAGCTCCGACAAGTCCACGATCTGACCATCGAACGTCTGGCCAATCTCGATCTCGCGCTCATCTTTGTGGTGAAGCTCAGCCACCACCACACCGTTGCCATCCACCCATTCAGGCGTGCCCTGAACAAGGTGATTGTAGTCGAAGTCCGACGGGCGAAGATCATACTTGCCCATGAAGCCCTCGAGGGCCTTCTTGGCCATCCGCTCAATGACAAAGCAGTGACCTGCGTCCTCTCGCGTGATCTTGACCGCGTTATGGTCCCAGACCACTGCCAATGGGTTGTAAATCGGCTCGAGGAATAGCTCTTGGTCAAATGTCCGCGCGGCAGGCGGATAGTCAGCGAACACCCGCATGTGGCCAATGCCGCAAGACACCATGGAGGCGAATGCGTGCGCGTAAACGTGATCCCCGTGGCTAAGCCGATGAATGGCTCGGTAAAGGCCATTTCGGATGTCGGCGAGGTCTTCATCAGCACCCTCGCCCACCGGATGATACTTCACCGCAATCGGGTTGGTGCGGAAATCAGCTGCGACCGCGTCCGCCAGAGTGTCGAGGAAGTTGACCGTCAGCTTGGGCAGGGAATCCGGACGGCTCTCGCCAATGTCGTTGTCCCACTGATCCCCGGCGATCATACGCAGGTCGACAAGCGCCTCGTCCCGGTTCAACCGGTCCGCGGCGATGTCATCCGCATACATCTCTCGAATGTCTTGAACATCAAGCAAAGCGATAGACCGTCGTTAATAGCCGCCGGCGTGAAGCCAATCAGCGGACATGGTTTCGGGTACTGCCGTCGATTGCGGCGGGGTCCAGTGGACGGCCATAAGGCCGAGCGCATCAGCGCCGTGTGAGGACCAATCGTGTTCCGGCCCAAGGCCGATATTGCGCGCTTCATCGCGGCGCTCGTGATAATAGCCCAAGGCTTCGCGCCCAGGGCCGGTTGTGGCTGCGTTGAACCACATTTGCGGGAAGAGCCGTTGGACCGCCCTCACCCGCTGCATGGCGGCGCCCTTGCCTTGGTTGGGGATCACCTCAACCTCAAAGCCCGCGTCGCGCCAGGCGTCTTCGTACCGGCCACCGGTAACGTTGTTGGCGGGGTTCACCCCGTCGTGCGGCAAGAAGACCTTCGCACCCTCATAACCCCGCTCTCGCATCCAAGCGACGTGAAAGGCGAGGGTCTGTCCTTGTGCTTCGTAGTAATCCAGTATGCGGATTTCTTGGCCGACGAACTGAACCACCCAGATGGTGTAAGCGTCCGACGACGCGCCAGAGCCCCCAATGTCGTGGTAGGTGCGAATGGGAAGTAGCGGGTCTGCAGCGACCTTCCCGATCCGCCCCTGCTGTTTCGCCTCGCTAAGTTGCTTGGAGAAGTATGCGCCTTCGAAGGCCGTGGCGTACTCGCCCTCCCAAACGTGATCGTATTGGTCCGGAAACGCCTCAAGGTCTGTAAGCCGCTCTTCCTCTAGCTCCGAAGGAAACCAAGGATTGTCGCGCCAGTTGGCCGTGACCACCGTCGCGTTGTGTGGCTTCTTCTCCACCAGGAATTCGTCAACCGCATCTGTCTTGCGTCGAGGGTTCCACGAGAACAGGAGCTGGGAGCCTTCAGCTCGGATGGTGGGACGTAGGAGCGTCAAGCTCCGTTTGCTGAGCGCCTGAGCCTCTTCAACCCAAGCACGCTGAAACCCTTCAAGTGACTTGATCGATTCCGCCGTGTGGTCCTGCATGCCTTCGAAGATCATCACACCGCCGCCAGGTGTCTTGATCTCACCGTTGAGGACATCGAACTCGGGGCCGACGTTCAAATGGTTGAGCTTGTCCTCAATGAGCTTCTTGGCGGATTGCTTTAGACTCTTCTGAACCTCACGTATGCAGACCGTTCGCAGGCCTGGAATGAGCAAACTCTCCTCAACCAGAAGCTCGGCAAAGAAGTGGGACTTACCCGAACCGCGACCGCCCTTAGCGCCCTTGTATCGCGCCGGGGCAAGGAGCGGCTGAAACACACGAGGCGTTTCAATTCGAAGGGTCGACAATCTTTCTCTCGATCCGCTGGATCTTCACCGGCGCGCCATCCTCGTCGCCACCGACCTTCGAGCGATCACTTGTCCAACCGTGGTTCGATACCAAGTCCATCTGCAGACCAGGCGTGTAGTGGTCCTTCGAGACCAGTCGTTGAGAGCGGTCCTGCTCGATCAACGTCTTCGCGCGCTTAACGGTGGCGGAAAAACCTTCTCGCTTCCCGTACTCTCCGAGCGAGTGGCGGTCCGAAAACCCGAGGAACAGGGCCAGCCCCGCAACCGTCGGGATGCTACCTAATCCGCCCACTGGCAGCGTGTCGAAATACTGGTTCACCTTGGCTTCGAACAGCAAGGGGTCGTCGTACAGACGGGGACGACCTGCCTCACTCATACCAGTCAATCGTCAATCCGGCGGCATCCACCACTTGTGTGGATACGAAGTCATTTGGCCCCGCGAACACC
>JABSRH010000093.1 GCA_013215175.1 Parvularculaceae bacterium | reverse complement strand
CCGGACACGGACTAGCGTTCGAAGCCACCCAACGCTCCCCTGTCGCCCAAGGCCCAGGAAGCCCACCCTTCCGCGTGGTAAAAAGACGCTAGGGATCCGAACAAACTTTGCACGGCGCTGAAGTGTGATCGCAGGAAATCAACAACGTTCGCCGCCCTCGAATAGCGAGCGTGAGCGGCCGATAGGGAGAAGGAAAAGCGCGGCGCTTCAACGAAGAAGGTTCGAGCTCCGCTCAAAGCCGCGACTGCGGCTCGGGCAAACGGCCTGCCCCATCGGAGGGCCCATGGCCCGCGAGATCGAACAAGTTCACCAGCCCTCAAACAGAGAGCGGGAGCGAACGATAGGGCAAAGGAAAAATGGCGCACCGGGGAGGATTCGAACCCCCGACCCCTTGATTCGTAGTCAAGTACTCTATCCAGCTGAGCTACCGGTGCTGAGCGCCCGCCTATGCAGGAACGTGCGGCCTGTTGCAAGCGCTTCTTGGCGCTTTTTTTCGCGGTTTTTCCCAACTCGCCCAGCAATGACCAACTGGGGATAAACCATGCTGGACGCTGCCGCCTCAACTCGGAAAGGGTGAGGTCCGCCACCGCTAGGGCGAGACAGCAGAGGATCCATCATGGCCGACGGCAGCACCAGTTTCGAACCCGCCACCCAAACCGTTGCAGGCGAGCGTCTGCGCCTTTTCATCGAGCGCGTCGAACGCCTCGAAGAAGAGAAAAAAGAGGTGATGGACCAGATCAAAGAGGTCTTCGCCGAGGCCAAGGGCGAAGGCTACGACACGAAGGTCATGCGCCAAATCGTGCGCCTGCGGAAAATGGACACCGCGGATCGTCAGGAACAAGAGGCGCTGCTCGACCTCTACCTCTCGGCCATCGGCGAGGCGTAAGCCTCTAGCGACCAGCTGGCATGGCGAGGCAATCCTCGCCCTTCGGCTTGAGCGCGTCACAGACTGCAGCCGCCTCGGCTTCGGTCACGTCGGCATAGCGGGCGCGGTAGAGCGTCCGGCCCCCCAACTTTTTAGGCAGGATGGTCCGCTCGGCTTCCGGCGCGATCGTGGTGACGTCTTCCTCAAGCGTCGACAGCCGCTGCATCGCGTGGATCTGCTGTCGGTAAGCACCAAGCTGCACCGACCAATCTCGCGGCTCTTGTTCGATGTCGGCATCGCCTTGGCCCACCGGGGCAGGGGCCAGCGAGGCGATGGCGTCTTCCAAAGCTTTCAGATTCAGCACGTCGGCCGAGTTGGTCACGGGCATGTCCACGATCGATGCCATCACCACCGGCAAGTTCGATGGCGCAGCCTTACCCGGCTTCAAGCTCGGGCGAGGGGGCTCGGTGAAAGCAGACTTGATGCGTGACGGGCGCGCTTTGATCGCGGAGTAAGCGTTGGCCATGATTTGCCGCATATGGCGATCGCGCGTGGCACCCGAACGACCGCCGAGCACGATGCCCACCAACGGGTGACCGTTCCGCGTGGCTGAGGTGGCAAGGTTGTATCCTGACGCACGCGTGTAGCCTGTCTTCAGACCCGTGGCGCCGGAGAAGCTGCGCAGCACATTGTTGTGAGAGCGATACTTCTTTCCGTTCCACTTGAACGAGGACTGTTTGAAATAGTGCTGGCGGCTTGGAAAATCCTGGCGGAGCCGGATCGCCAGCTTCGCCATATCGCGAGCGGTGGTGACCTGGCGCCGGTTGGGCAAGCCCGAGGCGTTTCGGAAGGTCGTTGAGCGCATGCCCAGATCGCGGGCGGTGCGGGTCATGCGACGAGCGAAGGCCACTTCGGAGCCAGAGACATGCTCAGCGACAGCGGTGGCCACGTCATTCGCGGACTTGATCACCAGCGCTTCGATGGCCGTCTCGACCTTGATGGTCGTGCCCTTCTTTATGCCCAGCTTCGACGCCGGTTGGCCGGCCGCCCGAGTACTGATCTTGATCTTGTCATCAAGCTTGATGCGCCCGGACTCGATGTCCTCGAAGAGCACGTAAAGCGTCATCATCTTGGTCAGGGATGCCGGGTAGCGCCGCGAGTCGGCATAGCGGCTGAACAGCACGTCGCCCGTGCCCTCATGGATCACAAACGCGGCATATTTGGGGTTCGCCACGGCTTGGCCGGGCGCCATCAGGCCCGCCACCAGGACGAGTCCCATCATCACCACTCGAGACAGCCAACTTCTCATCTGCATATGCCCTTGCAGAACCTCGCGTGCCCTTAAATCGACGAATGATCGGCACGCTACGCGCCGCCCCGATGATGATATTCCATCACAACAAATAGAATAAGTCCATCCGCGTAATCAAAGCGTTAACCACGGCAATCGCTATCGACTGAACTTCAGCGATAATGGTGGTTGCAAAAACCCGCGAGCCGTGTTTTTGCACTGCAGCAAATCCCTTGACGAGAGGGTGTCCGATCTCTATGTTGCAGTGCAGCAAAGGCCGGATCGTCTCTCCGACCGGATGCGACGGTAGCCGCTAGGGACAAGATCGGCACCGACCAACAACGATCTGGAGTGTTAGATATGAGCGCCACGCGCAAAACCACCGCCAAAGCCGACACCGCCGTCAACGAAGCCGTGTCGACCGCCCAAGCCACCCTCAACGAAGGCGTTGAGCGCATGACCAAGGGCATGACGCAATTCGGTACCTTCACACAGGAAAACACCGAAGCTGTCATGCAAGCTGCCTCGGTCGTCGCCAAAGGCTTCGAACAAGTCCTCACCGAAAACACCGACTACGCTAAGTCGCAGTTCGATGCTTCTTCGGAAAAAGTTCAGTCGCTGACCAAAGCGAAGACCCCACAAGAGTTCTTCGAAGCTCAGTCGGAACTGTTCCGCACCACGATCGAATCGCAAATCGGTCAACTCAACAAAGTCAGCGATCTGATGGTTGCGACGGCCAAAGACGCTGCCCAGCCGCTTTCCAAGCGCTACAGCGCCATGGTTGAGCTGATGCAGCAGCGCTAAGCGCTGCTCAAGGCCGGGGCCCTTTCTCCGGCCAGTGCGTAGAGTATCAAAGAACCCCGTCGGAGCGTTATCCGGCGGGGTTTTTTCTTTGGCAGTTGCTGTCTCTTGACGGATACCCATACCCCGTTAGGGTATCGGAATGAAAGACGAGACAAAACAAGCTGCGTCCCGCCGCCTGGCTCGAATTGCTGGACAGGTGAGGGGCATTGAGAAGATGATCGAGGATGACCGGTATTGTATCGACGTCGTCCGACAGCTTCAGGCGGTGAAAGCCGCGGTGTCAGGGCTGGAGAAAGTGGTCCTGTCCGACCATCTCGACACCTGCGTGGAGCACGCTCTCGCCGGACCGGACATCGATGCTCGCAGGGCGAAGGTGGATGAGCTCGTTGCTGTGTTGGGTGGATTTAAGAAGTGAGGTTGCTGCTGGCGATAGCGCTCGCGGGACTCGCCGCTCAAGCGCAGGCTGTCGCTCGCCCGGTGTCGTATGTTGACGGCTGGACGGTCATCTCAGAAACGGACCGTCAGTCTACCGCTCTTTGGGTCCACTACACGCTAGATCCCCAATTGTCCCTGGGTTGGCGGAGCGAGTGGGACCGACGTGCTGAATTCCAGGTCCACGGGCCTCAGATCACCTACCTTGCTAAGAGGTGGTTTGGAGCGGACTATCAAGCCAATCTCTACGGTTTCGCCGGTGGCGGTTGGGCCCAAGGAACGGGAGATAACGAGGGCATCGAAGGTGGTGCCAGCTACCTCGGTCTCATGGCCGACTGGGAGACGCGACGTCTGTTCACGTCGTATCGCATGCGTGTCACCGAGGCTGGCGTCTTAGGTAGTTATGCGATGCAGGCTGCCCGTGTCGGCTTTGCTCCTTACGTCGGCCAGACCGGCGACCTTCACACTTGGCTGATGCTGGAGCTCGACCACCGTCCCCAAAACGATGACACCGTCGGCGTGACGCCTCTGGTCCGCTTTTTCAAAGGTGCCGCGTTGCTGGAGCTCGGTTGGAGCATTCCCGATAGCCAACCTCTTGCCAATTTCACCTACCGATTCTGATGGAGAAGCCCATGGTCCGTTCACTTCTTATCGCGCTACTGGCGTTTCCCGTAGCAGCACAAGCTCAGCATCATGATGACCACCAAGGTGCTGATCACGACGCTCATCACATGGAGGGGATGCACCATGGCGAGCAGCCCGCGGGAAAGCCCATCGCTGATACGAAGGCGATCAAGTCGGCGCTGAACGACGGCGGTGAGCCCGTGGTGGCCGATGTGTTAGGCGTGGTCTGTGATTTTTGCGCCAAGGCCATGAACAAGACCTTCGGTAAACGGAAGGAAGTCGCGGCAGTCTATGTCGATCTTGATGATAAGACCCTCAGCTTGGTGCTGAAGTCCGGTGCGTCACTGTCCGATGAAACCATCGACAAGCTGGTCAAGGACGCCGGTTATCGTATCGCCTCTATTCGCCGTGGCGATGCCGCGTTGAAAGAAGAGGCATCATGAACCTCTTTTGGCGCGAAACAGCAGCGCCGACACTGGCACTCTTTGCCAGCGTCTCGACGCTGCTTTGCTGCGCCTTGCCCGCGATGTTGATCACCTTCGGTGCGGGCGCCGTTATGGCCGGTCTCACCGCGCAGGTGCCCGGCATTATGTGGCTGTCGGCTTACAAAGGACCGTTGTTCGCCGTGGCTGGTGTGCTGCTGCTGGGAGCGGCTTTCATGAAGTGGCGCGCCAGAAATGCACCGTGTCCCATCGACCCCCGACAGGCCAGGGCCTGCATGCGCATGCGTCTCATCGGGACATGGACGCTGTCTTTCGCTGCGGTCGCGTACTTGGTAGGCGGTTTCTTCGCCTTCTTTGCCGCCGATTTGCTTCTCTAATCGCTGGGTAACTCAGCAAACGGACAAGAAACCTCCGGGTCCTCATTACCCACCACATCCTCAAAGTACCTGGCGCGAGGCTCTTCGTTGATGATCACCGAGGTATCAAACGGCGTGGCTTGCCCAACCTCGGCCAACAGCTCTTCGTACTGATCGAGAAAGCCCGTGCACTTCTCACCTGCCGGCAATCCGTCACCGATACGACCAACGATGGCGTTCTGCGGCACGCCTTGGAACCCATGGCCACGGCGACAGCTCTCCTCCGTAGCAAAGCGCAGCTCAGAGGGCCGGCCCACCGCGCCGCGCCCACCGATCCGTGTGCCCAGCGGGAACATCCGCTGCGTCAGCCATCCGGCTTCGGCGTCGCGCAGTTCCTCACGGAACAGCATGTCCGAATACGCATGATCGTCTTCGTTCTCCCGCCGGGAAATCGCATACAGCCAGTCATGCAGGATAGCGCCTGGGAATTCCTTCGGGCTCTGATCAATCAGCATGATCGCGCGCAGCCAATTCGCCACCGAGGCGAGGTCTGTGACGAACCCGGACGGTACGAGCAGCAGATCACCCGTTTCCTTGCGACAGTAAAGAATGTCCCTGCCCACCACGTAATTGAACCGCTGCCCCTCGCGAAGAGCCAGGTCGATGCCGAAATTCTCGGAGAGGTCATCATAAAGATCACCAAGGCCCTCGACGATCAAGTCTGGGGCGATCGTCATCTTTTCGGGGCCAGGGATCTCCGCGTCGGTCCATAAAGTCTCAGGGATAAAGTCCACGGTACCGTCGTTCCGACGCACCACGAAGACAGCCGAAGCCAATTGGTCAGGCTCATCGCGCAGGCCAAAGAATAAGCGCAGGTAAGAACCCATATGGCGGTATTCGGTAGAGGGTTCGCCCTCAAACTCGATAGCGATTTCATATTCCCGCGTGCCGAAGAAGGTCACCGCGCTTTGGCGATCATTCAGCAGCCAGATCGTCCGCTGGTTCATACAGTCCTGATCAGCGGCACTCGGCGGCACCATCATGATACCGCAAGGATTGTCCGTGCCGTCAGGGAACTTGCCGTTCCGGTCCAGCAGGCTCGCGTAAGCGCTGAACCAGTCGCGCAACTGTTCACCGCTAAGGCGACGTTTGAAGCGCTCAGCGAGAACTCGCTGCCGGCTGATCGAGGCCTTCACCGCGTCATCGATCGCCGTCTGGCGACGCGCTTCTCTGTCCGCCGCTCGCCGCGCAGCAATTTGAGAGGTCAGCGTGCTGCCCTCAGGATCGTTCCCGCGCATGGTCAGTACGTTGACCACAGAGAACACCCAGTTGCCGTCCGCATCATGCGTGGCGAACAGCACGAACGGGAAGGGCGGTTGCTGACGTCCCAACTCTGCATGCCGCTTCGCGCGGGCGATCGCCAACGTGTCCAGCCTAGCGCGGATGAGCGACGGATTGATCGCCGTCATGCCGTTCTCGACAATGACCTCATTAAGCCGGACATACGGCACGCCTTCGGCTGACTTCGCCACGCCCACATAGGTCATGTTCGCCAAGCAGACGAAGTCGCCCGTGTCGCTCAGGTTCGGCGAGGCACCACAGGCGCGCGTCGCCGTTTCCTCAAGTGTCACCTGATCAAAGACCGAAAGCTCTTTCAAAACGTCATAGTAAGCCGATAAAAACGATGCACGCTCTGAGGCATCAAGCTCCAGCATCATCGCTTTGCTCGCGCCGTAAACGGGCCCAAGCGCCGCTTCCGTCATCTCGTCCGTGGCGATGAAGGCATATCGATCACCCCGCGGTTCAGCCGACGGCTCGCTAGGCCCCAGCACAAAAAATTGCGCGTGGGCAAGGCCAAGGGCATGCGCCACCCCAAGCGCGCCCATCACGATCGAAACCCAACGCTTGATGCTCATATCCCACCTCACCCAAGGGTTAGGAGGCTAGGCACCCAGCGGCCCCGGAGCAAGGCGCGGGCTGGATCCAACGCAGACGTTGCTTCAGTCGCCCAGAAAACCACTTCGCCATCTAGGATGCTGCATTTTGCCCAAGCCCTCTGCGAATGGTTGACCTCGTTCGGCGAACGCTCGATCAACGACGCACGGCCAATATGTTCATGCCGAACGGCTCGAGTGAGACGACTTTGTCACCTTTGAATTCAGAAACCGCTCCGCTGACCCCTAGCCATTCGAGCCAAAGCACCCCGCGCAAGCGTCTGTTTCGCTTTGCCGAAGATCGCTGGCCCGTCGCGATTTTTCTAGCGCTGTTCGCGATTGACCTCGTCGTCTTCGCCACCGCCTCGGCCTGGCCGCTGGTGCTGGCCTGGGCTCTCTTGTCGGTGCCCGCCAAGGTCTGCATCGCGGCGTGGAACCACCACCATCAGCACGTGCCGTTCTTCAACTCGAAGATCTGCAACCGGTTGATGGAATGCGTCTTCGGGCTGCAAACCGGCGCCGTCTCCAACGTCTGGGTCCTGCATCACAATATCGGCCACCATGACAACTACATGGATCAGTCAAAGGACGAGTCCGCATGGCGAAAGCCCGACGGCCAGATCAGAACCGCTCATGGCTATACGTGGTGGCTAGCGATCAGTGGCTACGCCTGCGCGCTGCGGAAGGGGGCTGAGTATCCCGGTCTTCGGCGGACGTTCATCCTTATGACGCTGCTGCACGTCGCGCTGTTAGCCGTCTTGCTGTGGATCAACCCCTTCAACGCCACGCTGATCGTCATCATCCCGATGGTGATCAGCTTCGTGCTGACCTGCCGGCATACCTACGATCACCACGCGGGCTGTTCAGAGGTCGACGAGTACGCCGCCTCCAACAACATCATGCACCGCTGGTACAACATCCTCACCGGCAATCTGGGCTACCACACCGCCCATCACCTGAGGCCAGGCCTCCACTGGTCCAAGCTGCCGAAGTTCCACGCCCGCATCGCCGCCAAGATTCCAGCCGCCAACTTCCGCGGCCCCGGCTTCCCGATGTCCCTGCTACCGGCGGGGCCGAAGGCTGCGTGACCTGAGCGGCGGCTATTGGCCCTCAGCTGCCGTTGGCGAACATTACCCGAGTGTCCGCTCACCCGCGGCTGAGTAAAGCCCGTGCGCTCGAGGCTGCTCGGACTGGTGAGATAAACAGCGCCATGGTGTGTTTTGGGCTTTGGAAGCCAGCAGCGCTCGAGCGACGGGATTTGCAACCGAAATCTGCAACCCTGTAAGAGGCAGGACGCATGGATTTACCATCGTTGCGAATGTCATGAGTTGCGCAACTGGCTTTTGACGACGCTATGTCGTCCGAAATCACGGGTTCAGCGTTCCGTCTCAAAGTTCAGGATATTTGACATCGGGATAGACAGAGCGCGCGCTGCGTTTGATCGGATCAGACGCAGCACAACGATTACCATCAAGTGACTCTAGCAAAAGAAAACACAATATATCGACATATACCGGCATCAATTCTAGTAGTGACGGTACTTACTAGAAACTAAATATTGCCTCCTTCGCCGATATGAAAGCTATATGTTAGCAATAATCTCATTGAGCTTAATTGCATCTTTAGATATCTCACGGAGCGTCGTGCTTCGAGACCGTAGGGCTTTATAACATTTAGTATACATCTTTGATCGCCGCAGCGCATCTTTACGAAACTTTCTGGTGGCCTCCTTCAATTTATTCAGAGCTACTTGTATTTTGTCGGCATCTCCAGAATTTACAGCATCTTGCATTTGACTAGATCGCTTTACAAGCCTCTTCCAATTTTTTTTAAGTGTTCTAGCTCTCCGCTTAGAGCACTTATTGCTACCTCCGAATAAGTCAAAAAATTTGTCCAAGATAGAATCTATAGAAAGCGTCAAATCATCTGTACTTGTCGCAAGGGCGTTGACGATGGTATCCACTAAAGACAATGCACCGTACGCTAATACAAATTCTCCAAACACTGATAGGGTTGCTGGTTCTGAAGCCAAGTGCGCAACCCTATTTTTTCTTGCAATAGTTCTTGGATCAAACATATGGATGAGATGACTTGTAATATTGTCTAACGGTGACCCTCCAACCGGTGCTGCGTCCACCTCCTCTGTTATCTCTAAGTTAATCGATCTGGTGCGGAAAAAAATCTCGGTGTTGTCAAGTTCATCGTCGCCATCGAGCCTTTCCTCGGGCAAGTCATCTGAATCATTCTCGTCTATCTCAGGGAGGTCCTCGAGTGGAATATTGACGTCACCTGTTAGCAGTCCAATGAGCTCACTTTCATCTTCGGGCTCCATGGTCAGGAGCACATCTATCTGATCTTCTGTAATAGGCATGTCGCTATCCTCATAACTTGGCAGTTTCAGTCTAGGAATTATGATCTGGAGGTCGGGATCCCAGCACCGAATTCGAATCTTGTTTACCGCTGGATTTCAGTTTGAAGCCAGCAGGGCTTACTCGTCTAGCCCGCTAACTGCTTTTGGACTCGCCCTCACACCGTGCGAGACGGCCAATTCCAAGGACGTTCACCGACGGACATGGTTGACTTGAGATATCTCATCAAATCGCAAGTCGAGAAATCACGGGCCCTAGGTAGTGGAATATTTGCGACAACCTAAACTGTAGCGCCACCGTTGGTCCTTGCAAATGGACGGCATAACCCCTCCCTCGAAAGCGGGCGTCGTACGAAGCGCCCGGAGCGTCGCTTTCTGGCGAAAACCGCCCGGCCAGCTTGCTATTCGATTCTCCCTCCCTCACTTGTTCTCCACGTGGGGCAAATCGCTCGCTCTATGGGCTTGCGCAAGTGTTTAGAAAACCCAGATAGTACGCTCTCCTGGATCTGTAGAAACACCCCCGAGGCTATGAGCGAAGAGCGCGACGACGACGACCGCGGCTACGGCACTGGCACGATCACCAAGACCGCGCCAAAGACGAAAAAGCCGAACCTATACAAGGTTCTATTGCTGAACGACGACTATACTCCGCAGGAGTTTGTCGTTTGGTTGCTGGAAGCTGTGTTCAACAAAAACCGAGAGGACGCGACCCGCATCATGCTGCACGTCCACCAGAACGGCGTGGGCATCTGCGGGGTTTACACCTTTGAGGTTGCCGAAACGAAAGTCGCCCAGGTCCTTGAACTGGCCCGGCGCAATGAGCACCCTCTGCAATGCACGATGGAGAAGGAGTGACCGTGAGCTCATCTAGCAACGCGGTAGCTCAGAAGGAGATCTAATGGCGAGTTTTGCATCCGGACTTGAACGGGCCATCCACGCTGCCATCGCTATGGCCACCGAGCGCCGCCAGGAGCTCGCCACGCTGGAGCACTTGCTCTTCGCGCTGCTCGACGACGATGACGCCAAGGCGCTTCTCACCGCCTGCGCCGTGGACATCGACGACCTGCGCGACACGCTGACCGAATACATCGAGGACGACCTCGCCAATCTCGTGGTCGAGGAGCTGGAAGAGGCCAAGCCCACTACCAGCTTCCACCGCGTGGTGCAGCGCGCGCTCATCCACGTCGAAACGTCGGGCCGCGCTGAGGTCACCGGCGCCAACATCATCGTCGCCATCTTCGCTGAGCGCGAAAGCCACGCCGCCTACTTCCTGCAGAGCCAGGGCATGACACGCTACGACGCAGTCAACTACATCTCCCACGGCCTCGCCAAAAACGGCGTCAGCCAGCCCAAATCGCCCCGCGGCGCGGAGCAGGAGGAGGAAGAGGGCCAGGCCAAGCAGGGCCCCGAGGCGCTCGAGGCCTATTGCGTCAACCTCAACGACAAGGCCCGTAAGGGCGGTGTCGATCCGCTCATCGGCCGCCAAAAGGAAGTCGAGCGCGCGATCCAAATCCTCTGCCGCCGCCGCAAGAACAACCCGCTCTTCGTGGGCGACCCCGGCGTGGGCAAGACCGCCATCGCTGAGGGCCTCGCTCGTCAGATCGTCGACGAAGAGGTCCCTGAGGTCCTGGCCGAGGCCACGATCTTCAGCCTCGACATGGGCGCGCTCCTCGCGGGCACCCGCTATCGCGGCGACTTCGAAGAGCGCCTGAAGGCCGTGATCAAAGAGTGCGAGGCGCACCACCACGCCATCCTCTTCATCGACGAGATCCACACGATCATCGGCGCGGGCGCCACGTCCGGCGGGGCCATGGACGCCTCGAACCTGCTCAAGCCCGCCCTGCAAAGCGGCGTGCTGAAGTGTATGGGCTCGACCACCTTCAAGG
>JABSRH010000092.1 GCA_013215175.1 Parvularculaceae bacterium | reverse complement strand
GTGCGCCCGCCCTATTCGAACCTTGGCTGGCGAGCGACTCACCGTCCTGGCTGGCAAACCCGCGGCGCTGATCAGTTTCTGTTCCGGTCGCCCGAACATGACGCCGACCTATGAGGATGCGGAGAAAGCTGGGATGACCCTGGCGGAGTTCCACCTGGCGAGCCGAGACTTCGCCCATACGCGACCGAACTCAATGGGGCCTGGCAGCTGGCGAGACATGCTCAAGGCAGCTGATGACCGGCTCGACACATTCGGCGCTGGCCTGACGAAAGAACTGAGAGACACGCTCGAGCTACTGCGCGAACGCTGGCCGTCTGAGATTAAGCGCGGCACGATCCACGGCGATCTGTTTCCCGACAATCTCCTGCTCGATCATGGTGATCCGACCGGGCTGATCGATTTCTATTTCGCGTGTACGGATTATTTGGCCTACGATTTGGCAATCGCCATGAACGCCTACCTGCCAGAGGATGGCCCCCTCGACGTGACGAATGCCGATGCCATGTTTGAGGGCTATAACCGTGTCCGTCCCCTGGGGCAGCTTGAGCTTGAAGCGATGCCGACCCTATTGTGCGGCTGTGCGCTGCGGTTCTTCCTCAGCCGAGCCGTGGATGCTTTGGATGAGAGCCAAAGCTCTGTCTACACACCGAAAGACCCCCTTCCCTGGCTGCGCCTGATGCGCCATCATCGGCACCAGATGGAGGCTGCTTGATGATTAAAGCGTATACGGATGGGGCGTGTTCAGGAAACCCTGGCCCCGGTGGTTGGGGCGTGTTGATGGAAGTCGGCGCGGATAAAAAAGAGCTGTGCGGCGGCGAGCGCGAGACCACCAACAATCGGATGGAGCTGATGGCCGCAATTCGCGCGCTTGAAGAGGTTCGTCCGGGAACAGATATTTCGATCACGACCGATAGCCAGTACGTCAAAAATGGCGTTGAGACATGGGTCCACGGTTGGAAACGCAATGGCTGGAAGACAGCGGCGAAGAAGCCGGTGAAGAACCAAGATCTCTGGCAGACGTTGGATGCCCTCGCCGAAGCGCGCAGCGTATCTTGGGCTTGGGTGAAGGGCCACGCCGGTCACGAAGGCAACGAGGCCGCGGATGCCTTGGCCCGCAAAGGCATGGCGCCCTACCAATAGCCGTTCGTTGAGGTGTGCTGTGTCGTCGGATTGACGTGCGGCCCACCAGCGTTAACCTTCTTTTTCAGAGGGGCGAGAACGAGTGGAGTGATACCATGCGCAAACTGATCTTGTCTTTAGCAATCCTAACCCTGGCGGCCTGTGCAAGCTCGCCTACGGGCCCCGGCGCCACTGGCCGCTTCGATAGCTTCAACGCCGTCCAAACCCGCGACTTCACTGGCTATGATAGCGTCTACATCGCGATGCCGACGGCATCGGAAGAACTCTTGGAACGGAGAAATATCCGAACCTTGCGGCGCCAAGAGCGGCCCATTGGTGATCGCGAGATCAGCTTCATGGCGAACCAGTTGATGGGCGATTTGAACCGAGAGTTGGGCCGTGTGGCGACGATCGTCGGTAACCCTGGGCCTGGTGTCCTGACAGTCCAGACTGAAATCACCAAGCTGAACGCCAACCGCCCTACTCAGACGGAGATGCAGGTTGAGCCTGGTTTGAGCTTTGAGAGCATCTATGCTGGCGATGCGGCGGTCACCATTCGCCTGCTGGAAGACGATAAGCTGCTCGCGGTGATCAAGGACGAGGACAACATGCAGCGCCTATTTGATCGCGGCCCCCAGGTTTTTGGCATTTGGGATACCGCTCGCCAGCATTTCGGTCGCGTGTCTGCCAAGCTCGCTGCGCTGTTGCAAGATCCGTCCACAGCCTAAGGCAGGCCGATCAACTTATGCGTTTGTAGAGAGAGCCTCCATTGGGGGTTCTCTTGGCAGTATTGAGCGGTTGCGGTGATGTTCTCAGCCTGCTGATCATTATCCATCGGTTGCAGAAAAAAGTTCTCGAAATCGAGGCCAGCAAAGCGCTGTGGATCCACGTCAGGCTGCGGATAGACAAGCTTCAATTCGTGCCCTGATGTCTGCACAATTTCAGTCTGAGCTTTCGGGCTGACGCAAATCCAGTCCAGACCGGCAGGCGCCGCGAGGGTGCCGTTGGTCTCCACGCCGACCTCAAAGCCAAGCTTGTGAAACGCATCGATGGCTTCGGAATCAAGCTGAAGCAACGGCTCACCGCCGGTGCAAATGACGTAGGGCTGTCCGCCGCCTGGCCAGAAAGCCCGGACATGCTCCGCCAACTGATCGGCACTGGCAAACTTTCCGCCGCCAGGGCCGTCCGTGCCGACGAAATCGGTGTCACAGAAATTGCAGATCGCTGAGGCGCGGTGCTCCTCCAAACCCGACCACAAGTTGCATCCAGCGAAGCGCAAGAACACCGCAGCGCGACCCGTCTGGGCACCCTCGCCTTGCAGGGTGAGGTAGGTTTCTTTCACGGAATACGTCATCGGCTAGCGAGCCAAGCCTGGTGCCCAGCGGCGCGAAGCTCACAAGCGGGGCACTCGCCACAACCGTAGCCCCACGGATGGCGCTGAGATCTGTCACCGCGATAGCACGTATGCGTCTCTTCTTCGATGAGAGCGACCAGCTTCTCGCCACCTAGCTGATCGGCGAGCGTCCAGCTTTCGGCCTTCGACAAATGCATGAGCGGGGTTTCGATACGCATGGGTTGATCGAGACCCAACTGGAGGGCCGCCACCTGCGCATCCATGGTCGTTTGCCGACAGTCCGGGTAGCCTGAATAATCCGTCTGACACATACCGCCGACCAGTACACCCAATCCGCGTCGGTACGCTAAAGCTGCCGATGCAGTCAGGAACGCAAGATTGCGGCCTGGCACGAAGGTGTTGGGGAGGCCGTTCTCGCCCATGGCGATCTCGACGTCCGCTGTCATCGCCGTCTCGCCAATCGCGCTCAGATAGCTGAGATCGATGACGTGATCATCGTGCAGACGCTCACCCCACTGAGGAAACTGCCGTCGAACCGCTTCGAACAGCACGGGGCGTTGCTCAAGCTCAACCGCATGGCGCTGGCCGTAGGTGAAGGCCACGGTCTCAACCCGCGCATAGCGCGACAACGCCCAGGCGAGACACGTGGCGCTATCTTGGCCTCCAGAGAAAAGAACAAGGGCGTGGTGTGCGTGAATCATCTGCCGCTCCTAGCGACTTCTTTTTTCGCGTCAAAGACGATCGCATTAACCCAATCTTTAACGTCTGCAACCTAGGGTCGAGTTGTTCGAGGCTGATCCTTCCCTCACCTCGCAGCCATCCTGATGCTCTCTCCCTGGATGGTTGCCTGCTTCGAACTTGTTGGCGGGTGTCCCGCTCCACAAGGGTTGCCCTGCCCCATCGGGCGCCCGCCAACACTTGGGAAAGGTGAGCCGTGTGATCAGCTTAATGGTCGTGATCGTCGTGGTCGTGATGCTCAGCGTCTTCGCCATGATGGTCATGATCGTGCCCATGGTAACCGTGGGTTGAAACCATCAAGACAACACCCAGCGCGGCGCCGAAGGCATAGGCCAAAACCGAAGCTCGGAAATCGAGTTTGCTGAACTCGCCAGGAAGCTGGCTCGCACCGACGAAAAGCAATGCACCGGCCGCATAACCCAACGCTAAAGCGAAAACTTCAGGCGACAGGTTTGGGATAATGGTCAGCGAAGCCAAGGTGCCGAGCGGCGTTGTCAGCGCTGCACCCACAAGAGCGAGCAGCATCGCCAACCAGGCTCGAACGCCGACAGTGCGCAGGATGAGGAAGAGAATAACGCCCTCAGAGAACTCATGCAAAATCAGGCCGCCCGCGCCCAAGAGGCCTGCTGTGCTGTCTGCTTCAAACAGCAAGCCATACTCAAAGCCGTCGATCGTGCTGTGCGCGGCGATGGCGAGAAAGGCTGTCAGTGCGCCGCCGCGGCTCTCACCGGGCGACAGTCGACTGAGCAAGAAGAGCGTGAAATAACCCGCCAGGGCACCCATCGGGGCGAACTCACTGCCCTCAAAGGCCTCGGGCAGGATGAACAAAGCGGTCGCTAACAAGACCCCCGATGCCAGCGCAGCGAAGAACGGGCGGTAACGTTCAGCCATCTCCCGACGAATAGAGACAAAGATGATGCCGAACGATGCTACCAGTGCGGCGAGCAGACTCGCCACCAGAGCCGGAGGCCACGACGCTACGGTGGCTGACACCCGTTCGATCATGTCTCGGCTCTCCCCTTCACCGCACCCAACAGCGATAAAGCTCCGTGGCATAGCGGCTAGCGCGAAACAAGAACGTACGCGACAGAGTAACGCCTTGAACGCACAAGGCGCCCTGCGATCGGCGATTGTTTTATCCGATACCCAGCATACGATGCTCAACGAGGAGACCCACCGATGCGCTACTTGATCCTGCCCGCTGTGCTTGTTGCTGCAGCCTGCTCCACCACAGAGCCACGCGAACAGGTGGCCAACCCACAAGACGACCCTCGCGTGGGCGAACGCGTGCAGCGTATTTGTTTTCAGTCCGCGATCAGCGGTTTCAGTGAGTGGGACGCTGGCGAAGGGATCATTCTTCGCCGTGGTGCGAACCGGCAGTTCTTGGTGACGTTCACCGGCGTTTGCCCGGGTCTAGATTTCCCGCGTTTTGTCGGCCTTGGGCCCGATCCTTCCACGGCAGGCTGTATTCGCGAGACCGACCGTTTGTTCATCAGCGACGGGACAAGCCGACGGATGGGCAGCTCATCCTGTATTATTGATCGGATCTACGCATTTGACCGGAAGGCTGAGGCTACTAAAGACGAGGAATGAAGCCTCTTATCCTGCCTTTTCATGGCAAATCGCCCACGATTGATCCCTCCGCCTTTATCGCCCCAGGCGCTGTGATTATCGGTGACGTTCATATTGGTCCGGATGCGTCGGTTTGGTACGGCTGCGTGCTTCGTGCTGATACGCATCGCATTGAAATCGGTGCTCGGAGCAACGTGCAAGACGGCACGATCTGCCACGTTGATGATGAAGCTCGCAACGGCACGCCCGTGATCATCGGCGACGACGTGCTCGTGGGCCATAAGTGCATGCTCCACGGCTGCACCATCGAGAGCGGTGGCTTCGTCGGCATGAGTGCCACGGTCTTGGATGGGGCCGTCGTTGAGACCGGCGCGTTCTTGGGTGCTGGCGCTTTTCTGGGACCGCGCAAAAAGGTTCCAGCGGGTGAACTGTGGGCAGGAATGCCTGCGCGGAAATTGCGCGACCTGAAACCTGGCGAAGACAAGATGGCCCTAATGGGCGCAGCGTTTTACGTCGAGGAAGCGCGCCAACACCGCGAGGCCATTGAGGCAGCGGGCCTTAGCAACTGAGACCAGACAGGCCTTGAGAAATCTGCGAAGGGCGGCAAAGTGCTGGCTGGATCTCTTGACGCGGACAAAGGCACGATGTCCATGACCCATCCTGTGTTGCGCTTTCGGCCGGCGCACCTCGACCGTCACGCGATGATCGAGGATTTCGTTCGTGTGCGGTCGGAGACGGAGCACCTCGCCGGTGCTCTTGATCCTGAAGACATGGTCATCCAACCCATGCCAGATGCTAGCCCGACAAAGTGGCACTTGGCGCACACGACGTGGTTCTTCGAACAGTTCGTGCTCACCGCGGTGGATCCGAGCCACAAGCCCTATCGTGAGGAGTACGCGTTCCTCTTCAACTCCTACTATGAAGGCGTAGGCGATCGCTGGGCCCGACCTCATCGGGGGTTGTTATCCCGCCCGCGTGTCGAGGAAGTGTTGGCCTACCGCGAAGCGGTGACGGAGCGTGTGCAGTCTTGCCTGTCCGCGCTCGCCGAAGCCGATTGGCAACGCGTGGCGCCGATGCTCGAGCTAGGGCTGCACCACGAGCAACAGCACCAAGAATTGCTTTGTACGGACATTAAATATACGCTTTCGTTGAACCCGCTCGCGCCATCGATTTTCCCTGGCGAAGTCGCCGCCGCTGCCTCTTCAGTTCCCCAGAAACGCTGGATCGCTCTCGACGAAGGCGTTCACGAATTTGGTAGCACCGCCGAAGCCTTCGCATTCGACAATGAGCTTCCCCGCCACAAACAGTACATTCCAGCGGTCGAAATTGCCGCGTCGCCGGTCACGAATGCTGAGGTGTTGGCCTTCATCGAAGACGGCGGCTATCAGACATCAGAATATTGGCTGTCTGATGGTTGGGATTGGGCGCAAGCGGAGCAACGCGCCGCACCGCTTTATTGGCGACAGGGACCTGACGGCTGGCAAGAATATTCATGCCACGGCCTCGTTCCGCTCAGCCCACATGGCATCGCTTGCCACCTCTCCGCTTTCGAAGCCCATGCCTTGGCAACGTGGGCAGGGTATCGTCTGCCCACAGAATTTGAACTTGAGCTGCTCGCTCAGCAGGCGAGCACCGACGACGGACGGTTCCTCATGCCCGGCAGCATCGTTCACCCGGCTACCGTCGATGGATCAAAGCCGCTCAATGCAGTCTACGGCTCCGTATGGGAATGGACGAGTAGTGCCTACAGCCCCTATCCGGGCTTCTCATCCCCCGAGGGCGCCGTCGGGGAATACAACGGCAAATTCATGTCGCAACAATTGGTTCTGCGCGGCGGCAGTTGCGCAACACCAAAGGGGCACATTCGGTCAACGTATAGGAACTTCTTCCCGCCCCAAGCACAGTGGCAGTTCACGGGCCTTCGACTAGCACGCAGCCGCTAACATTCGCGGCATTGATCCTGCCGAACTACTGAGCGAAACCGTTCAAATCTGCGGCAATTGGTAACGGCTATTTTGCTTACTTTGCCTAAAATGCGCTCGAGAGGGATCGGGCGACATGTTGAACAGACTGGCGCAACGCACAAGCAGTTGGATGCTGCTGGCAGCTGGATGGCTGCTGGTCGTGGCTATGCCATTCCGCGTGCCTGCAGAAACCGACACCGTGGCGGTCGTGTTTCCTCCTTGGATGGATCAGACCCAACAGTTTGAAGCCCTCATCGCCGCCAATTTGTTCGTCCTTGAGCGCCGCGGGCCGCTAACCCTCATCGGGTTCGCCACCGATGGCGCCATCGACGCCCCTTCGTTGCGCAGCCGCGGTGCGTTGCTCGTCCTTGATCAGACGAGTTTAGCGCTTTGCCGCACACCCCGTTCTTCATCGACAACATCGTCGTCAGTAGGAAGTCGTTAACATGACCCAGACGTCTAGCATCGCCAGACTGCGCCGCCAGGCCCAACGGATTACCGAGCTCGCGCTTGTTAGCTATATTGTGCTGCTTCCTACTTGCGCACTCTTTGTCAGTCCGGACCGTTTTGTCTCAACACTGATTGCATTGTTGGCGACCTGCGCTGGCGCCATCTTGGTCTCGCGCACGCATGGTGATGGATCAATGAGCCGAATCGCTTTGGCCGTTGGCTTGGTGTCGGGGCCAGCCGTAGCGCTTTATGTTTATGCTGGCCACGCCTGGCAAATCGACATGCACATGGGCTTCTACGCTGCACTCGCGATCGCTGCGCTCATGTGTGACTGGCGCGCTGTCGTAGCAGCGGCTGGCGCCACCGCTCTCCACCACCTCAGCCTCAACTTTGTGCTCCCAGCGCTGGTTTTCCCTGACGGAACCGACCTGGCGCGCGTGGTGCTCCATGCCGTTATCGTCGTCATGCAGACGGTTGCCCTGCTGTGGCTAACGGTGAACCTCGCGCGATCGCTGACCTTAGCGGATCAGAAGGTAACAGAGGCGCACGAGGAAAAAGAGCGCGCTGAGGCACTCGCTGAAGAACAGCTCGCCACCGAACGAGCCCGCGCGGAAGCGGAGAAAGCAAAAGCCGATGCAGAGCGTCGCGAACGCGAAACCGCCGAGCACCGCCGCGCCGCCGAAGCGAAGGCGGAGGAAGAGCGCCGTGCCGCTGAGGACGAGGCTCGGGCCGATCGCGAGGCTGCCGCCGAGCGGGAGCGTCTCCTGCGCGAAGAAGCCGCTCAACGCGAGCACGAGAAGCGCGAGCACGAAGCCAAACTAGAGCGTGAACGGATGGCTGAAGAAGCACGCCTCCTACGCGAGAAGGCAGAAGCCGAACGGCTCGCACAGGAAGAGCGTGAAGCCGCGGCCGAAATTCAGCGCCACGAAGAGGCCAAGCGTGAGGAAGAGCGTCGTGCCGCTGATGAACGCGAGCGCGAACTTCGAGAACGAGCCGCTGAGCGTGAGCGCCTTGCTGAAGAGCAACGCCGCAAAGCCGCTGCTGAAGCGGAACGTCAGCGTGCCGAGGAAGAGAAGAAACGCCTCGAAGAGAAAGTCGAGGCTGAACAGGCCGCCATGCGCGAACGTGAAGCTGCCGCTGAACAGGCGCGTCAGCGCGAGCTCGCCGCTCAGCAGGAACTTGAGCAACAGCGCAAAGAGATGATCCAAAAGCTGGGGAGCTCCATTGGTGACGTCGTTGATGCTGCACAATTGGGTGATTTTTCGCGTCGCGTTGAGGCCGACTTTGCCGACGACGAACTCAATCAGCTAGCGAATAGCTTGAACCGGCTCATCAATACCGTGAAAGATGGCCTTGGTGACTCTATTTCCGTGCTTCGTGCCCTGCAAAGCTATGACCTCACACAGCGCATTGAGGGTTCTTACCAAGGCGCCTTTGCTGAATTGCGTGATGGGGTCAATTTCTCCGTAGACGGCCTTGCTGAGGTTCTTGTGGGCCTTCGTGATACGTCCTCCACCGTGGGCCCGTCACTTGATGATTTGGTGCATGGTGTGGACGAATTGTCTTCGCAAACGTCTACCCAGGCCGCTACGCTTGAAGAAACGTCTGCGTCGCTCCAGAGTTTCACCACAACTGTTCAGCAGACGGCGCAGCGCGCTAGCGAGATGCGTGACAACGCTCGCGGCACGCAAACTCGTGCCGAAGAAGGCGGACGCAATATGGACGAAGCAACCCAAGCCATGGATCGCGTCGCCGAGTCTTCGAAGAAGGTCACCGAGATCACCTCGGTCATCGAGTCGATCGCCTTCCAGACAAACTTGCTTGCTCTCAACGCCTCTGTGGAAGCCGCACGGGCCGGCGACGCTGGCAAAGGCTTTGCCGTGGTGGCTGCCGAAGTGCGGAACCTGGCCCAGTCAACGGCTGATGCTTCGAAAGAAATCGGCTTACTGATCGGCCAATCGAACCAAGAGATCAAGGGCGGGGTCGAGCTTGTGTCCAAAGCCGCCGAGGACCTGAAAACGATCGTGAAAGATGTGGCGTTGAACGTGAGCTTGATTGACGATGTTTATCAGTCAACCGACAATCAGAGCGTGACGCTGCAGGAGCTCAACTCAGCCATGTCTGACCTGGATCGACTCACCCAGAACAACAACACGCTGGTGGATCGGAACAATCACGCGATCGCTGGCACGAAAGAACAATTCGATCAACTCGATCGTCTCGTGGAGAAGTTCCGTCTCAAGAGCAACTCAAAGGACGCCAAGGCTCGCGCCGCCTAGGGCTTAAGCACTAACGGCCCATGCTGCCTTGTCAAAGACCCGAAGCGTCTGACGCAGGTCTTTTTCCTCGATCCCACGGGTGATGAACACGATCCGTGATCGTTGATCTGTCGTCGGCCACTGGTCGAGGCGCGCAACGGGATGAAAGATGTGCTGAACCCCGTGAACGACCAAGGGCCCGGGCGAACCCTCCACGCTCAGCATCGCCTTGACCCGCAACAGATCCGTCCCGTCGAAGGCTCGTAGCGCGTCGAACCAAGAATCGAGAGCGGCTTCGTTCACGGGCTCATCCAACGTAACGCAAAGGGACTGTATGTTGGCAGCGTGTCGAAACACAGCGCTGTCATCGCTTTCGGTGCGATACGCCTCAGCCTTCAACCAATTCTGGACGTTGAGACCCTTCGTCTGCGGATCATAGAGACCAGCATCGAATAGCGCAGCGCTATCCACCCTGCCATGCTCTGCGCAGACATGGGGGGCTGCAGGGTTTAAGGATTGGAGGCGTTCGCGCAGAGCACTCAGATCTTGCGCCGTCACAAGGTCCGTCTTGGTCAAGAGCAACCGATCAGCGACCGCAGCTTGTTTGACCGACTCGATCTGACGATCGAGGGTTTCACTGCCATTCACCGCATCGACCGTCGCGATGACGCTATCCACTTCGAAGTGCTTTTGCACCCCGACGTCGGTCATCAGTGTATTGAGAATAGGCGACGGATCAGCGAGTCCCGTGGTCTCGATAATGACGCGGTCAAACCATACCTCGCCCCCGCGAGCGAAACGCCCGGGTGCCTCTCGCAACGTCTTCGCCAAATCGCGCCGGAGTGTGCAGCAGACACATCCATTGGACATCTCGACAATGACGTCATCAGAGCTTTGCGTCACCAAGTTGTGGTCCAACCCGATTCCGCCAAACTCGTTGATCACCACAAGCGTCCGACTGAACTCTGGCTGTTGCATCAGGTGGTTCAGGACAGTCGTCTTGCCGGAACCCAGAAAGCCCGTCAGTACCGAGATGGGTATCAGATTTCGCCGGTCAGCCAAGACTTGAATCCTCCCAGTAGTGCTTAACCACGACGACGCTCGAAGGGCAGTGTCGCCCAAACGCCTCGATCTGCCTGTCCGCGGCAAGCGCGGAATTCTCGGTTCGCCGGGTCCATCGCCACGACGGCATTGGTGGTTGCGCCTGAATTGTCCTCAGCAAAACGATTGATGCTCAGCCGCCCATCAGAGCGATCGGAGAACATGGTGATAAGCGAGTCCAGGTCATGATTGGTTGACTGATCAACCATCGCTTTCATCCGGCTGAACCGTTCGTAGGTGCTCGGCGAGAGATCCGTCTCGAAAGCTTTGTTCTCATCGAACAAGCAGTGGTTTGACCGCACGAACGCCCCGTCCTCGGTGGTTCGCACAAACGCTGATGACGGCGTTCGCTCCCACTCAACGGCTCGATTCTCGTCTCCAAGCCAATAAGAGTGACTGCCTGCCACCGGCGCGTGCTCGACAACTTGGCTAGCGGCATCCAGTGACGTTTGCCGTAACGCGAGGTGAAGAACGGAAAGGTAGGGTATACCGACTTTCGCCCCTTTG
>JABSRH010000091.1 GCA_013215175.1 Parvularculaceae bacterium | reverse complement strand
TTGTGTGGCACCAGAGACCCTTCGCGTGACGAGCCTTGGTGCGCTGAGCGAAGGCCAGCCCGTCAATCTTGAGCGCGCCCTTCTCCCCACCACCCGCATGGGTGGCCATTATGTCCAAGGCCATGTCGATGGGACGGGCACGTTGCAATCGATCAGTGAAGATGGCGAGGCGCTTTGGGTCACTATTGAGGCGCCTACGGATCTTCTGACTTACATCGTCAAGAAGGCCTACGTCGCAATCGACGGAACCAGCCTGACCGTCACCGATGTCACGGACACCACCTTCAGCGTGATGCTGATCCGGCATACCCAGCCGCGAATCACGCTCCCCACCAAAAAGCCGGGCGACCGGATCAATCTGGAGGTCGATATCATGGCCAAGTTTGCAGAAAAAATCGTCAAGGAGCGCCTATCATGAAGGGTTTTGTCAGTGTCGAGAGCGCTGTTGAAGCGCTTCGCGAGGGCCAGATGGTGATCATCGCCGATGATGAAGGCCGTGAGAACGAGGGCGACCTGGTGATCGCCGCGGAATTCGCAGACGCGGCAGCCATCAACTTTATGGCGACCCATGGCCGGGGCCTTGTTTGCTGTGCCCTTGCCCCGCACATCGTTGATCGCCTCGGCCTCAAGCCCATGGTTCCGGCCGAGGACAACAAGTCGGGGTTCGGCACGCCGTTCACGGTATCCGTGGAGGCCCGCGAAGGAGTGTCGACCGGCATCTCGGCACCAGACAGAGCTCGAACCGTCGAAGTGCTGATCGATCCAGATAGTCAGCCTTCAGATCTTGTGGCGCCGGGTCATATGTTCCCCCTTCGCGCCAATCCAGAAGGTGTGTTGGCTCGCGGCGGTCAGACTGAGGCCTCGGTGGATCTTGCTAAGCTCGCAGGCTTGCGTCCCGGCGCCGTGATCTGTGAAGTGATGAACGAAGACGGCACCATGGCTCGACGTCCTGAGCTCGAAGCGTTTTCGGACAAGCATGACATTCCGATTACAACCACCGAAGCCATCAAACAGTACCTGCTCGCCGCGCGCGGCGCACTCGCAGCCGAATAGTTGAAGGAAGACGACATGAAACGCATTGAAGGTGCCGCCGACGGCAAAGGCCTCCGCATTTGTGTCATTGATACGGGATGGAATGACTTTATCGTCAGCCGTCTGACCGAAGGCGCACTCGCCACCCTGAAAAAACACGGCGTTGGCGACGACGACATTACCCATGTCACGGTGCCCGGCGCGTTCGAGATCCCTGTCGCCGCCAAAACGGCCGCTGAAACAGGTCGCTACGATGCCATCGTGACGCTCGGCTGCGTGATCCGGGGCGCGACAGCGCACTTTGATTTCGTTGCTGGCGAAGCTGCGAAAGGCATTTCGAAGGTCAGCCTGGACACAGGCATCCCTGTGGTCTTTGGCGTACTGACGACCGAAACTGTCGAGCAGGCGATGGACCGGGCCGGGATCAAGCTGGGCAACAAAGGCGCTGAAGCCGCGAGCGTTGCCGTGGAAACCGCGCGCACGTTGCAAGCGATCAAGGAGGGCTAAGCATGAGCCATCGCCCCGACAAGGACACGGCCGAAGCCGCCGTCCGTACATTGCTTTCTTATCTTGGTGAGAACCCCGATCGCGAGGGCCTCGTCGATACGCCGATGCGTGTGATCAAGGCTTACGATGAGTGGTTCAAGGGTTATGAGCAGAACCCAGATGATTTGCTGGGCCGCACGTTCGACGATGTGGGCGGATATGATGACATGGTCATCATGAAGGACATCCGCTTTGAGAGCCATTGCGAGCACCATATCGCGCCGATGCTAGGCACGGCCCACGTGGCTTATCTGCCTGCGGAACGTGTTGTCGGAATCTCGAAATTGGCTCGTGTGGTGGAGGCCTATTCTAAGCGCCTTCAGAGCCAAGAGACGATGACGGAGCAGATCGCTCAGTGCATCAACCGTGTGCTGAAACCTCGCGGCGTGGCTGTGATCATGTCGGGTACGCACGAATGTATCTCAACCCGTGGCATTCATAAGCCGGAGATCGCTTGCGTGACGCGCACCTTGCTCGGCGAGTTCAAAACGGACCGCGAGCTGTTCCGCGATTTCATGGACTTGGTTCGCTAAGCCAACAGTTCTTCCATGCGGATGCGCATGGCTTCGGGCATGCGCCGAGGGCGGCCTTCGAGGGTGATCACGGCGGCGGTGACCGTCGCCGCGGCTAGCAGCTCTGCGCCGCGGAAGATCTTCTGGTCAAAGACCATCTTGGCGCCCTTGGCACTCGCCAGGATGGTCTCGACGGTGATGATGTCGTCGAGCTTCGCCGGACGCTTATAAGCGATTTCGATATTGGATACCGCGAACGTGCACGGATCATCATTCACCATGAGATCGGACAGATTGGCGAAGCAAGCGCGCAAAGATTCCGTCCGGCCACGCTCAAAGTACTTCACGTAGTTGGCGTGATAGACGATGCCTGTCACGTCGGTGTCTTCAAAATAAATACGAAAATCAATGTGGTGCGTGCGAAGCGGGTGCATCAAAATAGCTCCTGCGGTCGTTTAGGCATCGCGAGACCTAAATGTTTGAAGGCTCGGTCGGTGAGAACGCGTCCTCGCGGGGTGCGCTGAATAAAACCTTGCTGCAAGAGGTAAGGTTCGATCACGTCCTCGATAGCGTCACGCCCTTCGGACAAGCTAGCGGCAATTGTCTCGACACCGACGGGTCCGCCACCGAAATTGGTGGCGATGGTGCTGAGATAACGTCGGTCGAGGCCATCGAGACCCGCCTCATCCACTTCGAGGCGTGCGAGTGCGTCCGCAGCGATCGCCTTGTTGATCGTGCCGTCGCCCACGACGCTCGCCACGTCGCGCACCCGGCGGAGTAGCCGCCCTGTGACGCGAGGTGTGCCGCGACTACGCCGTGCGATTTCCATGGCGCCATCTTCGTCGATAGGTGTGCTGAGCTTTGTGGCGCCGCGGCGCACGATGCTGGCGAGATCTGCTGGCTCATAGAAATCGAGGCGAAGCGGAATGCCAAAACGGTCGAGCAGAGGCTTGGTCAGCAGGCCTGAACGGGTGGTGGCGCCGACCAACGTGAAGCGCGGCAGGTCGATCTTCACAGACCGTGCCGACGGCCCCTCGCCGATGATCAGGTCGAGGTGGAAGTCCTCCATCGCCGGGTAGAGGATCTCCTCGACCGCTGGTGTGAGACGATGGATCTCGTCGATGAAAAGGACGTCGCGAGGCTCGAGGCCGGTCAACAACGCGGCGAGGTCGCCTGCCTTCGAAATGACGGGTCCGGACGTTGCGCGAAAGCCGACGCCTAGCTCGTTGGCGACGATCTGGGCCAGGGTCGTCTTGCCGAGGCCAGGCGGGCCGAAGAAGAGGACGTGGTCCATCGCCTCGTCGCGCTTGCGCGCGGCTTCGACAAATACTGAGAGATTGTCTTTGACGCTGCGCTGGCCCACGAAATCGTCAAGACGTTTCGGGCGTAGGGCCGCATCATCGTCCGTGTCTTGACGTTCAGGGTCGTTAAGGCGCTCTTCAGTCATTGCGGCGCCAACACTTTCAGGGCGAGCGGGATAACCGCTTCAACCGAGAGGTCAGCCTCGTGCACCTGCGCTACCGCGGCTCGGGCGGACGATTCGTCGTAGCCTAGGTTCACCAGGGCAGAGACGGCTTCAAACGCGGCGCCGCCTTTCGGTGCTGGCGTATCGCTTGCAGGTTCTGGCGTCAGGGGTGCGCGGCCAGCGAAGACGCCTGCCGTCTTATCCTTCAGCTCCGTGACAATCCGTGTGGCGAGTTTCGGACCGACGCCTTGCGCGCGCGCCACCGCGGCCTTGTCGCCGATGCTGATGGCATCGAGCAAGGCAGCTGGGCGCAGCACTTGGAGGATGGCGAGCGCGGCCTTACTACCCACGCCTTGGACGGACTGGAGGAGCTTGAAGCAGCGCCGTTCGTCTTCGGTTTCGAAGGCCACCAGTTTGATAAATGTTTCGGCGACGAGTGTCTCTACAGAGACGGCGACCTCAGCGCCTGTATGCATCTTCTGCAGGAGGCGCGGCGCGGCGCCGACTTCGTAGCCGACACCCTGAACATCGATGATCGCGGTGTCTGCGCTGACGCTCAGCACACGACCCTTCAGGTAGCCGATCATGAGGCGATCCTCGCGGTTGGGCTGCCTCGGTGGAAGGCGTGACACAGTGCGATGGCTAATGCATCGGCGGCATCGGCGCTTTCCGCGCGACTGCCGGGCAACAGGCGCGCAACCATGGCCGCCACTTGGGTCTTATCCGCATGGCCCGCACCGACCACTGATTTTTTGATTTGGTTTGCGGCGTATTCCGCTACTGGGACCCCTGCCCGCGCTGGTGCCAGAAGGCAGATGCCGCGGGCCTGGCCTAGTTTGAGGGCCGAGCGGGGGTTGGTGTTGACGAAGGTCTCTTCGACAGCTGCCTCGTCGGGTGATTGCTCTTTGAGCAGAACATCAAGCTCGTTGGAGAGCGCGCAGAGGCGCTCTGCCATGGCGCCCGACGTCGCCGTGTTGACCCGGCCCGAGGCGATAAAGCTGATCCGTTGGCCCTCGCAGGCGATCACGCCCCAGCCGGTATGGCGGAGGCCGGGATCGATGCCGAGGATGCGGATGGCTTTGCCCATGGACTGCGTTTGTTCTCCTGCCCTGTCATCGGCCAGTTGGCCAGCAAGTGCAAGCTAGCTGAGCGCTTGAACGAAGGCTTTCACGCCAGCCACGGGACCTTCCGTGTGCGCCCAGATGGCGCCTGAGACGGCTAGGTAGTCAGCGCCGGCTTCCACGAGGCTGCGTGCGGTGTCTGGCGTGATGCCGCCGATGGCGACGCTGGGCACAGTGGCCATTTCTGACCATCGGGTGAGAAGGTCAGGCTCCGCGCGATAGATCGCGTCCTTGGTGCCGCTGTCGAAAAACGCGCCGAAGGCGACGTAGTCTGCGCCAGCCTCGCCCGCTTCCATCGCCAGGTGGAGGCTGTCGTGGCAGGTGACGCCGATGTCTTTGTCGGCGCCGAGGATGCTGCGCGCCTCCGCCACCGTGCCGTCGCTTTGTCCGAGATGCACACCGTCGGCGCCCGCCGCTTTGGCGAGATCCGCGCGGTCATTGATGAGGAAGCCCACCTCTGCCGCTTGGCAGATCGGCAGGAGCCGCTCGGCGGCGTGCAACACGTCATCGTCGGGCACATCCTTGAGGCGGAGCTGGAGGCACGCAGCTTCAGCAGGCGTGCCTGCACCGGCCTCAAACACCGCCTGCAAAGCGGCGGCGAAGGCTTCGAGATCGTCAATCTTGGGCGGGGTAATGAGGTAGAGAAGTGGTTCCGTCATGCGGCCTGCGGCTGAACCAGGGCGAGGAGTCGCTCCTGGGATAACGCCGCATAGACCGGGTCAGGGACAATGTTCAACTCTTCGCGAACCTCACGCAGAGGCCGGTCGAGAATGTTGATGAAGTCGAGGTGCAGAATGTCTGCCGAGACCTCGCCCATCTTCCGGCCGTTCTCCATCACCTTGAAAACAGGCATGTCCAAGGCCTCAGACTTGATGCGGAAGCTGGCCAAGGCTGCGAGGTATTTGATGCCGCGGTTCTTGGTGATGCGGCAGGTATAGTTGAGGAGCGCCGCCTCACCCAGGCTGTCACGATTGTAGCCCGTCAGGATATGGTACATGTCGTGGGTCAGGTTGAGGAACCAGATAAAGGCGTAGAATTCCGGGTAGTTCTCTTGGAAGTCCTTGGTGATCTGGCCGTTCTCTCGATACGATTCCGCGACGCCATCGGTGCTGAGGTTCTCGCGATCCATGAAGTCGGCATAGGTCCGACCCACGGTGCCGAGCGGCAGGCTGCGCAGGCGATCACGGTCGTCGAAGGCGCGCAGCAGCGCGGTGGGGTCCTCGTCGATCAGCAGCTTCGCGTTGGGGCCAGCGTACCAGCGCTTGAAGGTGCGTTGGAGGCAGTCACCATTGACGTGATAGGAGAAATTGAAAACCTGGCTCGTGTCTTCCTTGTCCTGCATCAGCCGAAAAAAGGCGAGCAAGGACAGGTGTGGCCGGATGGCGGGCACGGGAGGCAGAGCCGGATTCGGATTCATGGACGTTCTCCTCTAGCCTAAGGATGCATCGGTCCTCGGCCTTTCGTCCAGCCTATAACAGGCAATCATGATTATGGTCTTGATCGATGGGTGAGCTAACGGCTCTGCAACTCATGGCCGGCTTGCGCGCACGCCTGATCGATGGCTGCCCGGAACGCCATGGGCTTGGCAATGACGGGGGAGCAGAGCCGACCGCCGCCACTGCCGAAGATCTCTAGCCAGCCGTAACCGAAGACGCGGGCCATAACGCTCTGGTTGAGCTTGATGTTTTCCACGGCATGGAGCGGCATTTCCGTGGTCTCACGCCCGAAGACGCCGCGTTTGACGACGATGCGCTGCGTGGTGAGGCCAAATTCTGTGGTGAGCAGCCAGGCTTCGATACAAAGGAAGATGACGGCGCCGATGACACTGAGCGCTAGAAGAATGACCGCAATCGGGACGGTCAGCTTTTCGATGGCGTAGAGCGCAAAGAGGCCGAAAATGGGGGCGACTCCGAGGATCAGGAGCAAACCCCAGGCGAACCAACGGAGCGCCCAGGGGAAGCGGGCGAGCGCTAAGAGGCGCTCACCTGCCGGTAGGCTTTTGAGGACGTAGGGCCTCAGGAGGCGTTCTCCATGTCCGCCGTCCACTGACCAAGTTGCGCCATGCCGTTCAGATGGGCGCGGTGGTCAAAGGCGGCCTGAGCGGCGGCCACGTTCTCTGCTTTACCGCCCCACGTGGAGATGGCTGAGGCTTGCAGCGCGCGACCGTAGGAATAGCTGAGCTTCCAAGGCATGACGTCGGCAAAGTCGCGGTTCATGGTGTTGAGGTTCTCAGTGGCCTGAACTTCGGACTGACCACCGGACAGGAAGACGATACCTGGCACCGCGGCTGGCACTGTGTTGCGGAAGCACTTGACAGTCTTCTCAGCGATTTCATCCGTACCAGCCTGTTTGTCGGACTTCTTGCCGGCAATGATCATGTTCGGCTTGAGGATCGTGCCTTCCAGGGCGACTCCGTTCTGGTACAACTCGTCGTAGAGCAGCTTGAGGCCTTGCTCCGTCACATCGTAGCAGCGGTCGATGTCGTGGTCGCCGTCCATCAGGACTTCTGGCTCAACGATCGGCACAATGCGTTGCTCCTGACACAGAGCAGCGTAGCGAGCGAGCGCATGCATATTGGCGCGCAAGCAAGCGTAGCTTGGCATGACCGTCGATCCGCCGCGCGAGATGTCGATCACCGCACGCCACTTGGCGAAGCGGGCGCCGAGCGTGTGATATTCAGCAAGGCGTTCGCGCAGACCGGTCAGGCCCTCGGTGACCTTCTCACCGGGGAAGAACGCGAGGTCCTTGGCGCCCATGTCAACCTTGATGCCTGGGATCGAGCCTGCCGCTTCGATGAGCTTGACCAGCGGCGTGCCATCGGCAGCGTTCTGACGAATGGTCTCGTCGAACAGGATGACGCCGGAGATATGGTCGTTCATCGCCTTCTCTGTACGGAAGAGAAGCTCGCGATAGTCGCGGCGATTGCTCTCCGTGGACTCCAGATTGATGGTATCGAAGCGCTTTTTGATGGTGCCGGTGGATTCGTCAGCAGCCAGGATGCCTTTGCCTGGTGTGACCATCTTGACGGCGATATCGTTGAGTTCTTGCAGCAGTTCTGCGTTCATTGTCTTACCCCTAGTATCACCAAGCCGTCCCGCGGCTTGGCCTCCATGTTTGGGCGGCGACCCGCCCCTCCTGATGACGCACAAGGACTTCTTCTGTTCCTTGCGGTCGCTCCAGGCTGGGCGATGGCTGTCGCCCTCGCCTGAAGAATTCTTGGCTATTTCTCCAAAGCCGCGATCCCGGGAAGGACCTTGCCTTCCATCCATTCCAAGAATGCACCACCAGCGGTTGATACATACGTAAAGTCGTCCATGGCCTGCGCCATGGCGAGAGCAGCGACAGTGTCACCACCGCCTGCGACGGACGTAAGCGTCTCTTTTTTCGTGAGTTTCGCAGCGTATTTCGCGAGCTCCACCGTGGCGACGTGGAACGGCTCGGTCTCGAACGCACCCAGCGGGCCGTTCCAGATCAGCGTTTTGCAGCCCTCGAGCGCCTCAGCGTAGGCGTTCACGCTGTCCGGGCCGAGGTCGAGGATCATCTCGTCGTCCTCAACGGCATCGGCAGCACGCACTTGGTTTTCCGCGCGCGCCTTGAACTCTTTCGCGACGACCACGTCTTTCGGCAGCAAGATCTCGCAACCGCTCTCGGCGGCTTTGGCCATGATCTCTTTCGCCGTGTCGACGAGGTCAGGTTCGGCCAGCGACTTGCCGATCTTCATGTCCATAGCGAGGAGGAAGGTGTTGGCCATGCCGCCACCAACCACCAGCTTGTCCGCTTTGGTGATGAGTTGGTTGAGGACATCGATCTTGGTGCTGACTTTCGCACCGCCGACGACGGCCATCATGGGGCGCTCTGGGTTGGCGAGCGCTGCGGCTAGGTAGTCGAGCTCTTTGGCGAGAGCGAGGCCTGCTGCCGACGGCAGCGTGCGGGCTAGACCTTCCGTGGACGCGTGGGCGCGGTGGGCTGCGGAGAAGGCGTCGTTGATGAAGACATCGCCCAGCTTAGCGAGCTCCGCCACGAAGTCGGCGTCGTTTTTCTCTTCACCCGGATGAAAGCGTGTATTCTCGATCACGAGGATGTCGCCGTCTTCCATTTGGTCGACGGCTTTCTCAGCCTTCTCTCCGATGGTGGCATCGACGAAACCGACGGGGGCTTGCAGCTCGTTCGCGACAGCTTGGCAGACTTGGTCGAGGGTCATTTCCGGCTTTACCTCACCCTTCGGACGACCGAAGTGGGAGAGCAGGATGACTTTTGCGCCTTTGTCCGTGAGCGCCTGAATGGTGGGGACGGCCCGCGCGAGACGGGTGGCGTCACTCACCTCACCGTCCGCCATCGGAACATTGAAATCGACCCGAACCAGAGCACGCTTGCCCTTCAGGTCGCCGAGATCTTCGATTGTTTTGTAATTTGCCATACCGATGATGCCGCCCCTCTTTCGGGGTAGCCCTATCTTGATGGCGGAGCGGCGAAGCCGCTGCTCCGCCGCGTGTTAAGTTACAAGTATTTGCCCATTTCAAGGGCGGTGTCGGACATGCGGGTCGAAAAGCCCCACTCGTTGTCGTACCAGCTCAGGACACGGACGAGACCGCCGTCGACGATCTGCGTCTGGTCGGCGGCGAAGCTCGACGAGTGCGCGTCATGCATGAAGTCACCGGAGACAAGTTTCTTCTCCGTGTAGCCCAGAACGCCTTTCAGCTCGCCTTCGGAGGCGGCCTTCATCGCAGCGTTGATCTCTTCCACCGACGTCGATTTCGATGGCACGAAGTTGAGGTCGACGACCGAAACGTTTGGCGTTGGGACGCGGATCGACGAGCCGTCGAGCTTGCCTTTCAGCGCAGGGATCACGAGGCCTAGGGCCTTCGCCGCACCGGTCGAGGTTGGGATCATGTTCGATGCCGCAGCACGGGCGCGATAAAGGTCCTTGTGCATCGTATCGAGGGTTGGTTGGTCACCTGTGTAGGAGTGAACCGTGGTCATGTAGCCGCGCTCGATACCGCAGGTGTCCATCAGGACCTTGGCGATCGGTGCCAAGCAGTTCGTGGTGCACGAACCATTCGAGACGATGTGATCGTCTGCCGTCAGCTCACCGTGGTTCACACCGTAAACGATGGTGCGAACGTCTGCTGTCGATGGGGCCGAGACGAGAACGCGCTTGGCGCCGGCATCGAGGTGCATCTTGGCCTTTTCAGGCGCCGTGAAGATGCCGGTACATTCGAAGACGATGTCGACACCCATGTCGCCCCAAGCGAGCTGCGACGGGTCACGCTCAGCCGTCACGGCGATGTCCTTGCCGTCGATGGTGAGCTTGCCGTCGGAAGCCTGAACGTCATTCTGGAGACGACCGTGCAGAGTGTCGTAGGCCAGCAGGTGCGCGTTGGTTTCCACTGGGCCGAGGTCGTTGATCGCTACGACTTCAATGTCGTCGCGAGCGTGCTCAACCATCGAGCGCAGAGCCAGGCGGCCGATGCGGCCAAAACCGTTGATACCAACTTTAATCGTCATGTTACGCGTTCCCTTCAATCAAAGCGCGGACCTTTGCCGCAGCGTTCTTGGCGGTAATGCCAAAATGTTCGTAAAGCTCTTTGTACGGACCTGATGCGCCGAAGCTGCTCATGCCCACGAAGTCACCGTGGACACCGCCGACGGTGAGAACCTGGTCCCAACCCATGCGGATGCCGGCTTCGATCGCCACGCGAGGCTTGTCGCCGAGAATAGCCCGTTGAGCGGCCTCGTCTTGCTCGAGGAAGGTGTCGAGGCAGGGCATCGACACAACCCGGCAAGGCTTGCCTTCGCTCGTCAGATGGTCCGCTGCGGCAAGCGCGATCTCGACCTCCGAACCGGTCGCGATGAGGGTGGCCTGGTAGTTGTCCGCGTCGCGCAGGATGTAGCCGCCTGGCGAGGACTGGATGGCTGCGGGCGTGCTGACCGTTGGAAGGCCCTGACGGGTGAGCGCGAGGACCGAGGGGCCCTGATAGCTAAGAGCTTCTGCCCAGGCCATGGCCGTTTCGACTTCGTCAGCAGGCCGATAGACCCGCAGACCCGGGATCGCACGGAGCGCAGCGTTGTGCTCGACCGGCTGGTGGGTTGGCCCGTCTTCGCCAAGACCAATGGAGTCGTGGGTTAGGACGTAGACGACTTTTTGCTCCATCAAGGCTGCCAAACGCATGGCCGGACGCATATAGTCGGAGAAGACCAGGAAGGTGCCGCCGTAAGGGATCATGCCGCCATGCAGGGCCATGCCGTTCATGATCGAGCCCATGCCGTGCTCGCGGATACCGTAGTGCACGTAGCGACCGGCTGGGTTCTCCGCATCGAGAATACCGAGGTCAGCAGACTTGGTGTTGTTCGACCCCGTCAGGTCTGCCGAGCCACCCACGGTGAGTTCGGTGGCGACGTTGATGACGTCGAGGCAGTTCTGCGACGCCTTGCGGGTGGCGACGGCTTTGCCTTCTTCCGCTACTTTAGCGGCATACTGATGAAGAGCTTCGACAGCTGACGATGGGTCACCGCCCATGGCTGCATCAAAAGCAGCTTGGCGGTCTGAGCCAGCGAGACGCGTTTCCCAGGCCGCGCGGTCGGCGCTGCCGCGGGTGCCTGCTTCACGCCAGCTGCTCAGCACATCGGCTGGGATCT
>JABSRH010000090.1 GCA_013215175.1 Parvularculaceae bacterium | reverse complement strand
TCTATCAGGTGACCCAGCGGGGAGGTCAGCGCTGCTCCGCGGCGAAGGGATACCTAACGCCTGAGGTGAAGGCGCGCGCGAACCTTGAGATCATCACCGAGGCCAGGGCACAGCGGATCCTGTTTGAGGGCACCCGCGCGGTGGGCGTTGAATATACCCGCAAGGGCATACTGACGGAATGTCGGGTGAGCGGCGAAGTGCTGCTCTCCGCCGGTGCTTTTGCCTCGCCGCAACTCTTGATGGTGTCAGGCGTTGGGCCAGGGCAGCATCTGCAAGACCACGGCGTTGCGGTGGTGGCCGACCGGTCGCAAGTGGGTGAGAACTTGCAAGATCACCTCGATGCGCATTTGACCTACACGACAGAGACGCACACGTCCTATGGTCTATCGGTGCGTTTCGCTGCACGATCGGCGGGTGAGCCGTGGAAGTACCTGACCAAGCGCGAGGGGCTCTTAAGCTCGAACGTTGCCGAGGGCGGTGGATTCGTGCGGTCCTCGCTGGATGCTGAGAAAGCTGACCTGCAATTCCACTTCATCCCGGCGATCCTGGTGGATCACGGGCGCAGCCAGGTTTTGGGCCATGGCTTTACTTTCCACGTTTGCCTTCTGTACCCGGACAGTCGCGGTTCCGTTCAGCTTCAGTCGCCGGATATGAGCGAGGCGCCGCTGATCGATCCGAACTACCTCTCCGACCCGCGGGACCTACCGCGCATGCGAGCTGGGTACCGTCTTTGCCAGCGGCTGGCCGATGCGCCGCCGCTGAAGAAGCATGCGCCCCATCCGCGAGAGGCGCAAAACGGAACGGAGACGGACGATCAGGTTGATCGCCTAGTCAAAGACACGGCGGAGACGGTCTATCACCCTGTGGGCACTTGCCGGATGGGCGCCGATGATGACGCGGTGCTGACGCCGGATTTGAAAGTGCGCGGCGTTGAAGGCCTGCGCGTGATCGATGCCTCGGTGATGCCGCGCATTATCGGTGGCAACACGAATGCCCCCACGATCATGATCGCTGAGCGCGCGGCTGATATGCTCCGAGGGCGGATTTAGACGCTAAGCGCGAACAAACACTGCGCACCGAAATAGAGAGGTGTGATGATGATCGCGTGCCAGGGCGCTCGGGTGATGAAACGGTCGCGCGCCACGGCGAGGTCGGAGACGGCGAACATCAGCGCTGCGGGGGCGACCCACCAGGCCGCAGCGCCGCCTGCGAAATAGAGCGCGAAGCTGACCATCATGCCGATGAGGGCGGCGTAGGCGATGATCTGGCTCATCTCTTCTTTTGCTAATTGCCGGCCGAGCCAGTTGATCGACGCCAGCGCGAGGCCGCCGCCGATGGCAAACGCGACGAGGCCAACAGGCCCGGCGCCCTGGGTCAGCCCGAGGCTGATCAACGCGACGACGTAGCCGATATGGGCCAGGCTGAAGGCGCCTACGCCGAGCTGGAACACTTTCGGCTTGTCGCGGGGCAGCAGCAGCACGTCGCCCGCGGCGGAGCTCACCAGCGAGGCGAGGATCAACGTGCCGTAGAGGCTGTCGAAGGCTCCGGCGACGAAGGCTTGGGTTACGAATGCGAGAGAGGCTGCGGGCTTTAGGATCCAACACCAGCGCCGGGCATCGCGGTATTCAGCGATGGTCAGGAGGGCTGCCAGCGCGAGGCAGGCATAGCTAGGCCATAGCAAGGTCATGAAAAGCGCTCCGAGGACACCGCAGCTAGGTTATCGGCAGACTGCTCGCGATCAATGTCCCAGGCTCGAAAACCAGCCCGTCTGGTCTGAAAGCGTGCCACCAACCGCTTCAACATCAGCGTCCATTTGCAACATATCCAAGAGGCGCATTGCACCACTGAATAACTAGTGCTAGCCGCCCGGCGATCACCTAGGAGGGCGGTGTTCGTCCTCCTCCGTTGCCGTACCGCGGGCCCCTGCGGATTTCACGGCATCCCGAGACGGAGAATGCAAACGAATGGCCGACCAACGGTCCGAAATTGCTGAACGATATGCCAGCGCTTTCTTCGAATTGGCTTCTGAGCAAGGCAAAGCTGCCGATGTTGAAGCTGATCTCGATGCGCTCGCTCGCGCCTACCAAGATAGCGAAGACCTGCGGCGTCTGATTGCCTCACCAGCCTTCTCGGCTGAGGCGAAGATGACCGGCTTTGCCGCCATGCTGGAAAAGTCTGGTGCGCAAGACCTCACGGTGAACTTCGGCAAGCTGGTGGCGATCAATGGTCGCCTCGCGGCGCTGCCATCCATCATCTCAGCCTTCAAAGCCATTGCGGCTGAGGCTCGCGGCGAAGTGGCCGCTGAGGTGATCTCGGCGCACCCGCTCAGCGACGAGCAAACCAACGAATTGAAAGCGCAGCTGCGGGCCAGCACGGGCAAAGATGTTGCCCTTGATGCTCGCACCGACCCCGAGCTTCTCGGCGGCCTGATCGTCAAGATCGGCAGCCGGATGATCGATTCTTCCCTGAAAACAAAACTGACGCGCATGCGCGCGCGATTGAAAGAGGCGTAAATGGAACTCAACGCGTCCGAAATCAGCTCCATTCTGAAGAGCCAGATCAAGGACTTCGGCAAGGATGCTGAGGTTTCTGAGATTGGCCAAGTCTTGAGCGTTGGCGACGGTATCGCCCGCATCTACGGCCTCGACAATGTCCGCGCGGGCGAGATGGTCGAGTTCGAAGGCGGCGTGAAAGGCATGGCGCTGAACCTCGAAGAGGACAATGTCGGTGTCGTGATCTTCGGCGATGACTCTGGTATCGCCGAGGGCCAAACGGTCAAGCGGACTGAAGCCATCGTTGATGTTCCGGTTGGCAAAGGCCTGCTCGGCCGTGTTGTTGACCCGCTGGGCAACCCGCTCGACGGCAAAGGCCCGATCGAAGCTGCTGAGCGTCGCCTGGTCGACGTGAAAGCGCCGGGCATCCTGCCGCGGAAATCGGTGCACGAGCCTGTGCAGACCGGCATCAAAGCCATCGACGCCATGATCCCAGTGGGTCGTGGTCAGCGTGAGCTGGTCATTGGTGACCGCCAGACGGGTAAGACGGCGATCTGCATCGACGCGATGCTGAACCAGAAAGAGCCAAATGAGGCGGCTACGGACGACTCGGGCAAGCTCTTCTGTATTTACGTCGCTGTGGGCCAGAAGCGCTCGACCGTCGCGCAGATCGTCAAGACGCTGCAAGACAATGGCGCCCTCGACTACACCATCGTGGTGGCCGCAACCGCTTCGGACCCAGCGCCGCTGCAGTTCCTCGCGCCTTTCGCCGGTACCGCCATGGGCGAGTACTTCCGCGACAACGGTATGCACGCTGTGATCGTCCACGACGACCTGACCAAGCAAGCTGTGGCTTATCGCCAGATGTCGCTGCTTCTGCGTCGTCCACCAGGGCGTGAAGCGTTCCCTGGTGACGTGTTCTACCTTCACTCCCGCCTGCTCGAGCGTGCGGCGAAGCTGAACGAAGACCACGGTTCGGGCTCGCTGACGGCGCTGCCGATCATTGAGACGCAGGCCAACGACGTGTCGGCCTACATCCCGACCAACGTGATCTCGATCACCGACGGTCAGATCTTCCTCGAAACCGACCTTTTCTTCCAAGGTATCCGCCCCGCTGTGAACGTGGGTCTGTCGGTGTCCCGTGTGGGCTCCGCAGCACAGATCAAAGCGATGAAGCAGGTGGCTGGTAAGATTAAGGGCGAGCTTGCTCAGTACCGTGAGCTTGCAGCCTTCGCTCAGTTTGGTTCAGACCTCGACGCCGCGACGCAAGCCACGCTGAACCGTGGTGCCCGTCTCGTGGAGCTCCTCAAGCAGCCGCAATACTCGCCGCTGCAGGTGGAAGAGCAGGTCTGTGTGATCTTCGCTGGTACCCGCGGTTACCTCGACCGCATCGACACGGCGAAGGTGCAGGAGTTCGAAGCTGAATTCCTCCGTCACATGCACAGCCAACACGCTGACGTGCTGACCGCCATCCGTACCGAGAAGAAGATTTCGGACGATCTCGACAAGAAACTGTCCGAGATCCTCGAAGCCTTCACGAAGTCGTTCGCGTAAGGAAGAGCACCGGCCGTCATCCCGGCCGGAGCATAGCGGAGAGCCGGGACCCAGGAACTGGCTCTTCGAATACCTGACGAGAAAAGGTCATCGTCAGGCCATGGGTCCCGGATAAGCCTCCGGCTTTCCGGGATGACGGAGCAAGAAGAAGTCAATGCCTAGCCTCAAAGACCTAAAAACCCGCATCGGCTCGGTGAAGTCGACGCAGAAAATTACCAAGGCCATGCAGATGGTCGCCGCCGCCAAGTTGCGTCGGGCTGAGGAGGCTGCTCGTGCTGGCCGTCCTTATGCTGAGCGCATTGAGACGGTGCTGGCGAACCTCGCGGCTGGCCTGACACCCGGTGCGCCGGGGCCGAAGCTTCTCACCGGTACCGGTGATGACAAGGTGCACTTGCTCGTCGTTGCGACGGCCGAGCGTGGCCTTTGCGGTGGCTTCAACTCGTCCATCGTCCGTCTCGCGCGGGAGCACATCATCAAGCTCCAGGGAGAAGGCAAAACCGTGAAGCTCTTCATGGTGGGCAAGAAGGGCGACGAGCAGCTCAAGCGCCTTTACGGCGATCTCGTGGTTGAGCGCCTCTACTTCACCGATGTGAAGAGCGTCGGCTTTGACCAAGCTGCGCAGGTGTCGAACCGCCTTCTCGAAATGTACGAGGCTGGTGAGTTCGATAGAGCGCACGTCTTCTTCGGCGCCTACGAGTCGGTGATCAGCCAGGTGCCCACGGCCCTGCAAGTGATCCCGGCCGAGCCGCCCAAAGGTGCGGACGCGGATCAAGGCGACAAGCCCCCTTACGAATATGAGCCGGGTGAAGAGGAAATCCTCGAAAGCCTCCTGCCGCGTTACGTGGCGGTGCAAGTCTTCCGTGCTCTGCTGGAAAACGCAGCGTCTGAACAAGGCGCGCGGATGTCGGCCATGGACAACGCCACGCGCAACGCCGGCGACATGATCGATAAGCTGAACCTCCAATATAACCGCGCCCGTCAGGCCCAGATCACGACCGAGCTGGTCGAGATCATCGCCGGTGCGGAAAGCGTCTAACTCGGAACCACGAGCGCCACGGGCGCTACGGATAAAGAAGGAACAAGCGATGGCAGAAGGCAAAATCGCGCAGGTGATTGGCGCGGTCGTGGACGTCGAATTCGACGACCACCTCCCGGCGATCCTCAACGCGCTTGAAACGAAGAACGGTGAGAACCGCCTGGTTCTCGAGGTAGCCCAGCACCTCGGTCAGAACACGGTTCGGACGATCGCCATGGACTCCACCGAGGGTCTCGTGCGCGGCCAAGCTGTGAGCGACACCGGTACCGCAATTCAGGTGCCCGTCGGTGAAGCTACCCTTGGCCGGATCATGAACGTGATCGGTGAGCCTGTGGACGACGTAGGACCGATCAACGCGGACACGACGCGCCCGATCCACGCTGATGCCCCGCCGCTGGTCGAGCAGTCGACGGAATCAGAAGTCCTCGCGACGGGCATCAAGGTCATCGACCTTCTCTGCCCTTACGCTCGCGGTGGTAAGATTGGCCTCTTCGGCGGTGCCGGCGTGGGCAAGACGGTTCTCATTCAGGAACTGATCAACAACATCGCCAAGGTGCACGGCGGTTACTCGGTCTTTGCTGGCGTTGGCGAGCGGACCCGTGAAGGCAACGACCTTTACTGGGAGATGATCGAGTCGAACGTGAACAAGAACCCGTTCGAGAACAATGGCTCGGCTGAAGGCTCAAAAGCTTCGCTGATCTACGGTCAGATGAACGAACCACCAGGAGCCCGTGCTCGTGTGGCGCTGACCGGTCTGACCGTGGCTGAGCACTTCCGTGACCAAGGTCAGGACGTTCTGTTCTTCGTCGACAACATCTTCCGCTTCACCCAGGCTGGTTCTGAGGTGTCGGCGCTTCTTGGCCGTATTCCTTCGGCTGTGGGCTATCAGCCAACGCTGGCCACCGACATGGGCGCCATGCAGGAACGCATCACCACGACCACCAAGGGTTCGATCACCTCGGTGCAAGCGGTCTACGTCCCGGCCGACGACCTTACTGACCCAGCGCCTGCCACGACCTTCGCCCACTTGGACGCGACGACGGTTCTCAACCGTGCGATCTCGGAAAAGGGCATCTACCCTGCTGTGGACCCGCTCGACTCGACCTCGCGGATCCTCGATCCACGCGTCGTCGGCGAAGAGCACTACGAAGTGGCTCGCGGCGTTCAGAACATCCTTCAGCGCTACAAAGCCCTGCAGGACATTATCGCCATCCTCGGCATGGACGAGCTGTCAGAGGAAGACAAACTGACCGTGGCTCGCGCCCGGAAGGTGGAGCGCTTCCTGTCACAACCATTCGATGTGGCCGAAGTCTTCACCGGCTCGCCTGGTGTGCAGGTTCCTCTCGAGGACACCGTGAAATCGTTCAAAGGCTTGATTGCTGGCGAATATGACCACCTGCCTGAACAGGCCTTCTACATGTGTGGCGGCATCGAAGACGCCATCAAGAAGGCTGAGAAGATGGCAGAAGCGGCCTAAAGGCCACACCATTAACTTTTGCCTTGGGATTGGAAACTCTCTCCCTAGGCACGGCCTTTGCATCGCTTATATGGATGCGGCTTAGCGGAGGCCATCATGTTCGTAACATTCCTTGATCAGCTTTGGGTTCGGATGGGCCTTCAGCGCGAGGAGTTGCGCCAAGAACGGGGCCGGGGATTGGTCTACGCCGTCCTCATCGTTGCCGGTGCTGGATCTGTCTTCCTGGCCTCCGATCTCATTTTGAACTTCACAGGCCGCGGGGGCTGATGTCCCGTTTTGCGGCAGGGATGACGTCCGATGTCGCAATTTGCTTTCTCTCTCGTCTCGCCTGAGCGCGAACTCTTCTCCGGTGACGTTGACGCCGTTTTGGTTCCTGGCTCCGAGGGCCTGTTCGAAGTCCGCGCCGGTCACGCTCCCCTCATGGCGACGTTGTCCCCTGGTATGCTGGAAGTGCATCGAGGTGGGACAGTTCAGAAGACTTTTGTCCGCGGCGGTTTTGCCGATGTGTCCCCCAACGGGCTGACTATCCTCGCTGAGAAGGCCGTTGCCGAAGCTGAACTGAAAGGTGACGTGGTCGCTGACGAAAAAGCCTTGGCGCAGAAGACCCTTGGCGACAGCGCGGCTGACCCCGACGCCCAGCTGGATGCCCAGCGCGCGCTTGGTACCCTTGAAAATTTCTAATAATTGATCGCAACTCTTGCCGGGTTGTCGGCTTGTCAGCAGCGTCGGTGATGGCCAACGTGGCTGCATGGACGTTCGTTTAGTCTTGGCCGATCTGCCCTTTGTTCGCCGTTGGAGCCTGATGGCTTTCGTATTCGCGGCGCTTTCGGCCTGCGCTTTGCCGCCGCCGCCTTATTCCACCGATGGCCTCGCGCAACCGACCTTGGTGAAGCCTGAGGGTGAGACCGCAGGCCTGGTAGCTGAGCAGCAGGCGGCTCCTGCGCCCGCTCCTGTGGTCGAAGCGCCACCCGCGGCGAAAAGCATGGCGCCGGATGCTGGGATCGTCTCCCGCGTACAGCCGCCCCGGCGCGGACTGCCCCTGGCGTTCTTCCCCGACGATCATCTCATGGTACAAGCTGACCTCAAGAGCGGCGATGCTCGCCGTGTGTCGTTGGCGCGAACGGCCATCGAGAACCGCCCGCAGGCCTATCCGCCCTACCTCTATGCAGCGTTATCCGAGGCGCTTTTGGAGACGGGCGAGGCTGATGATGCGGCGTTTTGGTATTATGCTAGCCGTGTGCGGACCAAATTCGATGCGAACCGTTGCAACCTCTCGCCGAGTTCAGCGGAGCACGAGCGCATTTTGGGTTCTGTCTACGGACGAGAGATCAGCCGTCGTGCTTTCGAAGAGCCCGATGCTGTAGCGAAAACACTGACGGACGCCTTGCGATTCGATGATGAGACCAGCAACGAGTATGATCCGCGCTGGATCTATTACTTGCCGATGTCGCCAGAGCGCGGGGTGAAGGTGGCGTTACCGGTGCCGCCGAGCGACGCGCTTTGTCAGCCTGAGGACCGTTGGCCTCTGATCAAGGACGCAACGCGTTTGGCCTTCCAGCGTGAGATTGCCGCCACGATGCCGTCGCTTACCGCGGGCCGCACGGCCGCGCTTCGGTCGTCCACAGAAGACTAGTTAGCGCGTGGGCTTCTTGAGCCGCCGAGGTTGTTGAACGGTGACTTCGAGGGTCCGTTCTCTTGCGTCACTTTCCCCTCGACGATCGCGGCGCAGGGCGGCGACTTGTTCGGTCAGCTCGGTGATCGCCTCTTTGAGTTGTTCGACCTCGGATCGGCCGCGCGTAACCATCCGCCATGCGCCTCGCGCGAGGAAGACCACTGCGACCGGGCTCAGCATAAAGATCAAATAGCCGCGCAGCGCGCCTGCTCGATCGGGAAGTTCGCCAAAGCCTTCGAACCCGAAGAGCACCAGCGCGGTGATCGATCCGACCACGACGATGTAATTGACCATCTTCGGTAGAGGCGAGAACGCGCCCACCAGCGCCAGAAGCAGCAGTGACAGGACAAAGAGCACAATCCCCGTGATGCCCAAAAAGCTGAGCAGGTTGCCCAGCACCGCAAGCGCTTGGCCTAAGATGCCCACACCTTCTCCAAAACCTGACATGGTTCGCCTCCGCTCGCCCCTGATATCCCGCCGAGTAGAAGGTTAACGGAAACGGAGCGCTGCGTCACCTCACCGAATTGGCGGGCCATCCTCGAAGGCCTCAAATGCATCCTTGCGGAAACGGGCCGGCGGCAGGGACGTGCGAACCTCGATCACGATGGTGTCCTTGGTCTTGCGACCATGGCGGTCGGTGGCCTCGACAACGGCCTTGTGAATGCCCAGCGGCAAGCTGGTGGGGAGCGGCGCGCGCCACAGGTGCACGTTGCGATCGGCGATGGCGCCTTGCGGTTGCGGGACCATGGGGCCCCAGCGGCTGCCTTTGAAGGCTTCGACGCCCTGGTTTCGTTCGATGCCTGAACGGCTCTCGAAGGCGAAGCGGCCGACAGAGACCTGGCGTTGGACAGCATACGGATCAGCCCATTCGGGGCCAACTTTACCGGCCTCACCCTGTGCGGCCTGCGTGCGCTCCATGGCGTAAGTCGTGGCGTTGATGTTGAGGGTAACCTCCGTGGAGGTGGAACCATCCCAAACATTGGCCGTCACGTAAGTGCCGCGCTGCAGATCGCGCGGAGTGATGATCTTCACATCGGGCAGGTCATTGATGGAGAGCGGCGGAATGGGATCACGGCTCGAGCGTGGCGCATCACGCCAAGCGAGGATCTGGCGCAGCCAGCTGCGGAAGATCGGTGTGTTCACCGAGACCCACATGCGTCGCTCACGACCGACATTGGCGCCGCGATAGGTCTCTTGGTAATCCGTTCCCTGAATGTCCAGGCGTAGCCAGCCCTTAGGCGCGCCCATTCGTTGGAGTGCCATGGGCGTACCGTCATGGCCGAAATCACCTTGGTACCAAGCGCCTGATGCAGCGCCGGCAACGATATGCCGGAAGGGCAGCGCTTCGACCCCGACGGCGGTCTTCCAGCCCGCAAAACTATCGCCGGGCTCGAAAACTTCCGTGGTGTGCGTATGGCCCGACAGCGAGAGGGCTTCGCGGCCGCGAACCATGGCGTAGAGCGCCGTGACATTGTCGGTTTGATGCACCGGCGAGGTCTCGTCGTAGAACGTGACGAAGGGGATGTGGTGCGCGAAGATGACGAGCTTCTCAGGGTCGGTGAGAGCGAGAATGTTCTCGATCCAGATCATCTGCTCGTCGGTGATCCGACCATTATAGGCCTTGCGGTCACTGGTCACGCAATAATCGTGGCCTGGCGTTTCAGCATCTTTCTTTGTGCAAGGATAAACGACGTTGTCGATAGCGATGACAATAGCGTCGCCGATCTCGAAGGCGTAGTAGGCGGGGGCGGCGAGGTGTCGCCACGAGTCAGCACTGTCCTCGTCATAATCGGCATCGATGTCGTAGTCGTGGTTGCCGTGGATCCACCATTGCGGTGTCTTCAGGGTGCCAATCACTTCGGCCATGCGAGGGATCAGGCCCAAGTCGTCACCCACCACGTCGCCCACGGCGATGACGCAATCGGGCTTCTCCTCGCGGTCGAGCAGGTCGTCGATGGTGCTGTCGCGGAAGTAGCTGATCTCTTGGTTCGAGTAGGCCTGTGTGTCGCCGAGGATAATGCAGCCCACATCAGAACCGTTGCCCGCCTTGACGAGGGGGAAGTTCACGGCCTCGGGCATTAAGCCTGTCGCCGGCAGGCCGCCGTAGCGCATGAGCTTCGGCGATCCCTCAGGCTTATGCTGATAGGCAAATTGCGGCACCCAATGCTCATTGTGCGGAACTTGATAGCCCTTCGGCTGCACCACCATCAGGGCCATGTCGGCGCGCGCGGCGAGCTCGTAGGCGCCGTCCGCGCCGGTCAGGGTCACATCGAGGCCGTTGGTGACCTTTACGCCTTGTACGCCAGGCTCGCCCTCATCGCGGCGACCGTTGCGGTTGAGGTCCTCGAAGACAACACCTTTGGCGAAGGCACCGCCGTCACGACCGCGGATCACCTCGGGGGCGCCGCGATAGTCAGCGAACATCGGCGCTGCAGGCGCCTCTAGCACGACGGGTTCAGCGATCGTGTCGACCGTCGGTTCCACTGTCTCGCAGGCCGCCAGCGCGAGTGCAGCTAGGGCAGCGGTGAACAAAAAGGCGCGCATGGTGCTCTCCTCAACAGCGTCGCTAGGCCTTAAGACGGATTTGTGTCAGCAGTTCGTCAGGTCCGGCGAAAAAGGTGGTGTCGTGAAGCTATGGGTTGGTGCCGTTATCGGCGCCGTGTCAAGTTGGTTGCTGCCCATGGCAGCTGCTGCTCAGGGCGTCGTCTATGCCGAGCGTGAGGCGAATGGCGTGCTTCGATCCAGTGCCGAGGGTCGGGGGCGGATCGGTGCTCCCTACCAGTCGGGCTCGATCGCGAAATATGCTTGCACGCTCGCGGCCATCCGGTTGCAGAGCGCTGGACGGCTCTCGCTTGACGCGCCTGTACGGACTTTATTGCCGGGCTTTGACAATCCGCTTGCCGACGATATCACCCTTCGGCTTTTATTGCAGAACCGCACCGGCATTGCCGATGGTGTCGTGGCCGCGTTGCGATCGGACCCGACGCTGCCGAGCCAGTCTATCCCCGCGCTTGAGGCGGCCAATCGGTTTAGTGCTGGGGTTGATGGCGATGCTCCGGGAACAGCTTTTTCTTACGTGAATTCAAATTGGATTGTGGTGCAGGCTATCTTGGA
>JABSRH010000009.1 GCA_013215175.1 Parvularculaceae bacterium | reverse complement strand
AGATAATCTGAGCGCCCGATGCTTCGGCTGCTCGCTCATAGGCGGCGATGTCCACAATCTCGCTTGAGCGATAACTGACCGCGCTCTTGATCAGCACGCCGCCCTCTTGCAGCGCCGCTAAGGACGATCCCTCGGGCAATCGGCGGAACAGCGCGCCAGCTGTTCGAGCGGCGCTCTCGGCGATATATTGATCCGTAGAAAAATCATCGGCTTCGACGCTGATCGAGCGATGCCGTGCTAGGGGTAAGGCGGCGACGGCTAGCTTGAAGAGGTTCACCGAAACACTGTCGCCCACCATCACAGAGCTTGGCGGTACACCGATGAGTTGAGCCAGTCGCGCACCGACTTTCTCGGCAAGGTCGATCCAGCCGGCTTTGTTCCACGAGCCGACTAAGCCTTCGGCCCAGTCGGTCTGAGCCGTCTGTTCCACGCGCTCCAAGGCCGTTTTTGTCGCTGGGCCCAGGGAATGGCCGACCAAATAGGTCATGCCCTCGGGCAGCGCGAACCGCTCTCGGCAGCCAGCTAACGGGTCGGTTTGATCGAGCGCTTCAGCATCAGCGCGGCTTTTGGAGAGATGGAGGTCGAACACAGGCGCTCACCTACGGATTTGTTAACGAGATGACTAGACCGAACAGCCATGACACAGGCGTTGGGTAGGGATACACTCCCTGTGAGGATGGAAGGGTGATGCCGATGCGCTACTTGGTCGCCGCACTGTTTGTGCTTGCCGGATGCGGCGGTAGCACTGAACCTGCCGAGCTGATGAGCTGGCCGGATCTCACCTCGCGGCCGCTGCCCACCCCGACCGAGACCTTGCGCTATGCAGAGCATGATAGCGGCATTGTGGATGTCTGGCTGCCCGATGGAGAGGGGCCTCATCCTGTCGTTGTGATGATCCATGGTGGCTGCTGGCAAAAGGCCATCGCGGACCGTACCCTGATGAACTACGCAGCCGAGGATCTGCGCCAGCGAGGCTTGGCCGTTTGGAATATTGAATATCGCGGCGTCGACGAAGAGGGCGGCGGCTATCCTGGTACATTCAATGATGTTGCGGCGGCGATCGAATATCTGCGGAAAGCCCCGGACGAAATGAACCTGTCCGAGCGGCAGATCCTCGGCTTTGGCCACTCAGCAGGCGGTCATTTGTTGGTATGGGCCGCCAGCCGACGGAACCTGCCGAAAGACAGCCCACTTTACAAAGGGTCACCCTACCCCATTGATGTGGCGATCAACTCGGGCGGATTGGCTGACTTGCAGCTATCCAAGGCAGTTACCCTGCCAAGCTGCTTGCGTGATATTGAGACCGCTTTGATCGGCGATCGTGCCGATGCCTATCGTGATACATCGCCTACGGAATTCATGCCACCGATGTCGATCGTTTACAGCGTGAACGGTGAGCAGGACGGCATTGCGCCGCCCTCCCTTGGCGAGGCCTTTACGGACAGGATCAATGGCGCTGGCGGATCGGCATCGTTCAAGTTGGTGCCCAATACGGGCCATGTGGAGTTGATTTCTCCCGGTACGGATGCCTGGGAGGTTCAGGCTCAGCTTCTCACTTTTCACGCCAACGCTGTGGACTGACGATCAGCGGAGTAACGCCTCTTGGGGTAGCCAGGTCGCGAGGTGGGCCGCTCTTTGGCGGTTGGTTTTCTCAGCCTGCTCCAGGGTTTGGTAGATCAGTTGGATGGTTGAGCCGGGTCGCACCTGGCCGATCAAGTGCCGATCGGCGGCGATCACGGACAAGATCCGTGGGTACCCGCCCGTGGTCTGGGCGTCGGGACCGAGGATGATCGGCTCCCCGCCTTCTGGACACTGAATGGTACCGGGAAAGACGGCGCTGCTGGCGAGCTGTCCGGACCCTGGCCACATATCCAGCGGCGGGCCCTTCATCCGGATGCCCATGCGGTCAATCTGACGGGCAGCGGTGAAGGCATTGGTGAAGACCGTCTTGCGGCTGCGCGACGACAATGCCTTGAACTCGACAGATGGCACGACGCGGAGAATGACATCCGCGCCCGGATCACGCCGAATGTCCGGAGGCGTCTCGCAAGGCACGAGGTCGTTGTGGCGGGGCTTGAAGGTGAGCTCATCACCATCCTGCAGCGCCCGACCTTCGATGCCGCCTAAGCCTGCGGGCAGGTAGGTGGAGGCCGAGCCTAGCGTCTCGGCCACGTGAAAACCGCCAGACACGGCTAGGTAGGTCCGCATGCCAGAGCGCGGGGCCCCGAGGGTGATCTTATCCTTTGGTTGCACCTGCAAGCTGCGGTGAAACTCTCGGGGCTGATTATTGATGGTGAAGTCACAAACGGCACCCGTCAGAGCGATTTGCGTCGGCTGGTCGAAAACGAGGGTGACAACGCCGAGCGTAATTTCTAAAGACGGCGCCCACGGAGGATTATCCAGGAGCCGATTGGCCAAGGCCATGGACAACGCATCGGCTGGCCCCGAAGTCGGCATGCCCTGCCCGCGCCGTCCTTGGCGCGGCGCCGCTTGAACGGTGGTTTGGAGGCCAGCTCTGGTGATCCGTAGACTCATGAGCTCACGAACCTAATTGTCATACCAGCCTTGAGCACAAAGGGGTCGGCTGAGGTCGGATCCCAAAGGGCTGTCTGGACGCGGCCGATGATGGGCCAACCGCCCGGACTGTCCAGGGGATAAAGGCCGCTGAAAAGGCCGCTGATCCCCACAGACCCCGCGGGTAAGCGGTATCGCGGCGTGGGCAGACGGTCGGCCTTCAGCCTAGGATCAAGACCCGAGAGATAAGCGAAACCGGGCATGAAGCCGATCAAATCAACCTTATAAGATGTGGACTGATGACGTGCGATGAGCTCCGCTGGCTCCATCGCGAGCTGCTCCGAAAGGCGCTCCAGGTCGGGACCGTCTGGGCCGCCGTAGCGAATGGGGAGCTCGAGCGAGGGATGATCGGTGGTTGGCGGGTGTTCCGGTAGAGCCTGCAGGGCCTCCGCAAGGCCTGTGTGCGCGCTTGACCGGCCGATACGAACAGGGTCGAACGAGACCGCGACGCTGTCGAGGCCCTGTACCACTTCTGACCAGGCTGCACTCGCCTCAAGCTCGGACGCCAGCGCCTGGGCTTGGCCCAAGGTAAGGCCCGCCACGAGTAGCGAGTCTTCCGCCAACGTCTCAATCGACGGATCAGCCATGGGGGGCTCGCACCTTGATGCCCTGCTCTTCGAGGGCGAGCCGGGTGAGCCGTGCCGTTTCCGCGGCACCGTCACTGTCGCCATGAAGGCAAATCGTCTGTACCTTGATGTTCAACATACCGCCCACAGCGTGGATGTCTTCGCCGCGAGCTAGAGCCAAGGTTTGCTGAAGCCGTTCTTTTTGATCGTGAAGGACGGACCCTGGCTCGGAGCGGGGCTGCAAGGCCCCATCGGCGAGGTAACGGCGGTCCATAAACCCTTCGGCGATGAAAGGCAGGCCCTGCTCGACTGCGGCTTGCTGCAATTCTGATTGGGGCGGCCCCACGAGATGTCGCCCAGGCAGGATGGCAGTGACAGCTCGCGCGATAACGTCTGCCAGCTGATGATCTGCTGCGGCTGCGTTGTAGAGCGCGCCGTGCGGTTTCACGTGCCGAAGCGCAGTTCCCGCGGCAGCAGCGGCTTTCGCCGCATCCTGCAGCTGCTCCTGGAGTGAGGCTTCTAAAGTAGGCAAATCGATCGCGAGGGCGCGGCGCCCGAACCCCTCTCGATCGGGATAGGAAGGGTGAGTGCCCGCCACCACGCCATGTGTTTTGGCGAGGACGAGGGCCTCGGCCATGCTCGCCGCGTTGCCGGCATGCCCGCCACAAGCGATGTTGCAGCTGGTGATCCAAGGCATCAGGGCGGCATCATCGCCGCAGCCCTCGCCCAGATCCGCATTGAGGTCGATAGAGAGCATTAGCCGGCCACGCTTATCACCTTGCCCAGCGAGATTCCACCTAGCAGTAGCGCCACACCGACGATGAGGAGACCCACAAGGTTAGGCAGGGTACCGTTCGCTTTTTCTCCGAGCACAGAACGATTGTTCATCACTGCCAGGAGATAGATGGCGACCACCGGCAGCAGGAGCCCGTTGGCCGCTTGAGCTGTCAGGATAAGGACGAGAGGCTTTATGCCCAGCATGGACGTGAGCGCACCGGCCAGGAGCACCGTCATCGCAGCAAGGCGGAAGACCTGCTGCCGTCGCGCGTCGTCTCCGCCCACGAGCTCGGACAAAACATAACCCGTGGCCATGGGCGCCGTGATGGCTGAGGTGAGGCCAGCAGCAAGCAGGCCGATGCCGCCGATGAAGTAACCGGCGCGGCCGAGCGTCGGCTCTAACGCCGCCATGATATTCGGTGCAGCGCTGCCTTGGCTGGCAGTACTGGCCGAAACGATGAGAACGGCACACGATACCAAACCGCCCAGCGAAACCGCAATGACCGTGTCCCAGCGGGCTGCACGGACACCATCATCACTGGCAAAGCGCTCGCGAGCGGCGGCGGCGTGAAGAAAGAGGTTGTACGGAACGATTGTCGTGCCGATCAGTGCCGTGATGGTCAGCAAGCTGGCAGCCGGGACCGAAGGTGACAGCCCTTTGAGCAATGCGCCCAAGTCGGGCCGCGCCAGCACCATCGCTAGCAGGAATGCTGCGCTCATCACGCCGACGAGGCCAATCAGCAGCCGCTCTAACAGTTTGTACTGCCCCTGAAGAAGCGCGGCACCGGCGATGAAGGCTAGGCCTAATGCGACCCAAGGACGGGCCGCCTCACCCACGCCGAGGAGCGCCTGCGCCCCCAAGCTGGCACCGACCAAGTTGCCGCCTTCATAGGCCGCGTTGCCGAGACCCAAGGCGACCACCAAAAGCGTCGCCGCACCCCAGCGCAGGATGGGGTTCGAGGTCTGCTGAACGAGCGCTTCGCCCAGCCCCAAGCGGCCGCCGGCGCCCAGCCTTGCCGCCATCTCTTGCAACACAATCGTCGCCAGCGTGGCGAGGACGAGCGCCCACAGAAGCGCGAAGCCAAAGCGCTGACCCGCGACAAAGCACGTCGCCACCGTGCCAGGACCGATGAACGCTGCGGTGACGAGGACGGCGGGACCTAAACGAACCATCTTGCGGGCGTAGCGGCTTTGTCCTGCGGGGCCAAGAAAAGGCCGAGCTGCATGCGGGCGTTGGCAGGAGCTTATGAATTGTGTGGTATCGTCACACTAATGGCGGTATTTACCGTGCAACGATAACAGACCAGGGTTGACCGATGCTTCGCAATAAACTGTTTCTCATGACGTTTTCCGCTCTCGTGGCGGCAACACCGATGGTGGCCAATGCCTCGGATCATGGGGAGAGCACACCCCTCGCTTCGCTCAAAATGCGCAACATTGGCCCCGCCATTACCGGTGGACGCATCTCCGACATCGCCATGATGCCCGGTGGCCATCATCACTATCTCGTGGGTACGGCCTCGGGTGGGATGTGGCTGACCAAGGACGCGGGCACGACCTGGAAACCGGTTTTCGACAATTATGGCTCCTATTCGATCGGCGTCGTGGAGATCGCTCCGTCCGACACGTCCGTCGTTTACGCAGGTACCGGCGAGAACAATGCGCAGCGCTCGGTGGCCTTCGGCGACGGCGTCTATCGGTCGAACGATGGTGGCCTGACTTGGAAGAATATCGGCCTGAAGGACTCCGGCCATATCAGCCAGATCTGGGTCCATCCTGAGGATGCCGACACTGTCGTGGTGGCAGCGCAGGGCCCTCTTTGGAACAGCGGCGGTGATCGTGGTCTTTATAAGTCCACCGACGGTGGCGAGACCTGGGATCTGATCCTGGAAGTCGACGAAGACACCGGCATCAACGAATTCGTGGTGCACCCGGCCAATCCCGATAAGATCGTCGCATCGAGCTATCAGCGTCGACGCCACGTCTGGACACTGATCAACGGTGGCCCCGGCTCAGGCATTCACACCACGAGCGACGGCGGCAAGACTTGGTCGAAAGCGAAGGCTGGCCTTCCTGGTGGTGATCTTGGCCGGATTGGCCTCGCTATGGCACCGTCGCAGCCTGACATGGTATACGCCATCATCGAGGCGGACGACAAAGGCAAAGGGGTCTACCGTACCGAGAACTTTGGCACGAGCTGGAGCAAGCGCTCGTCGTTCATGACGTCGAGCCCTCAGTACTACAACGAACTCGTCGTTGATCCGAAGAACCCACAACGCCTCTACGCCATGGACACATTCTCCTCGGTTTCGGAAGATGGCGGCAAGACGTTCACTCGCCTTTCCACCAAGGCACGTCACGTGGACGATCACGCGCTGTGGATCGATCCGACCAACACGATGCACCTGATCATCGGCGGTGATGGTGGCCTTTACGAGAGCTACGATCGCGGCACGACCTGGCGTCACCTCCACAATATTCCGCTTACGCAGTTTTATCGCGCAACACCGGACAATGATTTCCCATTCTACAATGTATGCGGCGGAACGCAGGACAACAACTCACTCTGCGCGCCATCGCGGACGCCAACCAAGCACGGCATCGCCAACACCGACTGGACGCTAATTCTAGGCGGTGATGGCTACAAGCCGCAGAGCGACCCGGAAGACCCGAACATCATCTACACGCAATATCAGTATGGCGGCCTCGCTCGTTATGACCGCCGCACCGGTGAACGCGTCTATATTGTGCCGATGCCTGATGAGACCGAGGACAATTACAAGTTCAACTGGAACACGCCGCTCCTCATCAGCCCTCACGATCGGCACACGATCTATTACGCCGCCGAGAAGGTTTTCCGCTCGAAGGATCGCGGCGACAGCTGGGAAGCGATCAGCCCTGACCTGACACGCCAGATCGACCGCAACCAGCTCGAAGTGATGGGTCGCGTGTGGAGCGTGGATGCCATCGCGAAGAATGATAGCACGTCGATGTATGGCTCGATCATCGCCTTCTCTGAAAGTGCGATGACAAAGGGCCTTCTCTATGCGGGCACGGACGATGGTGTGATCAGCGTCTCGGAAGACGATGGCGCAACCTGGCGCTCAGAGCAGTATTTCCGCGGCGTCCCAGACATGGCGCTGGTAGAAGACATCATCACATCGCTACATGCTCCGGACACCGCCTATGCGGTCTTCGACAACCACAAGAAGGGCGATCACAAGCCCTACGTCTACAAATCCACTGATAAAGGTGTGACGTGGACGTCGATTGGTGATGGCCTGCCTGATCGTGGCACCGCCCACACCATCGCCGAGGACCATAAAGACCCCAACTTGTTGTTTGTCGGTACTGAATTTGGCCTCTACATGACGCAAGATGGCGGTGAGAACTGGCAAGAGATGACCGGCGGATTGCCCACAATCTCCGTCCGCGATCTGGAAATTCAGCGTCGAGAAGATGACCTCGTGCTCGGCACGTTCGGGCGTGGCATCTACATTCTCGACGATTACAGCCCGCTGCGGACAGCGTCGGCAGACCTGGAAGGTGACGCGCATCTGTTCGATGTCAAGGATGCCTGGCACTATGTGGAGGGCGACCTCTGGGGCCCTGCTGGTGGTCCGCAGTCCTTCCTCGGCGATGCGTTCTACACGGCGGAGAACCATCCGTACGGTGCGGTCTTCACTTATCACCTAAAGGATGGCTTCAAGACAGCCGCTGCTAAACGGAAGTCGGACGAAGCGAAGAAAGCCAAGGCTGGCGAGGACACGCCCTATCCAAGTTGGGATGATCTGAAGGCTGAAGACCGTGAGATGGACCCCGTGGTCCTGGCTGAGATCTCGGACAAGGACGGCAACGTCATTCGCCGGATGCAGGTGCCGAGCGGTAAGGGTGTACACCGAGTGACTTGGGACATGACCCTCGACTCGCCCGATCCGGTGCGTCTGACCAAAGCCACCGCATCCCTGTTCGGCGGCGGCTCATCAGGGCCCATGGCCCAGCCCGGCGCTTATGCTGTTCGCCTCGTCAAGCGGGTGGATGGTGAGGAGAGCTATCTCACCGATCCAAAAGGCTTCACGCTGAAACCGCTCGGTCGCTCGCCCGAAGCTGCAGAGGATCGTGAGAAACTGGCCGCGGATCACGCCCGCATCGCCGACATGGCGAAGAAGACCAGCAGCGCCACGCGTAAGGCATCGGAGCTGGGCGAACGACTGCGCTACATCGAGGCGGCATTCGATCGTGTACCGAGCACCACAGCTGCCCATCGCGCCACGTGGGTGAAGGCACGCACGATGCTCGCCGACACGCGTACGGTCCTTTACGGTGACAGCACGAAGACGAGCCGGAACGAGCCCGCACCATTGGGCCTCTCAAGCCGGGTCAGCGGCGTGCGTTGGGCCACCTGGGGTAGTCAAGCCCCCGTGGGCAAAGGTCACCTCGACCAGATGGACATTGCAGCCAAGCAGTATGGCGAAGTGAGCAAGAGCTTAAACGAAATCGACAGCATGCTGAGTGGTCTTGAAAAGGCACTCGACGATGCAGGCGCACCGTACTCGCCAAACCGGTCCCTACCCACGGCACCGTAAGCCAGGTTATATCACCCCTGCGCAAGTCATCTTGCGCAGGGGTGCACTTTAGATCGCGCAGAAACTATCGATATAGCTTTTGTGGCTGGGAAGAGCCGCGACAGTCTTCTCCACGTTTTCGCGAATGTGAGCGAGCAATCGCACCAACTCATCGTCATCCATTTGGTCGGCCATCGGATGATAAGACTGAGGCTCGAGGCCTTGCCCCAGCATGACCTGCGTCCAGGAGTTTTCCGCAAAAAGCTGGTCGTTCTCGCGGAACACCCGGCCCGTCTCGCGGAACATGTCGAGGCGATGGGTGAGAGATTCCGGCACATCCATCGATCGGACGTGACGCCAAAATTCCGTGTCGGTCCTGTTGGTGAGGTTGTAGTGTAAGATGATGAAATCTCGAATGTGTTCAAGCTCATAAAATGTCTGGGCGTTGAACTCATCGCGATCGGTCTCGCTGATTCCGTTCTGAGGGAACATTCGAATGAGGCGGATGATTGACCGCTGGATGAGGTGAATGCTGGTGGATTCCAACGGCTCGATAAAGCCGGACGACAGGCCGACGGCCACACAATTGCGATGCCAATGGGAGCGCCTTGTCCCTGTACGGAAATGAATGACACGGGGGTCGGACACCGTCTTACCGTCAACGCTCGACAGCAGGTGGTCCATACCCTGATCTTCGCTCATGTATCGACTTGAGAAGACAACGCCGTTGCCCGTGCGGTGCTGCAGAGGAATCTGCCAGCGCCAACCTGCATCATGAGCAATTGCGCGGGTATAGGGCACCGGTTCACGGACCGACTCAGTCTGTACAGCGATGGCACGATCACACGGCAACCAATGGGTCCAATCATCGTAACCAACACCTAAGGTCTCGCCCATCAGCAATGCACGGAAGCCTGTGCAGTCGATGAACAATTCGCCCTCCAGCTCAGTGCCATCGTCGATCAAAATGCTGGAGAGATCACCATTGGGCGCGCGACGCACCTCAGCAATTTTGCCCTCTTTACGCTTAACGCCATGCCTTTCCGCCATCGTCCGCAAAAACGTCGCGAAGGCTGACGAATCAATGTGGTAGGCGTAGTTGAGGCCGAGGTTGGGTAGATGGGCGAAGCGGTTTCGTTCGGCCGCCACGAGCTCCAGGCAATAGTCGCCAAATTCCTCGGCCTGCCCCATAACTCTGCCACGTTTCCAAAAATGCTGGAAGCCAGCTGACCAGTGGTCTTGGCCCGTGATCCCGAACGAATGGATGTATCGATGCCCCACATCCGTCCAATTCTCGAACGAAATACCGAGCTTGAAGGTGCCTGAGACAGCCTTCATGAATTCGGCTTCGTCGATGCCTAGCAAACGGCTATAGGTTAGGAGCGTGGGGATCGTCGCTTCGCCAACACCTACGGTACCAATAGCATCTGATTCAATCAGTGTACAATCGACTACATTGCCGAGCGTCCGTCCGATGGCGGCCGCTGCCATCCAGCCCGCTGTTCCGCCGCCTGCGATAACGACCTTCGTCTTTGGCTTACTGTCCACGTCCCCTAACTCCTCAACGCTCAAGCCGGCTGACAAGGTAGGCCCTTGTTCGTTCGGCAATTTTTTCATCTACTGGCGCCAACAATCCGCGCGCATGATCTGGCACATGGTCGCCCTGGCCGGCATCCCCCGCCCAAACGTAGTGGTCGAAAAGATCGCGCCAGATTTCGCGCTCACCTTCTGGCAGGCCGCGAAGCGTCATCATGGCATGGTTCAACACGTCTTGCGGTGTACCCAGATGAAGTGGCGCTGGCCGCCACCAATAATTGAGGAGCAAGTTAAAACCTGCCTCGGCCTCAACGTGATGCCACCACATGGACGGTATAAAGAGTGCATCTCCTGGCCCAAGGTCCGCATACAAAGCGGTGGCCATAGCGTCCTTGAACTGAGGATAACGCTGAAGGTCAGGCGCAGCGAAATCCACGAGGCTAATCGGGCGTCCAGCCGGCGTGACCTCAAAGGGACCCACATAGAGGTTCGGCGTCTGGGAGGGCGGAAACAGCGTGAAACGGCGCCGACCGCTCGCAACGCACGCGAGGTTTCGCGGAAGGTCGTTATGCGCCGCTATCCGGGTTCGGCTACCGATCCAGACACTTGCCCGAGGGTTATGCTCCCCGAACGGAACGAAATTGGAAGCGTGCAAGCCAGGGAGCACTTGGTCGATCTCAGCAGATGCGAGATAAATGAGCGGCGACTCGTCGGCCTCAGCCGCGGCGGCGATGCGCGCAAGAACTTCACCCAGCCGAGCACTTCCTTGCTCCGCATTGAGACCATTGAAGGCCTTGTTATAGAAAAGCCTCCCTCCCAATGCTGGCGAGCCAGCTGCAATCGGGACGATGGCACCCTGATCAAATGCTGAGAGATAATCGTGAAAGGCCCGGGCGCCGTTACGCGCCGCGTCAACCATCGGCCAATGGCTCACGAAGCCTTTGAGAATAATGGGCTCTTGCCGTTCGACCACCTCTTCCGGAATGGCGCCGCCAGCTCCGAAATCACCAATAGCGACTGGCTGAGGCTCTGGAAGATGCGTATGAAACGGCAAAAAACTCACGTTAGATGCTCGCCAGCAATCGTTTGTTCTTGCGCGAGATGACCCCCAAGAATTGCGAGATCGAGGCCACGGACATGAAGATGGCCTGCAGCATCTGAGCCTTTTGCAGACGTTCTAGCTCTTCACCGTTAAGAGCGTAGAGACGCTCTTCTTTAATCGTGTAGAATCCCGTCAGCTTACCGACGGTTCCATTCTCTAGGGTGACATCGAGACTGAAGGGTTCCAGAAGATCCAACTCGTTGAGCATCGCGGAGAACGCAACGACGTTGCCTTCGGCGCCGTGGACTTCGGCCAGTAGCTCGGCGATCGACTTCAGGAACTCAGTGTGCTCACCTGTTTCGGTGAATAAGGCTTCGCCTTCAGTTTCGCTTACGCGCGGATGCTCGAGATTGATATGGACTTCGGGCGTTGGCTCCTCGCCCTCGACACCCCGCAACCCGATAAGAAACGGCTGGATTCGCAAGGCTAGCGGCAGATAGGTTGCATCCCAATGATCACCGTCGAGGAAGACGTTCTCGTTCCGCTCGAGGCCAAAAAGCGCCATAGGCCGGAAGAGGCCAGACTTGTCTTCCTTGGTGAACACCACGGGATAGGACGCCTGCAGCTCGCGGAACTCGTGCGGAAACACCGGACAGGCCATCATGCTGTCGCCAAGAAGCGCGCTGCGCTCCGTCCGGACACGAAGCTTTGGATGTTCAATGAAATTCACTTGAGCATGGCGCGCCATGGGAAGTTCCTCCTTAGACCTTGGTCAAACCGGTGGTCAGAATATGGTTAATCAGATCACGGTTTGTCGGAAGACCTTGCGAAAACCGCTGAGCCTTTGTTCTAATGGCTTGCGCGTGCTGAGACAAGAAATCTGGCAAATCCCTGCGGCGTCGGTTGGGCGCTGGCACGGTCTCGAAGCCCATGCCGTACAACACGTAGGCGTAACTAGCCGCGGGAAAGATCTCCTGGATCTGAGGAAAATCGCTGCGGTTTGGCGGCTCCACCGCCCAACGATCAACCAACTCCACCAGGCGATCGGGCCAAGTGGAGCGATCGCGATGAGCTTGCCAGTAAGGTTCGGTCCGTTGGCTGAAAATGTAATGCGCCTTGAGAAAATCAACGATCCGCGCCCAGCGATAAGAGAAACGCTCGTTGAAGCGACGAGAAGCACCAGGCATGGCAGAAAGCTGCGGCGGCAGGATATCACTGATCATCGTGGCGGCCAGTTCGATCATCACGATAGCCGATGCCTCCAGCGGCTCAACGAAGCCTGCGGACATACCGACGCCAACGACATTGCTCACCCACGGCGTTGGTCTGTATGCCGACTGGAACTTAATCAAGCGAGCATCATCGGCGGAGACGGCCTGTCCCGATGGCGAGGCCTGAAGATAGCGTCCCAAGCTTGCGCGCGCCTCGTCCTCAGTCGTGTGGTTGGACGAGTGGACGTAGCCAACACCTCGACGGTTCTGAAGACCGATATCCCACACCCATCCAGCTTCCATCGCGGTGCCGTGGGTTTCAGACGCAATGGCCTCACTGTCGTGTCTATACGGAACGTGGATAGCCAAGGCGCGATCATTGAACAGGACGTCGGACACATCCGTGAACCCGGCGCCCATCTCATCGCCGATCAGCAAAGCGCGACTACCAGAGCAATCGATAAAGAGGTCGGCGGCAATCGATCCGTTCTCAGACGTCTCTACGGAACCCAGAAGGCCATTGGCATCTTTCGTTGCCCTGACCACGTCGTCCACCACATGCCTCACGCCAAGCTTATCGCGCGCGTTCTCCGCGAGGAGCTCAGCAAAGGCCGGAGCATCAAGATGGTAGGCGTAGTTCGCGACCGCCGCATATTCCGGTGTCCCGGCTTGTTTCGGGGCAAGGCCTGCCAAACACACAGCAGGCTGATGACACACTGCGTCGGCGAAGGACAGGCCCGAGGATGATCGCCATAAGGTCAGCGCGTCGACATCATCCTGGCTCGGTGGTGCTTCGAACGGATGGAAATAAAAATCTGACGGCGAACCATCTTTCCAGCCGTTGAAGCGTGAGCCTTGTTTGAAAGCGGCATTGCATCGACGCACAAAGGTCGTCTCGCTGATGCCAATGCGCCGGAGGGTGTCACGCATGGAGGGCCAGGTGCCCTCGCCGACTCCCAAGATCGGGACGCGAGCGGACTCAATGACCGTTACCTGCAAACCGTCAGGGTGCGCCGCACAATGATCGGCCGCCAGAATGGACGCGGTTAACCAACCGGCTGTCCCTCCGCCTACGATCACAACGCTTTTGACTGGTCGGTCGTTGTTCACTGATGACTACTCCGCACGCACTTTTTGGTCTCTAAAAGTAGAATACCACACCCACTGCAAAAAGTGGGCGTGGCATCCTGTGCACTTCAGCCATGAAACGGCGGTTCAGGAGGGAGAAACCGCCGCCTAACCGCCTGATCAGAAGCGGTAACGTGCACCAAACTGGTACCGAGGACCGGTTTGCGTGACGAAGTTGAGGTACGCAGAGCTGCGACCAACAACCGAACGGGTTTCGTCCAGAACGTTGATGCCCTCGACAAAGACCGTGAGGCTGTCGTTCACATCGTAGCTCGCGTTGAAATCGAGCTGACCGAACTCTTCGACGTAGAGTGGGTTGTCCGGAATACCGTTCACACCCACGGCCGATGTCAGGAACTGATCACGCCAGTTGTAGGCAAGACGGGCCTGGAAGCCGTTTTTGTCGTAGAACGCCTGGATGTTGTAGCTGTCGCTGAGGCCGAGCAGCGGCTCCTGGACGGTGCCATCTGACGGTACGACATTGTTATCGAACGTCACGTCGCCATCGACGATCGTGTAGTTCAAAATCCAGCCGAAACCTGTGTCGCCGAGCAGGTGCTGCCAAGCAAACTCCCAACCATCAACCGACTTGGTCTCATCCGAGTTCACGGGCTGTGAAATACGGAATGGAACCGTTGGATCCTCACCAGGCACACCGAAGATGTTACCGGTGACGAAGCCGTCAGCAGGGTTCACGAAGAAGATCTCAAACGTCGACGGATCAGCGTTCGCAAAGATGTACTGACGGATCGCATCGGAGTCCATCGAACCGCCCAAGGCTGCCACGGCATCATTATACCGTTGACCACCAATTGGCGTGACAACATCGAACGGCGTCACACCCTCAGTGACTTGACGGCCAATGAAGTTCTCAACCTCTTTGTAGTAATACCCGGCTGAGAAGTAGCTGCCTTCACCATAGTAGTACTCAGCAGACAAATCGATGTTCCGCGACAAGAACGGCAGCAAGTCGGGGTTACCCGAGTTACCATCGCCACCATCAACACGGAAGAGCTGCGCTACGGTCTGGCCACCTTGGATGGACGCATAGTCAGGACGCGTCATCGTGTGACTGTACGACGCCCGGAGCACCAATTCGTCCGTTGGCTGCACTTGGAAATCGATCGCCGGCAAGAAGTAGTCGTAGTCGCCTTCGAGTGAAGTGAAGTCGCGGTTGGCGGGGTCATTGACGCCCAACAAGCTAAGCTCATTGGCAGCAACCCATGCCGTGCCGGTTGGGAACGGAACAAGCGCGTCCGACATGACGTCGGTTTGTTCATACCGGAGACCAACATTGATCGAGGTTGGCATGGTGCCGATCTCAAAGTCCGTATTCACCTCGATGAAGGCTGCAAGCGTTTCTTCCTCGGTACGGCGGTCAACTTGAACCAGATCAGCCGTACACACGCCGTCGCCACCGCAAACAGCACTTTGGCCGCCAAAGTCGGTGTCCAGAATGTCAATCAAGCGATCGAAATCGACAACGAAGAACTCTTGGAACGTGTCGCGATAGCCCGAAAGCTGATCGAAGTTGCTCGCGAGGTTGGCACGCTGCCAGATGTCATCTGGATAATCATCAGGCGAACCAACACCGCCCCAGCTGTCGCGCTGGTTGTTCGAGAACGTCGAACGATAGTCGTTCTTCGTCAAAGACGCACCGAAATCGATGCTCTTGATGAAGTTATCGAACGAGTACGAGCCGAACAGTTGAAGCTGATCAATCTCCGTACGGATTGTTGCGGCTTGGAAGGTCGAACCCGTACCAAGCATCCGAGATGGGTCGATATCAGAAACACCATCAACGAAGCCTAGCGACAGTGTTGGCAGATCTGTTGTGAAATCCAGGCCTTGGCTTGCCAGATAGAAGCCAGCCGTCGACACAACGCCGTTGCTGCCGAACGGGCTATCAGGCACCGATTCCGCTGACGAGCTATGGGCATCCACGGTCAGGGTCAGCCGGTCGGTGACCTCGTACTCAACGTTCAAACCAACGGAGTGGTTTTCGCTGACGATCGCCACATTCTTCGAACCAAACGAGAGGTCGGATGGGAACGCAGGATCGAACACTTCGTTGTAGAACTGAATATCCGAAATCGGACCATCGCCCCACGCACTCGTCGTGTTGCCGTGGTTGAACCAGACGGACATGTCCGACGTCTGATCGGAAATCTTGTTCTCAGAGTAGAAGAAGTCGAGTGTGGACTCGATCCGGTCGGTTGGGCGAGCCTGGAGAACGAGTTGACCGTTCGTACGCTCACGACGGATTTGCGTCAGTGCATAGTTACCGTTCTGCGGAACCGAGTAGATGTCATCAGGACCAGGACGGTTCGTGACACGACCGCTGTCGGCTGGTGGAAGCGTACCCCAGTTTGCTTCATCGCCGCGATAGGCGCCGCGCCAACCGCTCGAGGTACCGAATTGTGCAAAACCGCTCTCACGATCTTGGTAGCTGCCGATCAAAGCGACGCCGAACTTGTTGTCAGCGAAGGTGTTTGAGAAGATCGCAGAGATCTCTGGCGTGAGGTTTTCCTCGCCGAGCGTGGTGTTCGATTTATCGAGAACGCCCTTCACACCCGCTGAGAAGCGAAGACCTGGCGCATCCAGCGGACGTGCGGTCTTGATGTTCAGTGTCGAACCAATACCACCGGTAGGCAGATCTGCGCGACCCGATTTGTAGATCTCAACCGATGCAATGCCTTCAGAAGCAAGGTTGCCGAAATCGAAACTACGCGATGCAGCATCGTTGCCATCGCCAATGAAGGCGGTTGGCATCTGGCGCCCATTGAGCAGGACCAAGTTGAAGCCCGGACCGAAGCCACGAACCGTGACGGTCGAGCCTTCGCCGTTCCGGCGGTCAATCGAGACACCCGTTACCCGCTGGAGGGATTCCGCGAGGTTGGTATCAGGGAAGTCACCAATGTCTTCAGCAGACAGAGCGTCAACCACACCTTGGCTACGACGCTTGATATCCGACGAAGCAGCGAGTGACTGCGCAATACCGCGGACAACGATGACGTCGCCGTCTTCGTCCTCTGTGATCTGCTGCGCAAAGGCTGGTTGCACCATGGCAAGCGAGGATACGCCTGTCAGCAGTGCCAGTGAGGCCTTCAGCCCCCTGATCTTTGTTTCTCTACTCATATTGCCCTCCCTAAATTGGCAAATAAACTAGCGGCTTGTCACCGCGCTTGTGTTTCCCACGGGCCTTCTGGTTCTCCGTCCCAGTCGACCGGTGTGAGGCAGGCTTTTCCGGTCTCTTCATCGCCCGCGCACTGCTCAACGCGCACCCAGTCGATTTGGAGTTCGGAAGGAAAAGATGCTGGGTCGAAGCCAGCACCATTCGATTTTTCAGATAGGTTTCCGCCCACGGCGTAATTCAGCATCAGGTAGAACGGCCTGTCGAAGGGCGCGAATTCCCTGCCTTCGGTCTTGCAACTCGCTGTGAACCACTGATCTGCCGTGATGCGCAGAAAAACTTTGCCGTCCACAAACCATTGGAAGACGCCTTCGGCCCATTCCACCGTGTAGGTGTGCCAACCCTGTGACGGGTTATAGTCCGGTGTGCCGGCCGTCTTTTTGGTGAGGTAGGTGTTGTCGGGCCAGCGCTCGCCGAAGTGAAGCGCTGCGCTGGTGCGGCTCTCCTCTCCACCCGGACAATCTTCGCAAGGCGTGCCTAGATTGACCGCCTCCATGATGTCGATCTCGCCGGAAAGCGGCCATGTGCCGTAGGCGTCCTCGGATGGCATCATCCAAAAGGCTGGCCACGTTCCTTGACCGGCAGGCAGTTTAATGCGCGCAGAGAACCGACCGTACTTCCAGTCCGCCTTGCCGCGGGTTTTGACCTTGCCGGAGGTGTAAGGTTGTACACGACGCTCGAACTGGCGACCGGCTGATTTGCCGAGGGGAAACATCCGGCCCTCGAACTGTTCCGCACGCGCCTTGAGACGAAGCACGCCATCGGCGACTTCCACATTCTCCTCACGTTGAGTGTAGCACTGGCGTTCGTTGTTGCCGCCGCCCCAGCAGCTTTCTTCCATCACCCATTTGGAAGCATCAAGCGTGTGGCCCTCGAACTCGTCGAGCCAAACGGTCTGCCACTGGGGCGAAGTGCTTGAAGCTTCCGCCGCTCCAGCAACTCCCCACACGCCCAGTATAGCCAGCAACAAGCCGGTCAACGCACTGCCTCCCTAATCGCGCCCTCTTCGTCGGGGCACTTTTCCGCTCACAGGAGGCCAGGAAGCCCACTTCGTCTCAAGCACTTTGCGGTGAAGCGGGGTGATGGAGCGGTGAGTTGGACACCGGGACCGTCTACCGAACGTCAAAACACGCTCGGCAGACGAGTTTCCGGTTAGCGCTTCAACGTGAACGTGTCCGACAAGGTCGCGGCCGATGAACCGCCGACAAACACGTCAAAGTCGCCTGGCTCCACAACAAATTCGCCTCGGCCATTGTAGAAGCCCAGCTCTTCGGAAGTCAGCTGGAAGGTCACACGCTGGGCCTGGCGTGGATCGAGAGAAACCTTCTCGAAACCCTTCAACTGGCGAACCGGACGGGACACGCTGGCGACATGGTCGCGGATGTAGAGCTGCACGACCTCCTCGCCGGCAGCCTTACCGGTGTTGCGCACCCGCACGGACACCTCAAAGCCCTCGTCCGCCTGGCGAACGCGAAGTCGGTCATATTTGAAGTCCGTGTAGCTCAAACCGTGGCCGAAGGGATAAAGCGGCGCGTTATCCTCATCGATATAATGCTGCCAGAACACCTCTTTGCGGGGGCCGGGGCGCCCGGTGTTGAGGTAGTCATAGTAGATCGGAAGCTGGCCCACCGAACGCGGGAAGGTCATCGGCAACTTGCCGCTGGGATTGTAAGCGCCGGTCAGCACATTGGTTAGGGCATGGCCGCTCTGGTGCCCCAGATGCCAGGCCTGGACGATGGTGGGAACATTCTCGTCAGCCCAGGTCAGGACCAAGGGGCGGCCACTCATCACCACAAGAACGACATTCGGGTTCACCGCCACGATCTTCTCGAGCAGTTCCTGCTGCAGCCCCGGGAACCCAATGTCCGCGCGGCTGCGGCCCTCGCCGCTTTGCAGCGCATCCTCGCCGAGCACCAACACCACTTTGTCAGCGGACCTGGCCGTTTCGATGGCTTGGTCCATGCCGGTCCGGTCGTCTGTGTTCACCACAACTTCGCTGGCAAAGTTGGCGTCACCAACCTCAACATCAACGCCGTTGGAGAATGAGAAATTGAGTCCTGCCGCCGCGAAGCCTTCAACCAGCGAAACCGCAGAACTCTCTTCACCTTGCGCGCGCCAATTGCCGAGCGGGCTGTCTTTATCCGCAGCCAGAGCACCGATGAGAGCGACCCGTTCGCCAGCCTGAAGGGGCAGCAGTGCGCCGTCGTTCTTGAGGAGAACCACCGAGCGCTCGGCCATTTTCAACGCCACGTCGAGGTGCTGATCCGACATCAGGAGGGTCTCTTCACGCTCCGGATCGATGTAGCGGTAGGGATCCTCAAAAAGGCCTAATTCGTGCTTTACACGGAGGATACGGCGCACCGCATCATCGATCAGCGCAACGTCGACCTCACCCGATTCAACAAGCGATTCAAGGTTTTCCAGGTAGGCGTAGCTCTCCATGTCCATGTCGGAGCCCGCTTTGATGGCTAGGCGAGCGGCCTCCCGCTCGTCTTCAGCAAAGCCGTGGTCGACCATCTCTTCGATGGAACCCCAGTCGGAAATGACAAAGCCGTCAAAACCCCACTCACCCTTCAGGATATCTCGCTGCAGGTATTCATCGCCCGTCGCAGGAATGCCGTTGACCGTGTTGAAGGCGTTCATCACCGTACGCGGATTGGCTTCGTCGATAGCAGCCTTGAAGGGCGGCAGGATGGTGTTGAACAGGGTCACCGTACCCACGTCGGCGCGGTTATAGTCCTTGCCCGCCTCACCAAAACCGTAGCCGGCAAAATGCTTGAGCGTCGCCGCGATGGTGTCAGCCGCGCCGAGATCGTCACCTTGGAGGCCGTTCACGCGAGCGATGGCAACCTTGCCGCCCAGGTAGGGATCTTCGCCAGACCCTTCCATCACACGGCCCCAGCGCGGGTCGCGACCGACGTCGATCATCGGCGCAAAGGTCCAATTCAATCCCTGTGCGGAAGCTTCGACAGCGGCGACACGGGCCGTCTGCTCCATCATGTCGAGGTCCCAACTCGCCGTTTCGGCGAGGGGCAGCGGGAAGATCGTCTTATGCCCGTGAATGACGTCGTAGCCAAAGATCATCGGGATCCCGAGCCGCGAATTCTCCACGGCAAAGGTCTGAAGTGTTTTGACATCTTCGGTGCCCACAGCGTTGAGCATCGAACCGATGAGACCCTTCTTGATGAGCTCGTACTTGACTTCTTGCTCTTCACCCGTGGGCGCCGGCCCCGTGACGTCCCAGAAATCCGTGAACTGGTTGAGCTGACCCACCTTCTCTTCGAGGGTCATTTGCTGGAGCAGCGACTCGACCTTGGTATCGATGTCGTCCGCCCACGCAGGGGATGCTGCCAAGGTACCAGCAGCGACCAATCCGGTGAAACAGGACAATAATTTCTTCATCAAAGCACTTCCGTTTTTTTCCTCGCGGCACGGTATGACGAAACGTCTCCGCACTGAACGGCCCTCGCGCAACGCGCCGCGACCATCGTCTGACCACCCGCTGGCGGCAACGTTTTTGCGACGAATTGGACCATTTCTACGGTGAAATGGAGTGCCCTTTGCGCTTATTTCGGCGCGGCCACGAGACGTTTGATCGCGTCCCGGTAGCTTCGGCTCGCCTTCACCACAGAACCATGGCTGAGGGAGATTTGCGCATCGCCCTTCGGCAAGACGCGCACCTCCCGCACCGCAGCAATCTGAACGATCGCTGAGCGGTGAACACGGACAAACTGCTCACTCGGCAGGTCATTCTCTAAGGCCGAAATGGTGCAACGCAACGCGTACTCACGTTCCGATGTGTGCACGAGCGAATAGTCACCCGCTGCCTCAACCCACAGAACCTGCTCGAACGGGATGAAGAAGACATGCCCGACATCCTTCACACGTAGCGTACCTGGCTCCGCTGGTGCCGCAGCCTCTTGCGCATCAGCGCTTGAGGTAAGCCTATGAAGACGATCGGCTTTATCTAGCGCCTTTGAGACCCTCTCAGGATCGAGCGGCTTCAGCAGATAGTCGATAGCGTCGACTTCAAAAGCATCCAACGCATATTCAGGATGAGCAGTGGCAAAGACGAGAAGCGGCTTTGGGCTAACCATCAGTTGACTGAAGGCATCGATTCCGTTGGTGCCAGGCATCTCCACATCAAAGAAAGCTAAGTCGACGCCGCCTTGATTGATCCGCGCCACGGCCTGCTCCGCCGATTGATAGGCGCCCACAACCGACACCCTATCAGTCTCGGTCAGGATCTTTTCGAGAAGATCGAGCGCTGGGCGCTCATCATCGCAAATCACGGTCGTCAACATGGTTTGATCGTCACGCTTTCTGACCTAACGTGCAAGACCCTTGATCGCGCGAGATTTGCATGACCACCGAGCCGCAAAATTTGAACTTTATGGGACGACGATTGTCCCTCGCCCCCAATCAGTACTGGACGTTTCAACTGGGTGGTTGGTTGGCGTTTGCTGCGCTCAGCTATTTCAGCCTGACCATTTGGTACAATCCTGGACAGTTCACACCAGCTTTCCACACCTTATTGCAATCCCTCATCGGTATTCTTGTAAGCCACCCTTTAAGGTGGATTGCACGATCCGTCTGGACAAAGAACGTTCTAACACGAGCTGGGGTCAACATAGCAGCAGCGATTGCGGCATCATTCATTTGGACGATTGTCCGCATTTTGACATTCACGTGGCTGACCGGCGAAGTGATCGATGCTGAAGATTGGGGCGGTTGGATTTTCGGGTCGGTGATCGTCTTCAGCGCCTGGTCGATTAGCTATCATGCTCTCGTCTATTATCGTTTGCTAGCGGAGCAACGGGAGGTTGCCATCGTTGCCGAACGCCGCGCTTTGGAAGCTCGTGAGAAAGCGCGGGAAGAACGCCTAAAGCGGATCGAAGCTGAAAAACTGTCGCAAGCCGCCGAGCTTCGTATGCTGAAATATCAGCTCAAGCCTCATTTTTTATTCAATGCCCTCAATTCAGTAACCGCCCTTGTTCAATCAGGCAGTCGCGAGGATGCGACGAAAATGTTGGCGCGTATCGGCGATTTCTTGCGCCTGTCGTTGGAGGAAGACGATAGCCCAGTTTACACACTCGAAGATGAGCTGACCATGAATGGGCTTTACCTTGACATCGAGCGTGCTCGCTTTGGTGATAGACTGACGACAGAGTTCGCCGTCTCCGATGACTCTCTATCGGCGCTCGTTCCGAAGCTGCTTCTTCAGCCAGTGGTCGAAAACATCATGAAGCATGCCGTGAGCAAGACGCTGAGCCAAGTCCACGTGCTCATCAAAGCGGCCACATCAAGCCGTATGTTGACAATCACGATCGAGAATACGCCAGCGCGGAGCGAAGAGGGTTCGAGCCCGCAAAGCGTCGCGCCCTCTTTAGGGATCGGCCTCGCCAATGTGCGAGAGCGGCTTCAGTCTATGTATACAGATCAATATCGATTCGATGCATCAGAGACGTCGGATGGCGGTTGGCGCGTTGAGCTAACCTTTCCGGACTCCGTGAACACGGACTAGCTTTCCCGGTCGGCATCGGGTTGGGGCAGGCTTAGCTTTCGCCGTTCGCACAAGCACGGCGCATGACAGGAGTGCCCGTGATCACGGCTACCATCGTCGGGTGCGGGAAACGGCACCATCACGACGGAGCCGTCGGATCGGCATAACCGCACCCAGCCGTGGGCCGCAGCCACTTCCACCGGCGCGAGGGACATCGCCGTGAAACTAGCTAAGGCGGCTAGCCGGGCTAACGACAGGCTCGAAACTTGGGACATAGGGCCCTGCTCTAGACAAGCCTCGTGCTAGCCCATGGGCAGCGAGGAACGTTGACCGAGCGCAAGGCGGCTAACGGAACCTTTGGCCAGAAGAGACGTTCGTACATCCGTCAACCTCGGTTTCGCCATGTCCTCTGCCACCCAACCGTCGCCGCTCCGATCTCTGTCGAGCGAGATTCCGTACCTCAGTGTCTTCTTAGGTATCGGGACGCTCTTTTTCTTTATCGTCGCGATCCTGACCCCAGAACCGGCGATGCGCGTGCACGCCTTCATCTTCCTGGCCGCGTTCTCAGCGGGACTTTACGCGCTGTTGATGCAGCTGCAGTTCGGCAAAACACCGCCTACGGACACCTACAACCTTAACGTTGCCAAGGCTGGCGTGGCCGCTTCGGCATTCTGGGGCATCGCTGGCTTCCTAGTCGGCGTGATCATCGCGGCGCAGCTGGCCTTTCCGGCGCTGCTATCTTGGGAGACTATTCCTTGGCTGAACTTCGGCCGGCTACGGCCAGTGCATACGTCGGCGGTGATCTTTGCCTTTGGCGGCAACGTGTTGTTGGCGACGTCGTTCTATGTTGTTCAGCGCACCACCAAGGCGCGACTGTTCGGCGGCAATCTGCCTTGGTTCGTGTTCTGGGGGTACAACCTCTTCATCGTGGTGGCCGCGACTGGCTATCTGATGGGTATCACTCAATCGAAAGAGTATGCCGAACCGGAGTGGTATGCTGACCTTTGGCTGACGGTTGTTTGGGTGATGTATCTGCTCGTGTTCCTGGGCACACTTTGGAAACGGAAAGAACCGCATATCTATGTCGCCAATTGGTTCTACCTGGCGTTCATCGTCACCGTGGCGATGTTGCACGTGGTCAACAATTTAGCCGTACCCGTCTCATTGCTTGAGAGCCGCAGCTACTCGCTCTTTGGCGGTGTGCAGGATGCGCTGACGCAATGGTGGTATGGCCACAACGCTGTCGGCTTCTTCCTGACCGCAGGCTTTCTGGCGATCATGTACTACTTCATCCCGAAGAGGGTGAACCGGCCAGTCTATTCGTATCGCCTGTCGATCGTTCACTTCTGGTCCCTGATCTTCATCTATATCTGGGCCGGTCCGCACCACCTTCATTACACGGCGCTTCCTGAGTGGGCGCAGACCCTGGGGATGGTATTCTCGATCATGCTCTGGATGCCTTCATGGGGTGGCATGATCAACGGCGTGATGACGCTGTCCGGTGCGTGGGACAAGTTGCGTACTGATCCTGTGGTCCGCATGATGATTGTCAGCCTTGCTTTCTACGGCATGTCGACTTTCGAAGGGCCGCTGATGTCCGTCCGTGCCGTGAACGCCCTGTCGCATTATACAGAGTGGGGTATTGGCCACGTCCATTCGGGTTCGCTCGGCTGGGTTGGCTTCGTGAGCTTCGGCGCGCTCTACTGCCTGACGCAGTGGCTGTGGAAGCGTGAGCGCCTCTACTCCTTCGCTCTGGTCGAGTGGCACTTCTGGATCGCGACCATCGGCATCCTGCTCTATATCTGTGCGATGTGGGTCGCAGGCATCACCGAGGGTCTGCAATGGCGCGCCTACGACGAGTACGGTTTCCTTCAGTACTCGTTCATCGAGACCGTCGAAGCCAAGCATATCCCCTACATCATTCGCGCTGTCGGTGGCGGCATGTATCTCACGGGTGCACTGATCATGTGCTACAACCTCTACATGACCGCTAAGGGCCATGTGCGCCAGAGCGAAGTCGATGGCGCCAACGCCCCAGCTGCGAACCCCAACCTCGTGCCTGCGGAGTAACCCACCATGTCCGTCATGAACCGTCACAAGTTTCTAGAGAAACATACCGGCCCGTTGATCGCAAGTATCCTTGTTGTCGTCGCCATCGGTGGTCTGATCGAGATCGCGCCGCTCTTCTATGTTGAGAACACCATCGAGGAAGTGGACGGTGTTCGTCCTTATACCCCTCTCGAGCTCGCAGGCCGCGACATCTATATCCGCGAAGGCTGCTACACCTGCCACAGTCAAATGGTCCGCCCGCTGCGTGATGAGGTCGAGCGTTACGGTCACTATTCATTGGCCGCAGAGAGCATGTACGATCACCCCTTCCAATGGGGGTCCAAGCGAACCGGGCCCGACCTTGCCCGCGTGGGGGGCAAGTACTCGGACGACTGGCATCGCCAGCACATGATTGATCCGCGGAGCTTGGTTCCAGGCTCGATCATGCCGCCCTACGCCTTTCTTCAAGAGAAGAAGCTCAACACTGACAATATCATGGGCAAGATGCGCGCCAATAAACGTGTCGGCGTTCCTTATACCGAGGAACAGATCGCTGGTGCGAAGCATGACCTCCTTATGCAAGCCGGCTCTCTCTATGCTGAAGACTATAGCGGGTTCGAGGAACGGTGGGACGGCGTCAGCACGCCGGATATCCCCAACAAATCCACGATCACGGAGATGGACGCCATCATCGCGTATCTCCAAGTCCTTGGCACCATGGTGGATTTCTCCACTTTTGAAATCGAAACCGCGTCCGGACGTGATGATGCGCAGTCTGAAGACGTCGCCAGTCATCAAGCCACCGATGAAGCTTCGGAGGGATAGAAATGCACGTACTTCTTTCTGACATCGCCCAAACCTTTGGCCTCGTCCTCTTCGTCGTCGCCTTCGCCCTCGTGCTTGTCTATGCGCTAGCGCCCTCAAACCGCTCCACGTTTGACCGTGCCGCCCTCACTCCGCTTGATACGGAGGATCAGAACCATGACCAACTCTAACCATCAAGACGACACGCCCCGCGTCGATGATCACACCGGGACCGAGACCACGGGCCATTCTTGGGACGGCATTGAGGAGCTCAACACACCGCTTCCCCGTTGGTGGTTGATTGTCTTCTACGTTACAATCGTCTGGGCTCTGATTTATTGTATCTTCATGCCTTCGTTCCCCGGCCTGCCGGGTCTTCGCAACCACTCTGAACGTGCCAACGTGCAGCAGCAGATGGAGCAGGTCGCAGTAGACCGCACGGCGCTAGCGTCACAACTGCTCAGCGACGTCTCTTTGGAGGAAATCGAGCAGGACCCTGAGCTGTTTCAGTTTGTCATGGCGGCCGGAAAGTCAGCGTTCGGTGACAACTGCGCGACCTGTCACGGTATCGGCGGCCGCGGTGTACCTGGCTATCCTAGTCTCGCTGATGACGTGTGGCTGTGGGGCGGCACGCTCGAAGACATTCGCCACACCATCACTCATGGTATTCGTGCGCATAGCGATGAGACGCGCTTTTCGATGATGCCCTCGTATGGCATTGATGGCCTGCTGAGCCCTGAGGAGATCGATGATCTTGCGGTCTTTGTGTCGAACTTCTCAAGCCCGCATAGCAACCAGGCCGCCATCGATCGGGCTGCGCCGGTCTTTGAAGCTCAGTGTTCTACCTGCCACGGCACGAATGGCCAGGGAGACAGGTCCATGGGCGCGCCGAACTTGACCGATGCCGAGTGGCTCTATGGCAGCGACGTCAAAACCATCCGCTCACAGATTCGGAACGGGCGGAATGGCGTCATGCCAAACTGGGGCGAACGACTTGACGAAACGACCATCGTTGCACTGTCCGTCTACGTCCACGCCCTCGGCGGTGGTGAGGCCACGACGGTCGCGGAAGCAGAACCCCGTGACGAGCATGCCGATGCGGGGAGTCTGGCGGCCGAAGATAACGGGGCCGAACAAGGCGGAAAGTGATGCGCCATGGCGTACGATCAACAACCTGCGCCCAACCTCTATGCTAAGCGGGAGGCGATCCACCCACAGCTGGTGAAGGGGAAGTACCGCGTCATCAAGTGGGCTATCCTGATCGCCTCACTGGGCCTGTATTACTTTCTGCCGTGGTTGCGCTGGCCTCGCGCGCCACAAGAACCGACGCAGGCTATTCTCGTAGATTTTGCGGGAAGTCGGCTCTATTTCTTCGGACTAGAGATTTGGCCTGACGAGTTTTACCTCGTCACAGGCGTTCTCGTTCTATCCGCCCTCCTCCTTTTTTTGGTGACGGCACTTTGGGGGCGCTTGTGGTGCGGCTTCGCGTGCCCACAGACGGTTTGGACCGACCTCTACATTGCCGTGGAACGCATGATCGAGGGCGATCGAAACAAGCGGCTGAAGCTAGCCAAAGCACCCTGGTCCTTGAGCAAAGTCTCAAAGAAATTGACCAAGCATAGCATCTGGTTGCTGATCGCAGTTTTGACCGGTGGCGCTTGGGTGCTCTATTTCCATGATGCCCCCACGGTGATCTTCGGCCTACTGACGGGGCAAGCGCCTGGAAGCTCATATATCTTCATTGGCGTCTTGACGTTTACCACGTACAGCCTCGCCGGCCTCATGCGCGAACAAGTCTGCACCTATATGTGCCCGTGGCCTCGTATCCAGGGCGCGATGACCGATGCGTCGACTTTCCAAGTCGGCTACTTCGCCGCGCGGGGTGAACCTCGCGGCAAGCACAAGAAGGGGTCAGACTGGTCCGCGCTGGGCGATTGCATCGACTGCAATGGCTGTGTCGTGGCCTGCCCCATGGGGATCGACATCCGCGAAGGCGATCAATTGGAGTGCATCAATTGCGGGCTGTGCGTGGATGCCTGCGACTCGGTGATGAAGAAGGTCGGCCTTCCAACGGGCCTCATCGCGTTCAGCAATCAGTACACTTCTTCTTCGCCTGTTGAGAAGCGTGCACGCTGGCCACGCATCATCCGACCAAGGACCATCGTCTATGCTGCCGCCATCATGGTGATTGCCGGCGTGATGCTTTTGGGCCTTGGGACTCGCGAGAACCTCGAGTTCGGCATCGAGCGGGACCGGACGATGCTCGCGACGCAACTATCTGACGGCCGTATACGGAACGCGATGACAGCTCGTATCCTCAACAAGGAGAGCGACATCCGTTCCTTTACACTCACCGCCAGCGGTCCGGAGCAGCTATCCGTGAAAGCAGTGGGGCACAACGTCGACAACCAGCACATTGCCTTCGACCTTGAGGGTGACAAGCAGCTGAAACTTCGAATTTTTCTCACCCTACCTGCTGAACGCCAGAGGCAGGAGACCATCACACTGACCCTGACCGACGAGCTGACAGGCGTTCAGCACACACGAGAGCTGACCTTCGTCAGGCCTGCAGACTAACCAAAGGATCCGCACCATGAGCCATCCTGAAACGACATCATTCACCCTGAAGGGCCGTCACGTTTTGGCGGCGTTTATCGTCTTCTTTGGCATGATCATCATCACTGATTTCACGTTTGTGCGTCTCGCTGTGACGAGCTTTCCTGGAGAGCAGGTGAAGAAGTCTTACTACCAGGGGCTCAACTACAATGATGTGCTAGCGGACAAACAGCGGCAAGCGGCGAAGGGTTGGCAACTGACGATGCTGGAGGGGCCTAGCGCTTCTGGCTCAAACTCCATCGCGCTGCGGCTCGCTTCAAAAGACGGAAAGCCTATCGATGACGCCGTGGTTAGCGCGACCGTGATCCGACCCGTCAGCAGTACAGGTGAGCAGTCAATTCCTCTCTCAGCTCTTGGTGATGGTCGGTATACCATCGATATCGCCCATCTACCACGAGGGGTCTGGGATCTTACGGTGTCAGCGACGGAAACCGGAGCCAAGGCCCCCGCGCTGGTGGCCGACAAACGTTTGTTTGTGCAATGAGTGTGACAGCCCCAGAACTCGGTTGCCCCTCGGGATTAGCGCCAGCAGGAAGCCCGACCGAAGAGCTGAGCCTTGAGCCCTTTGTCCACGAGCGATCGGGGTCAAAGCACCTTGAACTGTCCATCACTGGCGCCAAGTGCGCAGGGTGCATAGCGAAAATCGAGAGCGCCGTTCAGCGGCTACCCGGTATTGAGAGCGTTCGCCTCAATCTCTCCACAGGCAAACTCTCGGTTCAGTGGCAGGGCAGCCTGGCGGCCTCGCGGATTGGTCAGACCCTTCAAGAGCTGGGCTACCCCGCCCTACCGTTTGATCCGGGTACGCGTGAGAAGCAGGAGGATGACCAGGGACAGTTCCTGCTGAAATGTCTTGGCGTGGCGGGTTTCGCTGCCATGAACATCATGCTGCTATCGGTTTCCGTCTGGTCAGCCAACGGCGACGAAATGGGCGAAGCGACGCGGTCTCTCATCCATTTGATCTCAGCACTGATCGCTATTCCTACTGTTGCCTATTCCGGCCGACCATTCTTTCGCTCAGCCTACGCTGCCCTGAAGTCAGGCCATGCGAATATGGATGTACCGATTTCGTTGGCCGTGTTCCTCGCTCTCGGCGTGTCGATGTTTGAATCGCTGGCCGGAGGTGAGCACGCCTACTTCGATGCTGCGGTCATGTTGCTGTTTTTCTTGCTTATCGGACGCTGGTTGGATCACCGCCTACGCCAGCGTGCCCATGCAGCAGCCAGTGACTTGCTCGCGCTTCAAGCGACCACCGCCCTCCGTGAACTGAGTGACGGAAGCGTGGAAACCATCGCTGCGCGGGACATTAGGCCGGGTGACTTGCTGGTGATCCGACCCGGCACGCGGTTGCCGGTGAACGCGCAGGTGGTTCGCGGGCAGTCCGACATTGACGTGTCTTTTCTGACTGGTGAATCGCTGCCTCAGGTGGTGCGCGAAGGTGGGGAGGTGTTCGCGGGAACGCAGAATATCTCGCAACGCCTCACGGTGAGGGCGACCGCTGATGTCTCCGGCTCACTGGTTGCTGACCTTGTCCGCCTGATGGAAGCGGGGCAGCAATCTAAAGATCAGTATACCGTTCTAGCGGACAAAGCTGCCCGTGCTTATGTCCCGATCGTCCACACCCTAGCGGTGCTGACCTTTCTCGGCTGGTTGATCCTTGCTGGGTCCGGATTGCGCGAGGCCGTCATGGCGGCGACGGCGGTGCTGATCATCACCTGCCCTTGCGCCCTCGGTCTGGCTACACCGGCTGTCCAGGTGGTGGCGACAGGACAATTGTTTCGCCGCGGCATCCTCGTGAAGAGCGGCAACGCTCTCGAACGCCTGGCGAAGGCAAGACACATCGTCTTTGATAAGACCGGCACACTGACGGTCGGCGAACTGGCTTGGACGAACCGAGAGGCTATTCCTGCTGACGATCGCAAGAAGCTTGCCGCCCTTGCCAGGGCGGGACTGCATCCGATCGCCCGCGCAATTGCAGCCGTAGAAGGCGCAGGTCCACTTGCGCTCGACACTGATGAGATCCCGGGCCAGGGGCTTCGGGGCGTGATCGATGGTGTCGAGGTTCGTCTTGGATCCGCTTCATTCGTGGGGGCAGCAAACCACCCCGCAGCGGGGCCAACCTCTTGGTTTAAGATGGGTAGTACCGATCCGGTCTTGCTCACATTCCAAGACCAAGTGCACACGGATGGACAGGATACGATCAACGCGCTGGATCGGTCGGGTTTATCCGTAAGCCTGCTCTCGGGTGATCGGGCCCAGCCTGTGGCCGAGGTCGCCCAAAGTCTCGGTATCGCCGATCATCGCGCGGGGCTTTCGCCGCAAGATAAGGCCGAGATCATTGGTGAGCTGAGAGAAGAGCACGGCCCTATCGCCATGATCGGCGACGGCCTTAACGATGCGGCGGCTCTATCGCTGGCTGATGTCTCGCTGGCGCCCGGTAGTGCGGCAGATGCGGCTCAGTCGGCCGCCGACTTTGTTTTTCAGAAGGATGGCGTTGGCTCGGTCTACCAAGCTTGGCACATGGCGCGCCGAGCCCGGCAGCATATCCTGCAGAACTTCGGGTTCGCGGTGGCCTACAACGCGGTGGCAGCGCCCCTCGCCATGGCCGGGTTGGTCACACCATTGATTGCAGCGCTCGCGATGTCGGGATCGTCGGTGGTTGTGACGTTGAATGCCATGCGATTGATGCGCGGAGGCCCAAAAGTCTCATGACAGGCTTATTGATCCTAATACCCATCGCTTTGTTTATGGGCGGGTTGGGCGTTGTCGCCTTCTTCTGGTCACTGAGGAATGATCAGTTCGATGATCCTGATGGCGCAGCCCAGCGCATTCTCCTCGACGACGACCTTGATCAGGACGACGACGGAAACATATCCCGGTAGGCTGCCCAAGTGGCATAGCCCAAGACGGGGAAGAGATAGACAAACCCCAGGAAGAAGCTCGCTGTTCCCAAACCAATGCACAGGGCGATCACCCACGCCCAGAGTAGCATAATTGTCGTGTTCTCACGGACCACGTTCACGCTAGCAGCAATAGCGGTGGCAAAGTCGAGCTCGCGATCCATCAGCAGAGGGATCGAAAAGGCAGAGACAGCGAACAGGCCAAAGGCGAGGATGGCGCCCACCAGTGTGCCCACGGCGATCATCGTCAAGCCGCGCGGTGTGGTAAGACTGAACGCCAGGAACTCAGGCACGGATGACAGGCCCGTTGCATGGAAGGCCGCGAACAAGGCGGCAGCAGTTGCGATCCAAAACAAGACGGCGACGAGGATAATCACGCCGAGATAGGCGATCTGCGTCGGCGACTTCGCGCTCGGGAATAGCATATCGTAAGCCGTCCCCTTACGTCCTTTCTCATGCGCCTGAGCCACGGAATAGAGACCAGCCGCCATGATGGGGCCCGCCAGCGCGAAACACGCGATGGCCATGGGCAGGACGGAGACGAGATGAATTGTGAATAGCAATCCGGCGAGACCATAGCCAATCAGCACAAAGAGCAGACCGTATCCCGCGGACAACACCGGATGGGCAGCGTAGACTTTTGCTCCCTCTGACAACCAACGCCAGGGCGCATCTTGAGGGCTCTTGATTGGGACACTGCTCAGAGCCGCGGCCTGGTTCGAACTGAGGGGCATAGCACGCAGCCTCAACGGTTGCTGTTGGTCGACAGAGGGAGATTGGATTGCGCACGGGGGCGCGTATTCTGTCCTTGATCGAAATCAAGGTTTGGAACCAAGACACTGTGATTCCAATAAAAAGGGGCAGCGCCATGGACACTGCCCCTACGTCGCGGGAGGGCACGACGGGAAGTCGGTTAGAAGCCGTAGCGGGCCGAGAACTGGAGCTTGTTCATGGCACCCTCAGCACCGTTCTCTAGCTCACGGTCGGCACGGATATATTCAGCACCAATATCAATCTTCGACGTGAGCGAGTAGATGAGGTTAGCGTGCAACGACGTCACGGTATCGGTGACCGCACCGCTCGTCAGCGCGACGGGATTGTCCGCATTGAAATAGCCCAGTGTCAGGTTCGAGCGCCATTGATCATTCCAGAAATGCCGTAGGGAGACAAAGCCCGACGTTGTCTGAATGGTTTCAAGGTCACCGTCGGGATCGAAGGCTGCATCGTTGACGATATTCACACCGACATAGCGGCCAATGCCATCGCCGTAGGTGGCCATGAAACGGAGGTCGTCTTTCTTCCCTAGCTTGATCTTTCCCGAGCCAGAGACGCCCCAACCGAGCGCGGTGTCAGCGCCGTTGGCCGTCATATCCTCACTAGCCTTCAGTTGGCGGAACAAACCGGCAACCGTGAGGTGACCGAAAGCGCCTTTCTTGTTGTAGCGCAGGGCAAGGTCGGGAAGTAGGTCATCGCCTGGCAACATGCGGCCACCGGTCGAGCTAGTAATCTCCGTCTCCGGCTGCTCGAGGGCAATCTGGAATGGCCCTTTGGTGTAGCGGATCATCGGCTGACGCTCGAACACCGTACCTTCCGTCGGGCCAATGAAATCAAGGTTGTCTGGAAGCGCTGACACATCTTGGAAGGTCGACCAGGTTTGCCCGAGCAGCCAATTGTCGATGGTGATGAAGGCCTGCCGCATGCGAGGCGAGAAGCTGTTGGAGACCCGCTCGTTGCCGTCGTTGGTCACTTGGAAATCAAGCTCAATCTTGCCGCCGATCTTGTGCTTTCCGTGCTTGGTATTGAACCCGAAGAAGTAGCGCGACTCACGAGGGTTGAAGTCGATGACGGGATCACCGCCGTCACCACCCACCGGGATGGTTCCTGGAATGTAAAAGTCTCGGCCCAGACTGTTCGTGGGCAGCTCGCCCGCCGTGAACTCTGTCAGCGACGCGTCGAGTTTGATGAAGCCGCCATACTTGACCTCCGTATCGCCGCTAACGAAGCCCTGCGGGCGATTGGCCAGGATCTGTTCAGGCGGCGTCTCACCGAATTCCTTGGGGGCACTCGCGGAAGTCTTGATGAGCCTAACAGCATCGCGAACACTTTCGGTCTCTGCAGGCGTTAGTGTCTGATGCTCATCGTCCAAACGCTCGATGATCTTGTCGAGCTTGGCTTCGAGCGCCTCGACGCGGGCCTCAAGATCGCTGTCCTGCGCCCATGCTGAGCCTAGAGCGACAGACGACACGGCGGTCAGTAGCGCTAGCCTTCCTGCGGTTTTGCCTATCTTGGTCATGGTTACCTCCCGAGCACTTCTGTTTTTTCGCCATCATCCGGGAAAACCGTCGCGCCGCTATTGGCCGTTGGTCGAACCGACCTTGGTCGAATTGCCCCGTAGGGACGTGAGGGAGAGATTGCTTCTCAAGGGACGCCAAAGACCCGATGGGAGAACGCCGCCATGGCCTACGACAACACTTCGGACACCCTAGCGACCACAGCACCAGGACGTGCACAGCCAGAAGATCGCCAGGCCTTTTGGCTGGAGCAGGCCCAGCGCCTTGACTGGCACACCCCTCCAACGGCCGCGGCCGAC
>JABSRH010000089.1 GCA_013215175.1 Parvularculaceae bacterium | reverse complement strand
ATTGGCGCAGCGATGAAACGCATCCGCCCGCCGGTCTTCTTCAAAGAACAGGACGCCACCGCGGCGCAGCTGAAAAAGTGGCCGCTGCCGCGCCTCGAACGGGCCGCCGCCGCGATCTATGAGGCTGAGCAGTCCTGCAAGAAAACGGGCGCGCCAGCCCAGGCCATTGCCGAACGCGCGCTGCTCCGCCTCGCGGTGGAGGCAAGCCGGTGAAGTGGAAGGCGGGCATCGTCACGCTCTACCCAGAAGCGTTTCCCGGCCCCCTGGGCGTGGGCGTTATCGGGCGAGCCAAGGCCGACGGCCTCTGGTCGCTCAACACGATCAACCCTCGGGACATTACCGAGGACAAGCATCGCACCGTCGATGACACGCCGGCGGGTGGCGGTCCAGGTATGGTGATGCGCGCCGATATCCTAGCCCGAACCATTGACAAAATGGAGGCCGTACCGGGTCCGAAACTTCTTTTGAGCCCCCGCGGTAGGCCGTTCGACCAACCGTTCGCTCACGAGCTATCCGAGCAGCCGGGCGCGCTCTTTGTCTGCGGCCGTTTTGAGGGCGTGGACCAGCGGGTTATCGAAGCGCGCGAGCTGGTCGAGGTCTCCATCGGCGACTATGTCCTGGCGGGCGGAGAAGTTGCGGCCATGGCCATGATCGAGGCTTGTCTTCGGCTTGTCCCTGGCGTATTGGGCGCCCTCGCTTCGCGGGATGAGGAGAGCTTCGAGAACGGGCTCCTAGAATATCCTCAGTTCACGAGGCCTCGGGAGTTTGAAGGGCGGCACATCCCGGATGTCCTTCTTTCAGGCGACCACAAAAAGATTGCCCAGTGGCGTGAGGAACAATCTCTCGCGCTGACGCGTGCGCGACGACCGGACTTGCTCAAATAGGGCGCGGTCCAATCCGCCGAATAACGAGACGGACTAGACATGAATATCATCCAGCAGCTCGAAGCCGAGCACGCTGCCGAATTGAAACCAGAAGTTCCAGCCTTTGCACCTGGCGACACCGTTCGCGTGCAAGTGAAGGTGAAAGAAGGTCAGCGTGAGCGCCTTCAGGCCTTCGAAGGCGTGTGCATTGCCCGTTCCGGCGGTGGCATCAATGAGAGCTTCACCGTTCGCAAAATCAGCTTTGGCGTCGGCGTGGAACGTGTGTTCCCGATCTACTCGCCGCTGGTCGAGGCGATCGAAGTGGTTCGCCGCGGTAAAGTTCGCCGCGCTAAGCTATACTACCTCCGTGGTCGCCAAGGTAAGTCGGCCCGTATCGCTGAGAAGGTGGACACGAAGCGTCTCGCCGAAGTGGCCGCTAAGAAAGCTGCCAACAAAGCGAAGGCTGCCAAGAAAGACTAAGGTCTCTCACGGCTTTGAAACCGATCGAGCCCGAGCGCTGCCGCGCCTCGGGCTTTTTCGTGCGCGCCATTTGACGCCGATCGAAAATGACCAATCTCCCACCTGCTGAATTGGATGAGGGAGTGGCGCATGGCACGGATCGTTGGCCTCGGTGGGGTCTTCTACAAGACGAGCGATCCCAAGGCTCGCAAGGACTGGTACGTCAAACATCTCGGTATTTCCCCCGGTCAGGGGTATGATGGGGTCGAGATGCGCTGGCGCCGACCGGACAACCCTGATCACCAAGAGATGTCGCTCGTCTCCTTCTTCGACGCGGACACAAAATATCTCGGTGAGGCTGGTCAGCCCTTCATGGTCAATTTCGTTGTCGAAGACATCGAAGGTATGGTCGAAAAACTGCGCGCCGAAGGCCTCACGGTCGAGGACATCGTCGATGAGGGCTACGGCAAGTTCTGCTGGACCACGGACCCTGACGGCGTGCGCGTGGAGATGTGGGAACCCGCAGGCTCCGTGCCAAACATTGGCGAGATGCCGGGCTAGAAGTCGGCGACCCTGGGGTTGCCTTGCTTGTAGACCGTTGGCTTCAAGTCCATCGGCACGCTGACGGTGCGTTCATACTCGCCATCCATGCCGCGCACGGCCAGCTTGAGCGTCCTGGCCTGCCAGTCGATCTCGATGGTCCCGAAGTTTTCGTCGTAGACCGGTAGGCCCATACGCTTCGGCCCGGCCTCATGCGAGGTTTGACCCCGCCGCGCCCGGCCGATGCTTTGCGGTGCGTTGAGCGAAGACGTCGTTAGCTCATAAAGCGGAAAGGGCAGGGCCGTTTGATCGCTGTACAGACCACCCAAGTGACGATCGCCGGACACGGCGACTAAGTTGTTCACGCCACTCTTGCGGATGATGTCGTAGAGCCGCTGGCGAGCGGCCGGCATGGTCTGCCAAGCCTCCCAGCCATGGCCTTCAGCAATGATTTGAATAGAGCTCACGAGAATTCGAAGGTCGGCCGGTTCGTCGAGAACCGATGCTAGCCAGGTTTCTTGTTCTTCTCCAAGCATTTGAATGTCGGGATCAGTGGAGGGGCTGTATCGCCCCCAACCTGGCATGGTATTGTTCTGCACCCGCGTCAGGTCATCACGAAAGAACCGCGTGTCGAGCAGAATGATCTGCACACGTTGGCCATCGGGACCAAAACTCTTAGCCGTATAGATCCCCGGCTTAGACAGCCGCTCATCACCAGGCCGTAAGTTCCAGAATGCTTCGAAGACTTCCTCAGTTTCCTCCTTGACAGGAAGGTCCTTACCCAGATCATTCTTGCCATAGTCGTGATCATCCCATGTCGCCATGACGGGGGATTGGTCAATCACGGCTTGGAATTCTGGGCGGCCTGCAAGGGTTGCGTAAGCCTCCACAAGCTCTGGCACCGCCGGGTTTTCGATGTCGCTCACATCACCATAGACGTTGTCGCCGAGCAGGATCGTGAGGTCAGGATCCGATTCTAAAAGCGATGCGAGGATCGGCATGGGATCCTTCTGCTTCAAACACGAGCCAAACGCGATTGTGGTGAGAAGCGCATCGGAAGCGGGCTCACGAGCCTCGACTCGCGGCAGTACCTCTCCGGTCGACGATAGCGTGGGCCCAGGCGAGGTCTCACAGGCGGCGAGCGCCAAGAAGGAAAGGCTAGCGAGGGCGGCAAGTCGTAGGAGCTTCATCGTGCTGACTTAGCGCTTCGATATGACAGTTTTATTCGGTGCCGACGGCGGCGGGATCGGCGCGGAACCCGCCAGGGGTGTTGGCGGCCATCCAGGTGAAGGCTGCGTACACCGCCACGTTCTGTGCGAGGTCGTCGGGGTCAATCTTGTCGATGGTATCATCGGCGGTGTGGTGCAGGTCGAAATAGTCCCACCCGTTCTGGCGAAGGGTGACCACGGGCACACCCAAGGCTCGCAAGGGCGTCACATCCGGGCCGCCCGTTGCCTGGTTGTTGCCAAGGGCTACACCCGCAGCGTCTAGGACGCGGATAATATCAACGCCAAGCTCAACTTTGTCGTCGCCGAACCTGGTGTCCATCTTCCAAATACGTCCAGCGCCAAAGTCACTCTCCGCCGCCATGACGTGCTTGCCCAACTCATCCTTGTGCTGCTGAGCATAGGCGCGGGCACCAAGCAGGCCGACTTCTTCCGAGCCCCAATAAACCAAGCGGATGGTGCGAAGCGGCTTCTCACCTGTGGTGTTGATATGCTCCATGATCAGCTTTGCGGCGCCCGTGGTAATGCCAATGCCAGCGCCGTCATCGACAGCACCCGTTCCGAGATCCCAGCTATCGAGGTGACCGCCGATCACCACAATCTCGTCTGTCTGCCCTGGAATTTCGCCGATGACATTACCGCTCGTCACCTTGTCTAAGGTTCGTACGGCAAGGTCGAGGCTAACGGTGACGGGGCTTCGGTTGAGGGCCCGTTCCAGTTGATCGGCATCAGGAGCAGACAGCGCAGCCGTGGGGATCTTCGTCACACCCTCTTCGTAGCGCATACCCCCCGTATGCGGAAAGCGATGACTGTCGGTGCCCACCGAGCGGATGAGGGCCGCGATCGCACCGCGTTTGGCTCCTTCATTGGCAGCCCCAGAGCGCTTGCGCACGGCTACGCCGTAGCCGGAGCCGTCTTGCGTGCGGACCATGCCTTCGTTGACAAAGACGATCTTACCTTCAAGCGAGTTATCAAGCGGTGCGTTGATCAAATCCGTAAGCGTCTCAAATTCAACCACCTGGCCTCGCACGCCGCCCTCGGGCGTGCCCACCGAATTGCCGAGCGCCGTAACGAGTAGCTCCTGCGGGAAGGGGTGCTCGATGGCCGCGTATTCGTAGGCGCGTTCCCAATAGGGCATAGAGAATGTCTCAGTACGAACATTCTCAAAGCCAAGGGATCTCAGTTTGGCTTCTGCCCAGACGCGCGCTCGAGCTTCGGCCTCTGATCCGCCAAGGCGTGGTCCGACTTCCGTGGTCAAATCTTCCACCACTTGAAAGCCAACCCGATCGGTCATGCCCGCCCGCAGGAGTTCTTCTGCGGCTTCGGTAACGTCTGTGGGGATGCCTTCGCTGGCCGCGCTAGCGAGCGCGAAGGATGAGGACAGGGCAAGCGCGACGATCTTTTTCATCGTGGGAAAGTTGGCCGATCGGGCCCCACCGTCAAGCGTTCGCGCTAAGACTCTCAGATCCTAGCCAGGGTGCCCCTAACCGAACGAGACAAATCGTTCGCGCGGCGTTTCCCAGATGTCGAGCGGCCCTGCCAAAGGGTGGAAGACTTGTTCGCCGCTTTTCCGTCCGCCGATCTTGCGAGCAACCGCTTGGGACGCAACGTTGGTCGGTGCAATGGTGTGGATCACACGGTGCTCGTCGGGGAACCGTTCCAACGTCCATCGAGCCGAAGCCACCGCCGCTTCAAACGCATAGCCGCGGCGCCAGCGCCTTGGGTGCATTGTCCAGCCGATCTCGATGCCCGGCATGCCATAAGGTTTCCAGGGACCAGCTCGACCGACGAGCAATTTGGTGGATCGCTCAATGACGGCAAAGAACGAGAAGCCGCTCAGCGGCCAATGGCCCTCGATCATCGCAATGTGTCGTCCGGCTTCATCCTTTGACGCAGGCCCCGGTATCAGGGTTGCCTCTACCGCGGGCTGATTAAAAAGCTCGTGGTAGGCATCCACATCGTCGAAAGTGAAGCGACGAAGGATCAATCTCTCGGTGCGGAGGACTTCACCGCCAGGTGCAATGGTTTCAACGGTCATGCGTCACCTGTTAGGGTCTTCTGGAGATAGCGCACCGTTTTGCCCCTGTCTTCGAGCCGCTGTTGGCCCAATTCTTCAAAGCCCATGCGTTCGTGGAAGGCATCGGATCCAGGATTGGGCGGGTCAACGTTCACTTCGCAGACCACGGACGAAAACCCCTTAGCGCGCGCTTCTACGAACAGAGCTTCGTAGAAGCTGCGGGCGAGGCCACGGCCCTGCGCGTGCTGAGCCACAACAATCCGATCCACATAGACAAAGGCCGCGCACCGCGCACGCAGCCAAGCAAAGTTCGGATTGTCATAAGGCGCATCGCTGCCGATGCTGATCAAAAAGCCGTCGGTGCCGTCACCAGTCTGCAGGGCAACGAAGGACAGGTCCAATAAAGCACTCAAGGACGAAAGGTTGAGCTCAGAGGTTTCTGCGGCATGCTGATTGTTGAGCTCGAGGACGGCCTGGTGATGGCTGTCGGTGATGGGCTCAAGCGCCATGTGCGCCTCTCCTTTTCCGCCCAGCCATCAACGATGCGCCCCGTGCTAGGCCTTCCATGCACGGGGCATCGTTCGTTGTTAGGCGAGGCTTGGATCGATTTTCTTACAAGCTTCGACGAGATCTTCGACCGCCGCAACCGAGTGGTCGAACATCTCTTTTTCTTCGGCGGTGAAATTGATTTCCAGGATGCGCTCGGCACCACCTTCACCAATGACGATCGGCACACCGACGTAACGGTCGTTGACGCCAAACTCACCGCTCAGGTAAGCTGCACAAGGAACAACGACTTTTTTGTCTTTAAGATAGCTTTCAGCCATCTGGATCGCGGAGGCGGCGGGTGCGTAGTAAGCGGAGCCAGTTTTCAGCAGGCCAACGATTTCGCCGCCGCCCTTACGGGTGCGGTCCACGATAGCGTCGAGTTTCTCTTGCGTGGTCCAGCCCAACTCAACCATGTCCGGCAGGGAAACGCCAGCAACCGTCGAATAGCGGAGTGAAGGCACCATGGTGTCGCCGTGGCCGCCAAGAACGAACGCCGTGACGCTCTCAACACTGACGTTGAACTCTTCAGCCAGGAACATGCGGAAGCGTGAGCTGTCCAGGATACCAGCCATGCCAACAACTTTGTTCGTGGGCAGACCAGAGAACTTTTGCAGAGCCCAGACCATCGCGTCGAGCGGGTTGGTGATGCAGATCACGAAGGCGTTCGGTGCATATTTGGCGATGCCTTCACCGACGGACTTCATCACCTTGAGGTTGATTTCCACGAGGTCGTCGCGGCTCATGCCTGGCTTACGCGGCACACCGGCGGTGACGATGCAAACGTCGGCGCCCTCGATGTCTTTATAGTCTTGCGTACCCTTGAGGCGGCTGTCGTAGCCGTCGACCGGGGCGGACTGAGCGATATCCAGGCCTTTGCCTTCAGGAATGCCTTCAGCGATGTCGAAGAGGACCACGTCGCCCAGCTCTTTTTGAGCTGCGATGTGGGCGAGGGTGCCGCCGATCATGCCTGAACCGATAAGGGCGATCTTGTTGCGCGCCATGAATAACACTCCTTTGGGGCAGATTTTCGAAGCGCGCTCTAACGCCACAGGATGACGAGGGCAATCACCGCTTCGTCGGTAACTGCGCTCGGCGGGGCGCGGCGCTGTTTCCCTTGAAGGCGCGGGCACTTGGGTTATATCCGCGAACGATGGTTAAAGCCTCTCGCCTCCTGGCCCTTGCGGCTGCGTTGATCTTCGCCTTGAGCGGCGGGACCCTGCGCGTGGAGAGCGATGCTGGTGAGCTCCGCGTCAAAGTCTGCACCGAGCAGGGCGACTATTGGACCACCATCGATCTCGATGACGTGGACAAGGACCACGATGAACACCATTGCGGCTCCTGCACGGCGGCCAGCGATGATGTCAGTCCTATCGGTCCGTCTGGGTCAGATGAGCCCTCAGGCTCACATAATAAGCGCCATGGCGCGCCTCGCGATCGCGCAGGGTTCTCACAGTTTGCCTGGCGAGCACCGCCTTCACGAGGTCCCCCTTCAATCCATTGAGCTCCTGTTCCCTCAATCGATTGAAAGAGTTACCTGATGAAAATCTCCTTCGCGGCAGCCCTCGCGCTCGCCACCGCTTTGACGCCTGCCCTTGCCCATGATGGCCCCCACGCCGCTGATCATGCTCCGATCGGTGTGATGGCCGACCACCGCCACAAGCAAGGCGAGTTCATGGTCTCCTACCGCTTCATGCACATGAACATGGACGGCAACCGGGACGGCACCGACAGCCTCAGCGCTGAGACCATTGCTACCACTGTGCCTAACGCTTTCGCCGGTCAGCCGATGCAGCCGCCAACGCTTCGCGTCGTTCCCCTCGACATGACCATGGACATGCACATGGTGGGCGCGATGTACGGCCTGACGGACCGCGTCACCCTGGTGGGCATGGCCAACTACCTCACCAGCGAAATGGACCACGTCACCTTCCAGGGCGGCATGGGCAACACTGAGCTTGGTAATTTCACCACCGAAACGATGGGCTTCGGCGATACCGTTATCGCGGCAATCATCGGCTTGGACGACGGCGCAAAGCCTGAGCGTCAGATGAACGTCAATGTCGGCATCAGCCTGCCGACGGGCTCGATTGAAGAGACCGATCAGATCCTGACGCCCATGGGTGGCACGCCTACACCGCGGCTTCCCTATCCGATGCAGCTGGGTTCCGGCACCTATGACCTGCGTCCGGGTTTCACCTATCGCGATCGTGAAGGCAGCATAACTTGGGGCGGCCAGCTCTCAGGCATCGTTCGCCTCGGCGAGAATGACAAGGGCTATACCCTGGGCAATCGAGCGGAATTGACCGGTTGGCTAGGATACGCACCGGCGCCTGCCGCTGCGGGTTTCTTGCGCCTACGGGCAGTATCGCAAGGTCAGATCGACGGTCAGGACCCTGTCATCGTCGCGCCCGTTCAGACGGCGGACCCCAACAATCACGGCGGTGAGACCGTCGAAGTGCTGTTCGGCCTCAACCTGGCAGGGCAAATGGGTGCGCTGAAAGGGCACCGCGTGGCTGCTGAAGTGGGGCTGCCGCTCTATCGTGACCTCAACGGGCCTCAGCTTGAGACGGATCTGACCTTCACGCTCGGCTGGCAGTACGCTTTCTAGCCTTCGACGTCACAGAACTTTGCACCAACCCATATTGCAGGTGCGAAGAAGAAAGACTACTTGGCGCGTGAAATGAGAAAAAGAATACGCCCCATGAAGAAGTTCGCGCGCCAAGTAGAGACGAAAAAACTCAAAACGAAAGATCCGGTGCAACAAAAAGCTGCGGAGCCTTCTCCCAAAGAGTGTTATGAAGCCCGCATGGACCTGGCTCGGTCCATGCTCACCACCAACGATGGTTGGGTTGAGTTGGTGCCAGATCCATCGGGACTGGCGCCGGAGCACCCGTTCGAGTCGATCCAGCAGCAGCGGAGCTACGAGCCCGAGCTGCGCCGGTACTTCGACTTTCACATGGATTATTATCCGCACTATGATCGTCCGATGACGGTGACGAGTCTTCACGATTGGGGTTCGTTCATCGACATCCATGACGATACCGTCGAAGCCAAGTTCCCGATCGACCGCGATATCCGCGCCTACATCACGGCCTTTCGCCTCAGCCTGCAGCGCAACTATCGCCGCTTTGTGGTCCGCCGCCGTCGCGATCAGTTGCTGCTGCTCCTGACGCTGCTTGTGCCCCTTGCAGCATGGGCACTCGTCCCAGCCTGGCGGCCTGAGACCACGCCCGATAAATTCATGGGCCTAGCCGGCTTCGTGTCGGGCGAGGGACGCACCATGTCCATTGCCGTTGCGTCGATCTTTGTCCTGATCTTCGGTGGGCTGCTCTATAACATGTCGCAGAGCCGCAAGGTTCTTGCGAGCACACTCCACGCCAACGCCGGGGATTTGAAAGCCAAGGTTCAGCGCCGCATCAACAGCCTGCACCAGGGCTACAACCACTCGGTTAAGGCCGTGAACGAAGCCGAGCTTAGCGCGTCGTCTGAAGATGATCGCTGGGTCGATGATGCCAAGTACTGGGCTCAGATCGCGCTTTGGAAGCCGAAGCGGATCGAGCACATCGAGAAGTTCTACCAGTCAGAGATGCAGCGGCTGCGCGTCGGTGCCTTCCGCTGGCGCGTGGCGATGCGCCTTCTGGGCTGGGCTATGGTGGCGATCACCATCGGCGCGGCAGCAGCCTTAGGCTATGTCGCGGGCGATCCTGTCGGCATCACACTCGCAGGTGTTGTGGGTGTGCTGAGCTTCTTGCACTACCGGATCATTCTGTCGAAGCCCTACATCGTCGAGCTGACGGACATCCGCCGGTTCATCGGTGAGAACGATTGGAAGCGTTTCTCTGACATCAATTTCGATGAGGACTTCGCTGATATCATTCGCCGCGATAAGGTCCGTATCCGGCAAGAAAAGAGCCGCGGCGGCATGCTAGGTCGCGCCGCTTAAAATACCGTCTCCACTAATAAAAAAGCCCCGCCAATTCAGCGGGGCTTTTTCTTGGTTGCGGTAGATGCCTTAAGCTTCGTCTGTGCTTTCTGACGCTGCCTTGTCTTTCTTGGCGTCGAAATAGTCCTTGCTCATCTTAAACACCACAGGGCTCAAGAAGAGGAGCGCGACAAGGTTCGGCGCGGCCATCATGCCCGTGAGCGTGTCGGCGACGAGCCAAACCAGGTTCACGATGCCTGAGATCTGATCTTGGAACGCGATCAACGACGCGCCAAGGAACACCACCGCGATCCAGCTCACGCGGAAAGGCAGGATGGATTTCTCTGAGAACAAGAACGCGCAAGCACGCTCACCGTAATAGGACCAACCCAGAATGGTGGTGAAAGCAAAGATCACCAGGCAGATCGAGACGATGTGCTCACCGACGCCCGTGAGCGTCGCATCGAACGCCGACGCCGTCAGCGGAACACTGGTCATGCAACCCTCAGGCTGCAGCCCTTGCGCGAAGAGCTCGAGGTTCAGCAAGCCGGGCTGGCAGGCCTCAGGAATAACGCCTGACGTCAGGATCACAATGGCCGTCAGTGAGCAGACGATCAGCGTGTCAATGATCGTGCCGAGCATCGCAACGATGCCTTGGTTCACCGGGTCTTTGTTCTTGGCAGCAGCGTGAGCGATGGGCGCTGAGCCTTGGCCTGCTTCGTTGGAGAAGATGCCGCGAGCCACGCCGCGCTGCATGGCCAACAGGAATAGGCCCACAGAGATGCCCGTGCCAGCGCTTTCAAAACCAAAGGCGCCGCGGAAGATGCTCATGAACGCGTCGGGCACTTCTGTGATGTTGGCGCCGATGACGATGATGCTGGCGAGCAGATACGTTCCAGCCATAAACGGAACCAACTTCGTAGCCACGCCAGCGATCCGTCGAACGCCGCCGAGGATCACCGCTGCTGCTGCGGCCGCTACTACGGAGGCGGTAAGCATCGGTGGGATGTTGTAAGCGGACTTCAGCGTGTCGGCGATCGCGTTGGACTGCACCAGCGCGCCTGTGCCCCAAGCACCCAGGACAGCGAAGACGGAGAACAAGCCTGCGAGCCAGAGCCAGTTCTGACCCATGCCGTTTTTGATGTAATACATCGGGCCGCCGACATGATTGCCGTTGGCGTCAGTCTCGCGGAACTTCAAAGCGAGCACGCCCTCTGAAAACTTCGTCGCGGTGCCGACGATGGCGGTCATCCACATCCAGAAAACCGCGCCGGGGCCGCCAATGGCAATGGCCGCGGCCACGCCACCAATGTTGCCGGTACCGATGGTGGACGACAGAGCCGTCATCAATGCGCCGAACGGGGAAACGTCGCCGTCTCCGTCAGTGGATCGCTTCCTAAACAGCTCGGAGAAGGCAAAGCCCAGTTTCCGGACGGGAAGGAATTTCAGACCGATGGTCAGGAACATGCCGGTACCCAGCAACAGGGCGAGCATCGGTATGCCCCAGACGATATTATTCACGCCTGAGATGATATCTTCAAAGTTCACAGCGGCGGCTCTCCCGTCGGTCTTGCCTCAAAGGGCTCGACGCTAAGGGGGGCACCTGCCCTTGTCTAGGGAGTGCATGCTGCAATGCACGATGGTGCTTCCCAGCCTAAGTGTTAGTGTCAGACTGTCGCAGTTTTTGCGCTCGGGATCGGCCCTGCGGGGGAGAATGGTATGACTTACATCGACGGGTTCGTCCTCGCGGGTCGGGAAGACCGTAAAGAGGCGTTCATCGAGCAT
>JABSRH010000088.1 GCA_013215175.1 Parvularculaceae bacterium | reverse complement strand
GGCTCCTTAGGTTACCAAAAGTATACTAGTTGATCTTCGTTCACTGGCGCGTACCTGAGTGATCGAACACAGACCGGTCAACCCCGCTTGGAGTGGTAATACAAAATGGGCAATGTACTGATCATTAACGGCCACCAGCCGTACCCCTTTGCGAAGGGCGAACTGAACGCAGCACTCGTCCAAATGGCTGAGGCTTTTTTCGCTGAGCAAGGTCATGAAATCCGCAAGACAATCGTCGCCGATGGCTACGCAATCGAAAGCGAAGTGGAAAAACATCAGTGGGCCAACATCATCATGATGCAGTTCCCCGTGAACTGGATGATGACCCCGTGGGTTTTCAAAAAGTACATGGACGAAGTCTATTCCGCTGGAATGGACGGCAGACTTTGCGATGGTGACGGCCGAACGGCCGAAAAGCCCAAGGAGAATTATGGGACGGGCGGTGCACTGAGCGGCACCCATTACATGTTGTCGGTGACCCTCAATGCGCCGAAAGAAGCGTTTAACAATACGTTGGAGCCGTTCTTTGAGGGCATCTCGCTCGACCAGCTACTTCTACCAACGCATCTGAATGCGAAGTTCTTTGGGATGTCGCCCCTTCCCTCGTTTGGCGCGTTTGACGTGATGAAGAACGCCGACATCGAGAATGACTTCAAGCGTTTTGAGAACCACCTCAGAACCAACTTCCCCTCCTGAACAACGCGCCCCTGGAGCCCGACCATGACCCAACCCGACATTCATCTGTATACCGCTGCGACGATGAACGGCTACAAACCAGTGATCTTTCTCGAAGAAGCTGGTGTCCCTTACGACCTCACGTTCGTCGACTTTTCCAAGCAAGAGCAGAAGGCACCTGACTACCTCAAGCTCAACCCCAACGGTAAGATCCCCACCATTGTGGATCGCTCCGAGGACCGAGCGATTTTTGAGTCCGGTGCTATCTTGCTTCACCTCGCGGAAAAGTTCGGCAAATTCTTGCCCGCAGATGCTGTCGGCAAGTCGGAAGTTCTTCAGTGGCTGCTGTTCCAAGTTGGTCACGTGGGTCCGATGATGGGCCAAGCCATGTACTTTCAACGCATCGCAGTGCCGAATGGTGAGGACCATCCGTTCGCGATCAAACGCTATGTGGATGAAAGCCGTAGGCTGATGGAAGTGCTGAACACGCGCCTCGAAGGCCACGAATGGTTGGCGGCCGATCAGTACACCATCGCAGACATGATGGTTTATCCTTGGGCTCGGGCTTACCCCTGGGCTAGGGTAGAGGTGGACGATCTGCCCAACCTCACAGCTTGGTTTGATCGCATCGACGCGCGGCCTGCCGTGCAAAAGGCGCTGACCATCCCCAAAGCGCAGCCCCAGTTCTGGGATGCGAAAGCCGACGCCGACGCTTTCCTCAAGGAGAATGCCGCGCGTTTCGCCTCCGATGTGAAGAACGACTAACCGTCGTTCTTCACCGGGAAACCAACGAAAGCGAGAGGTGCAGCCATGAACACCAACAGAGCAACCGTCCGCGTCGATATCGTGTCCGATGTCGTATGCCCGTGGTGCGCAATCGGTTACTATCAACTCGCCGCCGCTGCTCGAGAAACAGCCGTGGAGCTCGACGTCCATTGGCATCCCTTTGAGCTGAATCCGTACATGCGCGATGGCGGTGAGAACCTAAGGGAACATCTCGCCGGCAAGTACGGCACAACGCCTGCAGGATCGAAGCGGGCTCGCGCCCGGCTCACGGCACTGGGGGCTGAGCTTGGCTTCACGTTCAACTACGCCGACGATATGCGCATGTTTAATACCTTCCGTGCCCATCAATTGGTCGATTGGGCCGAAACGCAGGGCAAAAGCCACGACACCAAAATGGCCCTATTCGAGGCCTTCTTCACCCATCGGCAGGACGTCAGCGACTTCGATGAACTTGCTCGTGTCGCCGCGAGCGTCGGCCTCGATGAAGGCGCAGCTCGCGGGATTCTCGAATCGGGCGAGCGTGCGCAAAGCGTCCGGGAAAAGCAGTCTCTCTGGCTAGAACGTGGCATTCAAGGAGTTCCGACCATGGTGTTCCAGGGCCGACATGCGGTAACAGGTGCGCAGGGCGTCGATCAGTATGGCGCAGCGCTTCGACAGGCCGTGGCGGCTTAACGCCAGCCTTCAACACGGGATGGACCCTCCTTTGACTCGCGTTCTTCTGTACTATGCCCATCCGGGCCATCGCTATTCACACTCGAACAAGGCGATGTGGGACCTGGCCCAGAAGGTCGACGGCATCAGCCGCGTTGATCTCTACTCGGAGTACCCGCGGTTCAACATCGACATCGATCAAGAGCAGCAGCGGCTGCTCGATCATGACGTCGTCGTGATGCAGTGTCCGCTGTTCTGGTATTCGACACCGTCCTTGGTGAAAGAGTGGATTGATCTGACGCTTGAGCATGGCTTTGCGTATGGCCACGAGGGCACTCAACTAAAGGGCAAGACTTTGTTGATGGCCCTGACCGCGGCGGGGCCGCATGACGCGTATTCTAAAGAGGGTTATCAGCGTTATCCCTTGCGCACCTTTTTGACGCCCTTCGAACAGACTGCCCATCTGTGCGGTATGGAGTTCGCGTCGCCCTACGTCCTGTTCGGGTCACTGCGCGCCGTGGAAGATGGTCGTATTCCTCCCCATGCGGAGGGCTACCGTCGACTCCTGGAAGCTTATCGCGACGACCGCTTTGACCTCACGAAGGCCTCCGAATTGGATGTCATCGAAGCCGAACACTTGAATGATCTGATCAAGGATTGATCGACCCATGGCTGACTTCCTCCTCCTCGCCTTCATCTTTCTCGCCGCTGGCGTCATCGCCGTGCCTATCGCATCGCGCCTCGGTTTGGGCTCGGTGCTGGGCTATTTGTTAGCTGGCATCGCCATCAGTCCTCTGCTCGCGGCGCTCCACGTTGACATCATTTCCATTCAGCACTTCGCCGAGTTCGGGGTAGTGATGATGCTGTTCCTGGTCGGCCTCGAGCTCGAACCGAAACTGCTATGGGAAATGCGGACCAAGCTGATCGGCCTGGGCGGTTTGCAGGTGGGCCTAACGACCTTGGTCGTCACCGCCATCTCCATGGCCTTGGGACAACCGTGGACGGTCAGCCTCGCCATCGGTTTTGTGCTGGCGCTGTCGTCCACAGCCATCGTTCTGCAGACGCTGAATGAGAAAGGCTTGATGAAAAGCGACGGCGGGCAGTCAAGCTTCTCGGTCTTGCTGTTCCAAGACATCGCCGTCATCCCGATTCTCGCAGTGCTCCCTCTCTTGGCTATGCCCGAGGTCGTGGAGCTGGCCTTCGCCGCGGCAGAGGGCGGGGCGCATGCGGACGATGCGCACCACGGCAATGGTGACCATGGGACCAGTTTGAACCTTATCGCAGGTTTTCCTGGTTGGGCCCAGATGCTCGCAACCTTAGCGGCCATTGGCAGCATCGTCGTCGTTGGGAACGTTCTAACCCGTCCCTTGTTTCGCTTTATCGCTTGGGCGCGTTTTCGCGAGCTCTTCACCGCCGCGGCGCTGATGGGCGTGACCGGCATTGCTTTGCTGATGTCCGTCGTCGGACTATCACCCGCTCTGGGGACTTTCTTGGCTGGCGTTGTGTTAGCCAATAGCGAATACCGTCATGAACTTGAAAGCGATATCGATCCTTTTCGTGGCCTGCTACTCGGACTGTTCTTCATCACTGTGGGCGCCAGTGTCGACTTTGCGTTGCTCACGGCCAACCTCGGCCCAATCCTGGCCATGACGTTCGGTTTGATGGCACTGAAAGCGGCGATCCTGTTCGCCCTCGCGTTGATCTTTAAGATCCAAGGCAGCGCCCGGTGGCTCTTCACGCTGGCGTTGGCGCAAGCTGGTGAGTTCGGCTTTGTGCTGCTGTCCTTCACCACACAGAACAACGTGATCCCCAGCGCCGTGGCCGATCAGCTGCTATTGGTGGTCGCCCTGTCGATGCTGCTCACGCCGCTCTTGTTCATCGCCTTCGACAAGATCATTGCTCCACGGTTCAGCGAGAGCTCAACCCGAGAACCCGACGACATCGAGGGTGACAGCGGCATTATTATTGCCGGACACGGACGGTTTGGCGGCATCGTGAACCGCATGCTCCGCGGTGCAGGCTTTAAGACGACGGTCCTCGACTATTCGTCGGAACAGCTTGAGATGCTTCGAACCTTTGGTTTTGAGGTGTTCTTTGGCGATGCCACGCGCCCCGATTTGCTGCACGCCGCCGGTATCGATTCGGCCAAGCTGTTGGTGATTTGTATCGACGATCGCGAGCACATAACCACGCTGGCAAAATACATGAAAGCCCACCACCCGAATGTCGAAGTCGTGGCGCGCGCTAGGGATCGTAGCCATGTCTATGAGCTCTATGCTGCGGGTGTGCGGAATATCGTCCGCGAGACGTTCGACTCCGGAGTCCGGGCCGGGCGCTTTGCCTACGAAGTCTTGGGCCTGCATCCTTTCGAAGCTGAACGCCTGGCCAGACAGTTCACGGAAGACGATCGCCACACGATCCGTCTGTTGTCTGAAGTTTACCGCGAGGACCTTCCCCTTAGCGAGAACCCCGAATATGTGGCCCTGGCCAAAAGGCTGATGGAAGAACGCGAAGCCCAAATGAAGGGCGGCGGCCGAGGCTTCACCACCCGCGACGAACGTGGCTGGGTTCCTCCGGGCAAGAACGACCTCACGGCCATCCTCAGCGATCACGCTAAACGAAAGGGTGAGTCTTAAAGCATAATGCACCCTCACTGGCTCATAGGGATCAGTTATCCCCGGTCGCCCGAGAGCATGGCCTGGATCAGGAGCGCATTGCGCCGCGGCGCCTCTTACAGAAAAAAGAGCGCTGGGGTCATATCCGATCCCAGCGCTCTTTTTTGGGCCATCTTTCAACTGATGAGTGATTGGTCCGTCCTCGGATTTTCAAATCCGAGGACGCTCTCATTTGAAAAAGGCTAAATGCCGTACTGACGAGCAGCCAGGTCTCTCATGATTTCTTCACTACCGCCGCCGATGGCATTGACCCGAACTTCCCGATAGATCCGTTCCATCCGGTTGCCTCGGAGATAACCAGCGCCGCCGAGAATCTGCATCGCTTCCCGAGCGCAGTGCTCCAACGTCAGGCTGCATTAAACCTTGAGCAAGGCGAGGTCACCGGGGTTGGCACCACCGATACACTCTTGTTGCACCATGGCTTGCAGGTAAGCCTCCGTCGCGTTGATCCGCATCTTCATGTCAGCGATCTTGTGACGGATCACTTGGTGGTCTGCCAGACGTTTACCAAAGGTCTCGCGATCTTGAGCCCACTGAATGGCTTCTTCCAAACAAATGCGTGAGTGAATAGCCCGCCATGTGGCCACACATAGCCAAACGCTCATTGTTCAAATTGTTCATGATGACCAAAAAGCCCATGTTCTCTTGGCCAATGAGGTGGTCCGCAGGAACCCGAACGTCATCAAAGTAAAGGGTCGCCGTGTCACTGCACCACCAACCCATCTTTTTGTCGAGCGCTGTGCGTTCAACGCCCGGTAATTTTGTCGGTATCAAGAGCATCGAAACGCCCTTTGGCCCGGGTCCGCCGGTTCGGACAGCTGTCGAAACCCAGTCCGCACACATACCACCGGAGATGAAGGTCTTTGATCCATTGACGATGTAATGATCACCAACACGGACAGCCGTTGTGGTCAGGTTCGCAAGATCTGACCCACCGTCAGGCTCGGTCAAACCCAATGAAATCCTATGGGTTCCCGAAAGAACCTTAGGCACAACATCCTCGCGAATGTGATCTTCGGCGAACTTCACCACAGGCGGAAGACCGATGGCGTGAACGAGGACACTCGACACGATACCACCCAGGGCGACCCGTGAGATCTCTTCATTCAGAACATAGGAATGCCAGGGATCGATACCCTCGCTGATACCGCCGAGCTCCTCCGGGTATCCTATGCCAAGGATGCCCATATCGGCGAACTTTAACCAGATATCATCCGGTATCTTACCGGCCTCGTCCCACTCATCGCGATACGGAATGACTTCCTTCTCAAGAAAGGCCCTAAGCTGATCACGCCAAGCCAAGTGATCGGCGTTGAGGTAAGGATTATCAATCTTTGCACTGTCAAAATCGAGAGACATGCGTAACTCCAAAACCAAGCGCGGCGCCCCGAGAGCGCCGCGTGTACTCTAAACGAAGGGACGGTTGTCCGCGGCGTGCTCTTGCAAAATAGCCGGTGGCGCGAAACGCTCGCCATAGGCAGCTGCTAGCTCGTCACAGCGGTCCTTAAACCGTTGGACCCCGTACGTGTTGACGTATTGCAGGTACCCGCCGGTCTGAACCGGGGCGCCAATTCCCATGATGGACCCGATATTGGCGTCGGCTACACTTCGCAGAACACCTTCCTCGAGCACGACCAAGCTTTCAATCACGGCACGGAAGATGATGCGATCTTTCACATCTTGATCAGGGATCGCGTGGCCTTCTTTGCGCCAAGCCGACAGGCCGTCCCAAAGACGTTTCCCATCGCTGCCGTAATCGAAGTAGCCACCTCCATGAGCCTTACCTTTGCGGTCGTGCTTTCCGACCATCTCGTGGAGGAACTCACGCGCCGCCGGGGTCGCGTCGTCCTTCGGATCGCGAAGACCCATCTCGACTTGTGTTTCGTACACGTCCCTGGTGAGGCTCAACGACACCTCATCGTGTAAGCTGAGAAGACCCGTCGGTAGACCCGTGGCGCGGGACAGGTTCTCCACCATCATCGGCTCAATGCCCTCAGCGACAAGCTGAGCGGCCTCTTCGAGTTTGGAGCCGAACGTGCGCGACGTGTAGAACCCAACACTGTCATTGACGACAATCGGCGTCTTCTTGATCTGCCGCGCAAAATCGAACGACCGCGCCAAGGTTTCGTCAGAGGTCTCTTCGCCCACAACAATTTCAAGCAGCGGCATCTTATCGACGGGCGAGAAGAAATGCATGCCGATGAACTTTGCGGCATTGTTCGACGACTGGCTCAGGCGCGTAATGGGGAGCGTCGAGGTGTTGGATGCCCAGATACCGCCTTCGGCCAACAGCTCTTGGTGCTCAGCAAGCACCTTATCCTTGATGTCGATCCTCTCGAAAACAGCCTCGATGATCAGATCACAGCCTTCGAGAGGTTCCTTTTGGTCTGTGGCGGTAATCCGTGCCAGGATTTCTTCCTTCTCCGCCTCGGTTTTATGTCCTCTGGCCACTTTCTTGTCGAACAGCTTCGCGGTGTACGCCTTGCCTTTCTCCGCTGCCTGGAGACTGATGTCTTTGAGAACGACATCGATGCCAGCAACGGCGGCGCAATAAGCGATGCCCTGCCCCATCATGCCCGCACCAAGAATACCGACGCGTTTCACCTTGCTCTTCGGGACACCTTTAGGGCGGCTTGCGCCACCGTTTACTTTGTTCAGCCCAAAGAAAAGGCTAGCGATCATATTCTTGGTTTCAGGCAGCAGCGGCAAGCCAACGAAGCGACGCGACTCATAGCGTAGGGCTGACTCGAAATCGAGGCGACCAGCCGCCTCAACCATGACATCCAGAATGCGAGCAGGCGCTGGCATCAGGCCTCGTGTTTTCTGAAACATCATCGCCGTGCCGCCAGAAATCATCGCGAGATTCTTGGGCGCGTTGGAAATACCACCTGGGACCCGATAACCCTTGGTGTCCCACGGCTGAGTCAGAAGGTCCTTGTTGCCCCGTGCGCCCAGCACCCAAGCTTTGGCATCTGCCAGCAATTCGTCTGCAGACACCACTTTGTGGATGATTCCAGCATCGACGGCCTGTTGGGGGCGAAGCTGCTTGCCCTCAATACAGTACGGCATAGCGCCCTGAACGCCGAGCAGGTACACCATCCGTACACACCCACCAGCACCTGGCATCAGGCCAAGGCCCACTTCTGGCAAGCCAACGCGAAGGTCATGACGGTCAGCAGCCACCCGATAATTGCAGGCAAGACAAAGCTCAAGGCCGCCGCCCAGCGCAGAACCATTGATGGCCGCGGCGACCGGAACAGGCAGCTTTTCAAGATCACGCTGAAGCGCCTTGAAGCTCTGAACGTAATCGTAAAGCTCTTTAACGTCTTCTTCTGTCTCGGCCGCGAGGAGCTTTTCCAAGTCACCTCCAGCGACGAAGGTATCCTTCGCCGACGTGAAAATCACACCTTGGAGGTCACTATCGGCTTTCAACTTGGTGACGACCTCTTCCAGGCCCAGCAAGAATTCTTCGCCGACCGTGTTCACGGCACCGTCGAGGTCAATGGTGATGGTCACGACGCCGTCAGCGTCTTTTTCGTACACGAACTGTCCCACGAGAAATTCTCCCTATTCCGCCAACTGATCAAACGCGCTCGATGAGAGTTGAAATTCCCATGCCGCCACCGACGCATAGTGAAATCATGGCTCTTTTTTTGTCTTGACGCTCAAGCTCATCGAGCATGGTAGAAACCAGCATGGCACCAGTAGCGCCAAGGGGATGGCCCATCGCAATGGCGCCGCCATTCACATTGGTGACCTCGTGGCCGATATCGAGATCCTTCATGTATCGCATAGCGACGGATGCGAAGGCCTCATTGATTTCCCACAGGTCCACATCGTTCACTGTTAGGCCTGCCTTATCGAGAGCCTTCTTTGCCGCGGGACCTGGACCAATCAGCATAATGATCGGATCCGTCGCTAACACCGCGGTGGAAACAATCCGGCCACGCGGCGTCAAACCGAGATCCTTCCCAGCCTTTTCGCTACCAATCATGACCGCAGAAGCACCATCCACGATACCCGATGAGTTGCCAGGCGTGTGCACGTGTTTGATGGCAGCCACCTGAGGATATCGGCTCAATGCCATATCATCATAGCCATACCCGCCAATCGCTTCAAATGAGGCGTTCAGTGCACCAAGTTTTTGCATATCGGTGCCCGGCTTGATGAAATCGTCGCGCTCGAGAATGGTAAAACCATTTTCGTCTTTCACAGGAATGACAGAACGATCAAACCGGCCGCCATCGCGGGCGTGAGCGGCTCGCTTTTGGCTTTCGACGGCATAAGCATCGACATCTTCACGGGTCCAACCCTCGATTGTTGCAATCAAGTCGGCCCCTATTCCTTGGGGTACCGATTTATTGTTGAAGACGTACTCAACGTCCGCAAACATAGCGCCACCAGCTGAACCCATCGGTACACGGCTCATGGACTCAACGCCACCTGCGACCATTAAGTCCTCTTGACCCGAACCAACTTTGGCCGCTGCGATATTGACAGCCTCCAGGCCGGAAGCACAGAACCGGTCGAGCTGTACGCCCGGCACGGACTCATCCCAGCCTGCGTTGATGACAGCAGCCTTGGCTACGTTCGAACCCTGATCACCCAAGGGGGATGTACAGCCCATCACCACATCATCAACATAGGCAGTATCAAGATCATGGCGTTGCTCGAGAGCGTTGAGCAGACCACCGAGCAGCTTCACAGGCTTCACTTCGTGTAGCGCGCCGCTCGACTTGCCTTTGGAGCGAGGGGTTCGAACTGCATCGAAGATGAAAGCTTCGCTTTGCATCGTGAAGATCCTCCCAGATCGGTGAGCACCGCCTCACGCGGAACACTCAAATCGTTGCAGCGTATGGTAAGACAGTGGTAGCAGACTAAGCACCGCAAACGAATGACTGACTCTAACAAAGAAATTGACATAAATTGACAACTCTCGTTGGTCGAACAAACCCAGTTTTTGTGCAGCATTTACTGGAAGGTGCCGAAGCTCACGGTTTGAACCGAGCCGAAATGACGAAAGGCCTCCTATCTTCTGAGAACACTGATCGGGTTGACATAAGCGCCTTCGTCAAGCTGAGCCGCCGGATTGCTGGCGCCCTAGATGACGAGATGGCAGGCCTGTTAGAAAGACCACAGCGCGTGGGGACGTTTGCGATTATAACGTCTTATGCGAGTCTTGCAGACACGGTTGAGGGTGCGATGGAACGGCTTGCTCACGCCTACGATCTAACCAGCAATTCTCTGCGTACCGATTTTGTCACGCGAGGCGTACGGCGACGTCTGGTGGTCGAGCGACGCCCGGGAATGTTGGTCCGCAATACGCTGCCCATCGAGTCCGTTTTGGTCCTCACCCACCGGTTTTGCTCATGGCTCGCCAACCGGTGGATCCCCATTCGGCAAGTGGATTTTGATTTCCCCCAGCCGCACCAAGATGTTAGTTATAAATACCTATTTCCAGATGCGCAAGTTCGCTACGACCAACCGGTCAACAGTTTAACTTTCGCATCCGCCGCGCTGTCTCGACCGGTTCTACGGAACCATGAGCAAGCCACCGGATGGGGCATGCGGGCCCCGTTAGACGCCTACTTACCAATTGAAGTGATGAGCGGCCTGGCTGAGGATGTGGCGCAAGTTCTTGAAGAGAACCTTCTTGGTCACACCCCCCTGGTAGGCATGGAAGAGGTCGCTGATGCCCTTTCGATCAAACCCCACACACTGCGTCGCCGATTGAAAGAACTCGGGACCAGCTATATCGACATCCGCAATCAGGTACGTCGCGACGCCGCAATACATCTCGTTAATACGACCACAGACAGTCTAGGCGTAATTGCCGAGAACTTAGGCTTCAGTGAAGCCAGCGCCTTCGTTCGGGCCTTCAAGAGCTGGACCGGGTACACCCCACGAGCGTATCGCGCGAGTGGTAGAAGTCCCGAGAAGTCCAACCAACAACACGCAGCAAATTGACGTTGGACAACATGCTCACTACGCAGTCGAATGGCTTTGCGTCGCTTGCTTGCGAACTTCGCGACGCAGGATTTTTCCTACCGGGGTCTTCGGTAAACTGTCCACAAACTCAATGTGTCGAGGGCGCTTATAGTTGGTTAGCCGCTCCTTGCAGTGCTCCAAAACGGCTTCTTTCGTCAGGTTCTGCCGCCGGCGGACGATGTGGGCGACAACCCCCTCGCCCGTTTGATCGTCAGGCACGCCGACGACGCAGGCCTCCAGCACGCCAGGATGGTCAGCCAGGCAATCCTCGATCTCAGCTGGAAAAACATTGAACCCACTGACGTTGATCATGTCCTTCTTACGGTCGACAAGGAACACAAAGCCGTCTTCATCTTGGTACCCCATATCACCGGTATGCAGCCAGTCGTTGTACATTGCATTATCAGTCAGTTCTTGGGAACCAAGATAGCCGGCCATGGTTTGTGGACCCCGGACGATAATCTCTCCGGCCTCACCCGTATCGGCGAAGGTGTTGTCGTCGCGCAAAATTGCGACTTCAGTGAGCGGGAGCGGAATGCCGACGCTGCCATCTCGTTCTGCCATGCCAGGAATCGTGATCGTCACGGCTGCCGTCGCTTCCGTCAGACCATAAGCCTCCACGATGGACGCACCGGTGGTGGCCTGCCAGTTCTCCGCCACGCGCCGTGTGAGCGCCGTCCCGCCAGTGATGGTGGTCGCAACTCTGTTGGACGAAGACTTCATCCAGTCTTCTTCGAGCAGATGGGCGAGTAGCGTGTTGACCCCGGGAACCCAATCCGGCTTGAAAGTCTCGAAAGCCTTGCGAAGTTTTTCGACAGGTCGAGGGTCCGGAGCCATCACCGTGTGCCCACCGACACGCAAGCTATAGATCAAGGTGG
>JABSRH010000087.1 GCA_013215175.1 Parvularculaceae bacterium | reverse complement strand
CGCTGCACGAGCCGGGCCGCCCCCTTTGGCGCACCGAGGCTAATGCAAAGGTCCACCGCCCCCCAATCAAAACCCATATCGAGGGTGGCCGTGCAGACACCTGCCTTCAGCGTCCCTGCCGCCATGGCCGCCTCGACCTTCTCTCGCTGCTCCCTTTCCAGACTACCGTGGTGGATACCGATGGGCAGTGCGTCTTCGTTCATACGCCAAAGCTCTTGGAAACAGACTTCGGCCTGGCTGCGGGTGTTGGTGAAGATCAGGGTCGTGGTGTGCGCCTTGATCGCCTCATAAACCTCAGTGAAGGCGTAACGACCTGAATGACCCGACCACGGAATATCTTCCTTAGGCTCTAGCACCGTCACTCTAGGCATGGTGTTTGACCTGCCGCGAACGAGGCTTGCAAGGGCGTCATCCGTGCCATCTTGCGGCACGAGGTATCGTTGCAACGGCTCGGGTTCATCAACCGTCGCAGAAAGGCCAATCATCCGCATACCCGGTGCCAAGGTCCAAAGCCGCGCGAGATCGAGGGATAGCAGATCGCCGCGCTTTGATTTCCTGAGCGCGTGCAATTCGTCCAGGATAACACACCGCAGGCCAGCGAAAAGGTCGCTCGCACTGGGGTGGGCAAGCAGCAGAGAAATCTGCTCTGGCGTTGTCAGCAGGATGTCCGGTGGGGTTGTTCGCTGTCGTTGGCGCACGGACTGTTTGGTGTCGCCCGTCCGGCTCTCGATCACGATGGGCAGGCCCATCTCCTCAACCGGCTTTTGTAAATTCCGTTCGATATCAACAGCTAATGCCTTGAGCGGTGAGATATATAGCGTGTGTAGCGAGCGCTCATTCTTCGGGGCTGCGGCCAACTCGACGAGGCTCGGGAGAAATCCCGCCAGCGTCTTGCCCCCACCGGTCGGCGCGATAAGCAGAACCGACTCGCCATTCAACGAGCGATCGAGAACCTCCAATTGATGCGAGCGAGGTTGCCAGCCGCGGCCATCGAACCATCGTTCAAACCGCTCTGGCAACTGATTATTCATGGACAGAGCCGCTAGAGATCGAGCTCGGCTTCCAGGGCGCGGCTTTGAATGAAGTGCTTGCGCGGCTCGACCACGTCACCCATCAGTTTGGTGAACGTGTCATCGGCACGGTCAGCCTCTTCGATTTGCACTTGAAGAAGTTGGCGAGCATTGGCGTCGAGCGTAGTCTCCCACAATTGATCTGGGTTCATCTCGCCCAGACCCTTGTAGCGTTGTAGTGTGATGCCTTTGCCGCCGGCCGAACGCAAAGCTTCGAGGAGATCCATCGGTCCGTGCACCACGATTTCCTTGTCGCCACGCTGCAGAACCGCCGGCTCAGCAAACGCATCCCCCAGAGAGACCGCTTCACTCGACAGTCGCCGAGCATCAGCGCTGTGGCGAATGTCTTGTGTGAGAACATAAGCTTCGCGCACGCCGCGCACGTCACGAGCCAACACGACGTCGCCGTCGTCGAACTTGGCTGTCCAACCGCGCTCATATTCCTCAGAAATGCCATCTAATCGCGCTTCCAAGCGAGTCAATTGCTCCTGTGTCGGATCTTCAGCATCCAGCGCGCCCTCCATCGCCGCCAGCAACAGGACGTCGCGGCGCAGCCAAGCTGGAAATGCGTCCAAACGCTGCGCAACGCTACGCGACTGCTCAACCAGTTCGGCAAAATCGCGACCCATGCGCTGCTCGCCGCTCTTGAGGGTGAGCACGGCATTGTCTAGGCCTTCAGTATAGAGATAGTCCGACAGCGCTTTCTCATCCAAGAGGTATTGCGCCGACTTGCCTTTCTCTGCCCGGTAGAGAGGCGGCTGCGCAATATACAGATGACCGCGGCGGATCAGCTCTGGCATCTGACGATAAAAGAATGTCAGCAACAACGTCCGGATGTGTGCACCGTCGACATCAGCATCGGTCATGATGATGACTTTGTGGTAGCGCAGCTTCTCGATATTGAAGTCGTCGCGACCAATGCCTGTGCCCAGCGCCGTGATCAGCGTACCGACTTCTTGGCTGGACAGCATTTTATCGAAACGAGCTCGCTCAACGTTGAGTATCTTACCCCGCAGCGGCAGGATGGCTTGGTTCTCCCGGTTCCGTGCTTGTTTCGCGGAGCCACCAGCCGAGTCACCCTCCACCAGGAATAGTTCTGACTTCGAAGGGTCCCGTTCTTGGCAATCGGCCAGCTTGCCCGGCAAGGACGATATATCCAGGGCACCCTTGCGCCGCGTGAGTTCCCGCGCTTTGCGCGCCGCTTCGCGAGCGGCAGCAGCTTCGATGACCTTGCCCACAAGGCGTTTCGCCTCGGCGGGGTGCTCTTCAAACCAGGTGCCCAGCTCTTGCCCGACGATGCTCTCTACAACGGGGCGCACCTCGGAGCTCACGAGCTTGTCTTTCGTCTGTGAGCTGAATTTTGGATCCGGCACCTTGACCGACACGATGGCCGTCAGGCCTTCGCGAGCATCATCCCCGGAAAGGCTGACCTTTTCTTTCTTCAGCATGCCCGACGATTGAGCGTAGCCATTCACAATCCGCGTGAGCGCCGCCCGAAAGCCCGCCAAGTGCGTGCCGCCATCGCGCTGCGGAATGTTATTCGTGAACAGAAGAACTTTCTCATGGTAGCTATCGTTCCACCACATGGCCACTTCGACCGTGATGCCATCCTTCTCCGACACCATGGTGATCGGTTCACTGACCAAAGGCTGCTTTGATGCATCAAGGTGGCGAACGAAAGCGATCAACCCGCCCTCGTAGAAGAGCTCCAGCTCACGTGGTTCAGCCGACCGGCGATCCGCCAGGTTGATCTTGAGACCTGAATTCAGGAACGCGAGCTCTCGTAGACGTCGCTCAAGCGTGTCGAAATCGAACAAAGTCGTGGAGAACGTCTGGTCCGACGGCATGAAGGTGACTTGGGTGCCCGTAACGTCGGCATCTCCGGTCACCGTGAGATCAGCTTCAGCCTCTCCGTGCACGAACCGCATTTCGTGCTGCTTACCGCCGCGCCAAATCGTGAGGTCCAACCGCTCCGAAAGGGCGTTCACTACAGACACACCCACGCCGTGCAGACCGCCCGACACTTTGTAGCTATTGGAGTCGAACTTTCCGCCTGCGTGCAACTGGGTCATGATGACCTGCGCCGCGGAAATGCCCTCTTCCTCGTGAATAGCCGTCGGGATGCCGCGTCCGTTGTCGCGCACCGTCACCGACCCATCATCGTTCAAAATCACATCCACGGTGTCACAATAGCCGGCCAGAGCCTCGTCGATGGCGTTGTCCACCACCTCGTAGACCATGTGGTGCAGGCCCGAACCATCGTCTGTGTCACCGATATACATGCCAGGACGTTTACGGACGGCATCAAGCCCCTTCAGCACCTTGATGGACTGCGCGCCGTAGTCTTCCGCGTTGTTATTTTCGTTCTGGGGAGCAGCGTCTGCAGCCATGCTGACACACCTTTTCTAGGTTCATTGATTCATCAAAGTTATAGGCGTTTTCAGCCGCAAACCCAAGCCAAATAGGCGCCATTTCGGTAGCGATTAACGTCGAGACATCAATGATCTAGACATCAGTCTGGCGAGGGTGGTTGCAACTGGTCCATATCCGCCAAGAAGGGAGCAAATGGCTCCAAATCTGTACCGGTGAGAAAGGCCTGAAGACCGAGCCCATGAAGGGTCTCAGCAAGCGCCTCTCGGCGGTGATGATCCAGGTGCGCCACGACCTCATCCATCAGCAAGATCAGCGATGATCCGTCTGCAGACGCTTTCGCCGCCGACGCTCTTGCCAAGATGAGGCCAATGAGAAGGGCCTTTTGCTCGCCAGTGGAGCATTGGCGTGCCGGCATCTGCTTCTCTTCGTGGGTGACTATCAAATCGGACCGATGGGGGCCAAACAGTGTGCGGCGGGCGTCGCGATCGACGCGGCGTTGGCGCTGCAAGCGTTGAGCAAAGGAGAGCCTCGCTTGATCCTCCCCCTGCTCAGCCAGCAATAACTCAACGTCACCTTCGATGAAGAGATGCGCGCGCGGGAAGGCTTGCTGACGCAAGGCTTCATAACCTCTGGCCAATCCGTCGGCGGTGCTTTTGCGTGCCAATGAAAGGGCGATGCCAGCGTCCACCATGTCTGCTTCGAACATGTCGAGGAGCGCAGGGTCACCGCCTTGCTCAAGCAGAGCCATCCGCTGGCGCATGGCTTTTTCGTAGCGTGCCGCCGTTGCGGCGTGGGCGGAGGACCCGGCAGCGGCTATTCGGTCAAGAAACTTTCGGCGCTCGGCCGGCGCCTCCATGAACAACCGATCCATGGCGGGCGTGAGCCACAGAAAGCGCAAAAGCTCTGAGAGCGCCGACGCGCTTCTTGTCACCTCCCCGTCAATCTTGACCTCGCGGCGATCGAAACGAGGCGGCGGGATAGACACCACCAACCGAACGGGCTCGTCCTCGTTGTGGCTCAGGGTGATCCCAGCGCCAGCGGGTCCTGTGGCGCCGACACGCACCACGTCGGACAGTTTGGCCCCGCGCAAGCCGCGGCCGGCACCGAAAAGTGTCAAGGTTTCAAGCAGGTTGGTTTTACCAGCGCCATTCGCGCCGGTGATCACCACAGAGCGGCCTGTCAGCGGTGCCTGAAACGCCGCGTAAGAACGAATGTCTTGTAACGTGAGCGACGTAATCCGTCGCATGAGCATCGCCTCAAACGCGCAGTGGCATCAGCACGTAGAGCGCGTGCGGATCATTCTCGTCAGTGATCACCGTCGGGCTGGCCGTGTCAGCGAAGGCGAACGTTGCCGTATCGCCATCGATTTGGGCCGTGATGTCCAACAGGTACTTAGCGTTGAAACCGATATCGATCGCCTCACCACCATAGTCGACGGACAGGTCTTCCGTCGCCGTTCCCGTCTCAGGGCTATTCACGTTCAGCGTCAGGCGCTCATCGCTCAAGGCCAGTTTTACCGAACGCGTCTTGTCGGCAGAAACGGTCGAGACACGATCCACGGACTTGGCGAAGTCGGAAGGAGCGACGCGCATGATCCGATCATTCCCTTGCGGAATAACGCGCGCATAGTCTGGGAACGTACCGTCAATCAGCTTGGTGGTGAGTGTGATGTCATCAAACGAGAAGCGTACGCGCCCTGAGCCCACCAGCATGTGAACCGTGTTGCCCGCATCATCGAGCAAGCGACGCAGCTCGATCACCGCTTTTCGCGGAATGATGATGCCCTCAAGGCCCTCAGCCCCGTTGGGTAACGGCGCATCGAGACGAGCCAAACGGTGACCATCGGTTGCCACTGCGCGCAGCGTGGGTTCATCACCATCGGTGCTGGCATGCATGTAAATGCCGTTGAGGTAGTAGCGCGTCTCCTCCTGGCTCATCGCAAACTTGGCTTTGTCGATCAGGCGCTCAAGCACCTCGGTAGCGACGTCAAAGCCATGGCCATCGTCTGCTTGCGGCAGAGACGGGAAATCATCCTCTGGCAAGACTGCGAGCGAAAAGTCCGAGGTGCCCGCGGAAAGGCGGAGCCGCCCAGCCGGCAGCCGCTCCAACAGCACCTGGGCCCCGTCGGGCAACCGCTTAACGATATCAAACATTGTCACCGCGGCGGCAGTCACAGCACCAGGCTGTTCTGCATCGGCTGGCACGTTCTCGATGATCTCGATATCGAGATCCGTGGCCGTCAGTGAAAGCGTGCCGCCCTCGGCACGTAGCAACACGTTCGATAGAATGGGGATCGTATTCCGGCGTTCGACGACCGATTGGACGTGGGACAACGCCTTCAAGAGCGTTCCGCGTTCGATAGTGACCTTCACGGGCCGAAACTCCTCACCTTGGCAGCACGACTCGCGCCGACTCACTTAGGGGGTAGGACAACAGCATAGTGGCGGCACAGAAGCTAGAGCCCGAACAGCTCGTGAACAGCTTACTTTTCCGACGTGGCGCCAGGTTGTGGGAACTCATCGAAGATCTCGGTGATATGGTTGCCGAAAACGGGATCCGTGCCGGCCAAGATTTCAGCGGCGTTTACCGAGTGCATCACTGTGGTGTGGTCGCGATTAATGAACCCACCAATCGCTTTGAGCGGCGTGTCCGTGAGCTTCCGCGTGGCGAAGCAAAAAGCGTGACGCGCCCGCACGATGGGTTGCTTACGCGAACGGCCTGCCAGGTCTTCTTTAGACTGACCAAAACGCTCGCAGACGAAATCCAGGATCACGCCCGGCGTTGGCGGGCCTTTCTTCTGTTGGAGGTGGTCCGTGATAAGAAGGCGGACGCGGTCGTCCGACAATTGTCCGCCTGCCTGAGCTTCAGCTTCCGTCGCGACCTGAAGGAGGCTCATGGCGCCCTCAAGTTCGCGGATCGACTCTTCGCAACGACGAGCCAACAGCTCCACATGACGGGTTGGCGGGGTCACACCAGAAATCTCGCTGGCTTCATCAGACAGCTGACGAGCGACCTTCAGCCGCAGATCGAGGTCAGGTTTTTCGACACTGACGCAGAGGCCCCCTGCCAGGCGGTTTGCCAAGCGAGGTGAAATGCCCGTCTCGGCCAACTCTTTCGGTGCCAAGGCGCCCGCCACCAGTACGCGCTTACCAGCAACACGGAGGCGTTCAATCAAGCAGTCGAGCTCTTCCTGCGTGCGCTTACGGCCGCGAAGCATCTGGACGTCATCGATCAATAGAACATCTGTGTTCTGAAGGAACGTACGGTATTCCTTGAGACTCTTCGAAATGAAAGCCTCGCAGACGTCGGTGACCAGCGCATCGTAAGTCAGATAGAGCACCTTGTCCTCTGGGTGCCGTGACAACCACTCCTGGGCTACGGCATTCAACAGGTGCGTTTTTCCTCGGCCTGCTGGGCCATGGATCATTGTGACCACAGGCTCTGGCGAATCCAATAGCTTCATCGCCGCGTGGAACGCTAAACGGTTCGTTTCATTCGTACAGAAACGATCGAAAGTCATGCCCCGCGCGAACGGCGTGACCGTAGCATCGTCCGAAAGCGCAACAGGCTCCGGAAGCGGTGCCTGCTCAACCACAGGCGCCGGTTTGCCGTCTCCGTAGCTCTTCAAGCGATCGCGCACTTCGCGCTGCAGCCCGGATGGTTGCACCATTTCTTGGGTCGCGCGCACATCAATGCTGCCGACGGGCGAAACACTCTCCGACCACGTCTGAAGCATGTACCGTGCGTACCGCTTAGAGATGATCGTTGCGGCATAGCGCGTCGGCGTCGTCAATGTCAGCTTGTCTTCGTTCGCATCGGCCAGAGCCAAGCGCTCGAAATAACTGCTGTACACGTCCGAACCGAACTGCGCTTTGAGCGCGGACTTGAACTGCGAAAATTGTTGCGCGGTATGAGCGTTCTGCATCACTCGCCCTTCGACAATAGTTAGCTGTTCGGCGCGAGGGGGTTAGCGCCGTGCAATGAATTTAATTTTAGAAGTCTGTCGTGCCTTACGACATCGCATTCACTATCGGGCAAACTACCCAGCGTCTAGCCTAAACGTTGGCCAACGGAACATCTATTTCCACAAAAAGGTATGCTGACGATCTAGCAACAATAATACTCAAATCCGTGCCAATGGGGTTGCTGATCGTCACTGCTTCCTCCCGGGAAAATCGCCTGGCACCTGCCCGTGCCGTTGATGAATAGAACCTAACCGACGGGCCAAAAGTAACAAGCTTATGACGCACAAAAAATTCACCTGAAAAATGCGGTTCGCGGGCAGATGCAACCACTAAGGCCCTTTTTTTTGGCCAGAAATCGGGAAACCCGTTTTGTAGTAACGGAAAAACCTTTTTTCCACAGCACTCAGCATGCGGAACGTCAGTATACAGAAATAGCAGCCCCGCGTAAATGCTGGCTGCTATAATTGGCACTGTGTACTGAACAAATTTACGCGCCGAGCCGATGAGCCAGCGTACTTAATCAAACAAATTTATGCGCTGAGCGTGCGAACCTGTTTGCTCAACCGCGATACTTTACGCGCGGCGGTATTCTTGTGGATGACGCCCTTCGAAACAGCACGCATCATCTCGGACTCGACAGTCTTGAAGGCAGCCTGAGCAGCACCGGCATCACCAGCCTGAACAGCAGCCTCTAGTTTACGAACATAGGTCCGCACGCGGCTCCGGCGAGACTTATTCACCGCTGTACGGCTAGCAATCTTGCGGACCATCTTTTGTGCTGACGTCGTGTTCGCCATAACTGTCTTCGAGCCTTCTGAGCTAATTTTGAGACGCGTTGAATATACAGCCGGGCACAGCCCGTCAACGCTCATTGAAAGATTTTTTTGAGGTCATCGCTGACATCGGCTGCAGAAAAACGTTGATCGCCCAGATTGGACCATCCGCTTGATTGTACTGCCACATTCGCCACAAGCTTGTCCTTCGCGATCGTATACACGGAAAGATTGCTGAAAGCTGCCGAGCTTTCCGTCCGCCGCGACATAATCTCTGAGCGTCGATCCTCCCGCCGCGATCGCCTCATTGAGAACGCCTCGTATGGCAGGCACGAGACGCTCAGCTCTAGCGGCGCCCAGGCTCTTCGCCTGCCGCCGCGGACTGATGCCCGCTATAAAGAGGGCTTCGCATACATAAATATTGCCCAGGCCTGCCACGACCGATTGATCGAGCAAGGCTGATTTCATCGGCGTCGACCGATCTCGCAGCACATCGACAAGGTAGCTGGCACTAAACTCGTTGCCCAGCGGCTCGGGACCGAGGGAAACCATCCGGCCGGAACCCTCGAACTCGCCAGAACCGAAGAGCTCCATGAAGCCAAACCGACGAGGGTCGGAGTAAATCAGCGCGACGTCATCGCCGGAGACCGTGGTGAGCGCGATTTCAACGTGATCGTGCCCGGTCGGCGGCGTTGGAGCATAAAACCGCCCAGGCTCCACCTCATGAGCCAGACCCTCCACACGAAACCTGCCCGTCATCCCAAGATGCGCGGTCAGGACCTCGCCCGTCGAAAGCGGCATCACGAGAAATTTCGCCCGCCGATCCACGCGCTCAATGGTGGCCCCTTTCAGCCGATCACCAAACCGCTCGGGAAAGGGAAAACGCAAGTCCGGTCGCGCGAGGTGCACGGCACTGATCTTGGCCCCAGCCAAGACTGGCTCCAATCCACGGCGAACGGTTTCTACTTCAGGAAGCTCAGGCATGCCCTCTTAAAGCCAGCCTCAATCGAGTTGGCGAGTGGGCGAATGACCCAAAAGCGAAAAAGCCTTATCGGGGCAGCGCGCCCAGCAGCGCCCTCTTTTCGGCACCGTCGAGCAAGTCCAGCGACTGGATAAAGGCCTCAGCCTCTTCACGGCTGGCACCAGTCCCTGTGCTCAAAGGCACCACGTCGGCGTCACCGCGGCGCTCGCGCACCTCTTCCAGCTCAGACAGCACGACACCAGCAGCCAATCCCTGCAGGATTTCCGTGCCGCCCTCCGTCACCTCGAGCGCCGTCGTCTGGCCACCCTTCTTTTGAAAGGTGATCACGGAGCGCCCAGGGAAGCGCGCGGTGGTGATCTCGATACCATCGCCCCCATCCAAGTCAGCCCCATCCAGATCAGCCAAGTCGGCGCCCTTACGGCGGCCGAGAAAGCTCTTGATCATGTCAGCCTTCCTCCCTCGAACCACGCCTTTCGGCCGGTCGAGGGGCAACGCTACAACACAGTTGCGAGTGGAAGGAAGCAAAAAAATCACCAAACGAGGCGAAAAAATGGCGCCCGTTAAGGTTGACTGACGCTGCAACGCACTAGGAACGCTGAGTGTTGATAACATAGCACTCTTGTCGAAGACCACTTTCAATCTGCTCTTAGCTTGTCTCTAAGCACCGGGATCTTCACTGTTCTTATCACGATTACGCAAGCGCAGCATTACCCACGCTCACTACCTCTTGTGATTATGCACCACTCGTTCATGGTGCGCGCCGTGGAGGACCAACATGACAAAAACCATCCAACTCAGCGTTTCTGCGTTCGCGATAAGCCTGGCGCCAGCCACAGCCTGGGCTGACAACCATCCTGCCCCCGCTACGCTGTCGGCGCTCGACGTTTTCGAGTTGGAATGGGCCGACGATCCGCAGATTGCACCGGATGAACAATACGCACTCTATAGTAGGCGTGGTTTTGACATCATGTCCGACCGGAGCACCCGCGACGTCTGGCTGGTCGCCCTCGACGGAAGCAGCCATGAGCCTCTGCTCTCAGGAATCCGGGGCCTTCGTTCTCCGCGATGGTCACCGAGCGGTGATCGGATTGCCTTCCTCGCATCGTCCGGCGAGGGCCGCACGAGCCTCTTTATCCATTACCTTGCGTCAGGCCGAACGGGCGAGATGGCGAGCTTTGGCGAAAGCCCAGGCAACCTGACTTGGTCACCCGACGGCGAGCACCTCGCTTTCACCATGTCCGTGAAGGCCAAACCCAAGAAACTCGTCAAAGGCCCCAAGAAGCCTGAAGGCGCCAAATGGGCCAAAGCGCCGAACCTGATCGAACGCGCCCGGTACCGCACCAACGGCTCCGGCTTCCTTGAGCTCGCCTACCAGCACATCTTTGTCGTACCGGCAGAGGGCGGCACGGCTCGCCAGCTTACCGACGGTGATTTCAACCATGGCGGCCGCCTCAGCTTCACCCCCGACGGCGACGCGATCATCTTCTCAGCCAACCGGCACGAGGACTGGGAGATGGAGACCTATGAGTCCGACATCTTCTCCGTCAGCATCAGCGATGGCACTTTAAGCCAACTGACCGATGCACCGGGGGCGGAGCAGTCACCGCAGGTTTCGCCGGACGGCAAGCACATCGTCTACCAGCAGTGGGACAACGAAGCGCAAAACCCCTACATCATGCCAAAGATCGTGGTGATGCATACGGATGGTAGCAGTCCCGTGACGCTCGCCGCCGACATGGATCGCCGGCTACAAGCACCGCGATGGACGTCGGAGACTGAGATCGCCGTCACCTATCACGATGAGGGCGAGCAACGGCTGGCTCGCTTGTCGCTCGACGGCGACGTCAAGCAGGACTGGGCAACGATCTCCGGCACCACCATCGGTCGCCCGTATCTGAGCGGTAGTTATGACCACCACGGTGATACCCTGCTCTACACCAAAGGATCGGCGCATCGGCCCGCTGACCTGTACGTGCGCAATGCGTCCGGCAAAGACATTCAGCTCACGTCCCTCAACGAGGATCTGCTGGCGCATCGGCAATTGGGAGAGGTACAGGCCTTCACCTACGGGTCTCCCCACGACGGCCAAGAAATCGATGGCTGGATGATCACACCGCCGGACTATGAAGAGGGCAAGAGCTATCCGCTCATCATCGAGATCCACGGGGGGCCTCACCTGTCCTACGGCCCACACTTCTCAGCAGAGCTACAGCGGATGGCAGCCGCTGGCTATGTCGTGGTCTACGACAACCACCGCGGCTCTTCCGGCTACGGAGAGGGTTTCGGTCAGCTCTTGAAGTTCAAATATTCGTCCAAGGAAGATTTCGCCGACCATATGGGCGCCGTGGATTGGGCAGTCGAGAAAGGCTATGCTGACGCCGACAACCTGTTCATAGCGGGTGGATCCGCTGGCGGCATCGCAACGGCCTATGCCGTGGGTCTGACGGATCGCTTCAAAGCAGCCGTGGCCGCCAAGCCGGTCATCAACTGGATTTCTAAGACGCTCACGGCGGACAGCTATATTGGCCAGCAGCGCCACCAATTCCCCGGACCACCATGGGAGCATCTGGACCACTATTGGGAGCGCTCGCCGCTGTCGCTTGTGGGCAATGTCAGCACGCCCACCATGTTGATCACGGGCGAAGTGGATTGGCGGACACCGATGTCCGAGACAGAGCAGTTCTATCAAGCACTGCAATTGCGGGGCGTACCGACAGCGATGGTGCGGATCCCGGGTGCGAACCACGGGATCGCTGGGCGCCCCTCACGCCTGAACGCCAAGGTGGACTACACCCTGGCGTGGTTTGAGCGGTACAAAGAGGAAAAGCCGGAGGACTAAGCCTTCCGGCGGCGGCGCAACAGCAACAAGGCTGGCGCCACCAACACTGCAGCCGCTGGTACCGGGACAGGTGCTGGCGCAATACCTTGGCC
>JABSRH010000086.1 GCA_013215175.1 Parvularculaceae bacterium | reverse complement strand
AAGATGCTGCTGACCCGTTTGGGCTGGCACTCCACCATGGTGATCACGGGGGACCCGGAGCAAACGGACCTGCTGCCCGGCGTGTCGGGCTTTGCGGAGATCGTCGATAAGCTTGACGTGGTGGAGGAGATTGGCGTCACCCGGTTTAAGTCTGGCGATATCGTTCGTCACCCGCTTGTGGCGAAGATGGTGGAACAGATCTGAACCTGCTGAGCTGCGGGCGCACTTGCGCACCGCACCTCGCGTCCCCACCTATACTGAATGAGTGACGACAAAGAACAGCCGCCAGAGAACCCTGGGCAGCGATTTGTGATCGACGCTGCTGCCTTTTTAGCAGGCTTCATCCTAGGCGCCATGGTACTGAACAACGTCGGCCTAGGCATTGTCTTTGGGCTGATTTTCTCGGGCGGCTATGAAGCTGCCCGAAAGCGGGGCCGCTAGCCTAGAAGTCGTACCATCCATCGCGGACTTCTTCGGCGGCGCCTTCACGCCACTCGACCATGGCCGGGTGGTTCCAGATCGCGTCCATATAGTCCTGCAGCGGATCAAATAGCTTCACTGGGCCGTAGGTCCGGATGCGCGAAACCACCGGCGCGTACATCGCATCGGCGATACTGAACTCTCCAAAGAGGAACGGCCCGCCGTCACCAAACTCAGCCCGCGCGTCGGTCCAAAGCTGGTGAATGCGCTTGAGGTTGATGCTCACACCTGGACCGCAGGACATGCCCTTGCCCTCGTTGCAGATGTCCATCGGCCAAACGTTGCGCAGATCAGAGAAGCCCGCATGCATTTCGGCTGCTAGACAACGAGCGCGTGCTCGCGCCACCAAATCCTCTGGCCACAGATTTTTCTGCGGATACCAATCGGCTAACGTCTCGGCGATGGCGAGGGAATCCCAGATCTCACGGCCCGACACTTTTAGGCAGGGGACCAGGCCCGAGGGAGAGTGCTGGCGCAGCTCTTCTTTATAGCCCGGCACGTCGAGGCGGATCTTCACCTCCTCAAACGGGATGTCGAAGTGCTTCATCAGGATCCAGGGCCGCAGCGACCAGGACGACAGGTTCTTATTGCCAATCACGAGGGTCAGATCAGACATCAGCAGCACTCCAAAGCTTAGGCGCTGGCAAAGCGCCCCTGGCTGCCTGATACAAGCCATAATTTCATGGTAGCAAAGCTTGCGCTAGGGAGCGGGCGAAGCTTGTTTAGCGGAACGAGCAGGAGCTTGGCGGGATATGGCACGGCGCAACAAACGGCAGAGCTATTCGGTGGGGGGCGAAGAGGTCCGGGAAGAGTCCGGATGGCGCTATCCGATCATCATCTTCGTGGCCACGCTGCTGCTGTCAGCCTTTGTTCTGGTCTATTATTTTGGCCCGACGCCTGAGGAGATCGCCGGGGATGTGCCGCGACCCAGCTTGTCCGAAGCGTCCGTGGTGATCTCTATCGGCGATCTGTCCTTCGACGTACCTGCCAATCACACGGTCTATCCCAAGGACCGCCGTGCCGGTGAGCGCGAGAGCCTATCGCTCTACGCTGCTTGGCCACGGATGGACGGTTATACGCCCTCGCGGCGAACAGATTTCGTGGAGAACCGAGCAAATTCGCGCCGGATCGATGTGATCATCGAGACCAACAACACGCCGTTTGATGAGCGGCAGCGCCTCAACATTCTCTACAAGCGCTACGTCACCGCAGCGGGCGGCGTACCCTCCGATAACGGCCTTACCAAATACGAGTTTGCGTCGGGTGCGAGCCTGACCCCCGGCATCGGGTTTGAGGAGCGGGTGATGTTCGTGGGCGAAGAAGGCGGCGATTTGCGTGCGGTGATCTTCTGCTACGAGCACAACGACGAAGACCAGATCCCGCCGGATTGCTTCCGGACCTATGACCTGACCGAAGACGTCTGGGTACGGTATTTTTTCAAAGAACCGTACTTGCCGGAATGGCGGAAGATCGACGAAGCCGTGCAGAAGTTTGTGGACGAACTTCGCCTAACGGGTCGCGCGACAGGCTAGTCTTCTAGCCCGTCCCACTTCTCTAGCACCGCAGCCGCCACATCCTTGCCGAGTGCGAGACCCGCGTCGGTGGAATAACGGAAGTGCGCGCCGTTGTGGATGCGGGATAGCGCCCCCTGTTCCGCAAACTCGGCATAGCTATCGACGCGGATCTCAAAGCCCGCGACGTAGTCGGACAAATCGCCGTCGAAGCCTCGGTCTTCATCCTTGTCGTAAATGTCGTCCGCCAGGATCACGACCTCCTCGCCCTCTTCGAGCGGCAGCAGCAACTCTAGCAGCGCCGCGGTGCCGGACACGAAGGTGCAGTGTCCACAGGGATATTCCGATGAATTCGGCGTGGTCAGCAAAGGCGTCCAATTGGGGTCGATGATCGTGTCTTCGCGCGGTAGGAGATCACCGTTGCGGATGGCGGTGATGGGGCGCCAGGACTGGAAATGCAGCTTGCCGGCAAATTGCGCTGCGGTCATATCGTCCGCACCCATATCGTAGATCGCCATAACGCGAGCTTGCTCGAACAATGAGAGGTCGCGTCGTTCCATGATGCGGTAGATCATGGGATGCGGATCTTGAAGGTCGAAGATCATCGACGCCTTCGACTGTGCCTCGGTGCGCGTGGTGCTGTCCTGACCGCCTAGGCGACGGGTCTCGTTGTAGCTGGCGCCAAAACGCATGCTGTCCACTGGCGGCGGCGGCGCAATCTTGGTGGCGAGGCTGGAATCGTAACCGTAGTGTTGGAGGTGAGCTGTCCGCACATCCCCTGGAATTTGTGTGGGCACGTACCGTCCGGGTACCGCGAATGGACGATACTTGACGGGATCGCTCTTGGTCGCTGTGGCCATCTCGAAGGCCATCACCGCAGCAGCATCGGCCAAGGCCTGAAGATCCGACCGCCGCGCAAGGCCCTTCACCCGGCCCAGACGGCCGACCTTCGTATCGAAGTACTTCGCCAGATAAGCAGCGCCAGCGGCGGCAGCGGCCTCATCCGCTGTGGCGTCAGCTGCGGGAAGGTCCGTGTTCAACTCATATCGCTCGTCAACCTCGGCACCGGCGAGATACATGGACAGGAAAAGGCCCGTCATCAATCGCAAGCGGTTGACCTCTGGCTCGGCCACGGGTTCGGCGGCCCAATAGGCCATCTCCCATTTCTGAACCGCTGGCTCGGCCTGCACACTGTTCGACGTTGCTGCAACGATGGCCAGCGCGCTCAAGGCGGCACCGAGTTGTTTCCTCACGATATCTCTCCCGGGACGTGACGCGGGAAACCTAAAGAGAGACCGCTTGCCAAGCTAGTCAAAGAGTCATCGCCTGCGCGAGAGCTTCTTTACCGCTGGATAACCTTAACGTGGCCAAGCAGACCTTATGGACGCGTTGGCTTACCTCTTCTCTTTAGGGTTTTCCGGCAGCGACGCCGTGCGGGCGATCTTCTTCCTGCTCATCGGTTCGCTGTTCGTCACCAAGCGCTTGCCGCCTTGGCGAGTGACGACGTTCCTGCTCGTACTCGATTTGGCGTGGCCGTATGTGATGATGCTGATGCAGGGGAACAGTTTCAGCGCCGTTGTGACGTCGCTGCGTGCGGCGCTCTATCTGCACGAAGATGCCCTGATCGGCTTCTTGGTTCGAGCGGCTGGCTTCTATGTGGTCCTGCGGGGCACCTTCTCGATCCGCCGCCGCCTGCAGGAAGCCTTTCCCGACGATGGTCGCAAGTCAGGATTGATGCCCTTCTAGGGTGCCCAGCTCCAGCAGCGTCGCGTCCAGTTCGATAGGCTGGAGCGGGCCCGCCAGCGGCGTTGCCCGCACCGCGATGCGGTTGGCGTCACCCTCGAACCGCTCCGAGATCAATCGCAAAACCTGGCGGTCATCACGCCATACCACGCCGGTGAGGGCATCGAGGATCGCCTTCGCGATGTTGTCGACGTCATGATAGCCGCGCTTGTCCGCAAGAACGCTGGTCCAGATGCGGACCTCGAACGGCTCATGGGACACGCGCAGTCCTGAGCTCTGGCGCCGGGCGTTGGCTGCCACGACTTTCTTCAGCTGCCGGGTCTGGGTCGTTGCCGCATCGATAATGAACAGCGTGGCCCTACCCTCGCTGAACACCCTGACTTTGCCGCTGCCGGTTCCGATGGTCCGCTCCTATCGCTTGCCCACCACCTTTATCCTGCCATCTTGAACGGTGAAAATGTGGCCTTTGGTGACAACGGAAACCCGCCTGGTTTGGAACCGAGACAGCGCCACATGGTTTTCCGTGGGATGGGGAAATAGGATCTGCGTCGCGAAATAGGCTTCGACGGTGCTGGCGCTACGCCTTGGCTTCTCTTTTGGAAACGTGAGGCAACCCGAAGATAGGGGCTCGAAGACTTTGATAGTGGCGCTATTGGGCGAGAACGTCACGCGGTGCCAGCCACCGAGTTCCCAACCTCCCCCAGAGACCGGAACCAGATAGCCCAAGGCCATGTCGCTGGCGGTATCGCTCTCGACGACCACGAATTCGAGGCGTTCGCCACAAACCAGTTTCAGGCGCCGGACGATGTCGGTCTCAACGTCGAACCGTATCTCAGGCGAGATCAAGTCCTGGCCCCCACCATCAATGAAGTCCACGACCGCTCGCCCACGCTTTTCGATATGGCGTAGTGTCTCGTTGTCAAAGGGCTCGCCTGCGGAAGCTACGGCACCCCACATCGGCGTCAAAAGCGCTACAATACAGAGCCTTATAGGCATACTACCCCCAGTTCATCACCGTCTCTGGAGCGTACAGACCGCGCAAGAGAGGTCAATTCAGCGCCTGCGATTGCCTCCTTCGACCCGGTCCCCTATTCCGCCGCAAACGATTCAACGGAGTTGCCCCCATGGCTGAGACCCGCACTGAAACCGATAGTTTTGGTCCCCTCGATGTTCCTTCTGACAAGTATTTTGGCGCTCAGTCAGCGCGCTCGCTGATCAACTTTGATATTGGCACCGAGACCATGCCGGCGCCGCTTGTTCGCGCGCTTGGCGTGGTGAAGCGTTCCGCTGCGGCGACGAACGTCAATCTCGACAACCTGGAGAGCAAGCTGGGCGATGCGATCGTCAAAGCGGCGACGGAAGTGGCGGAAGGCAAGCTCAACGATCACTTCCCGCTGTCCGTTTGGCAGACGGGTTCGGGCACGCAGTCGAACATGAACGTCAACGAGGTGGTGGCGAACCGCGCGATCGAGATCCTTGGCGGTGAGATCGGTTCGAAGGACCCGGTGCACCCCAACGATCACGTGAACCGCAGCCAGAGCTCGAACGACACCTTCCCTACGGCCATGCACATCGCTGCGGCCGAGGAAGTCGTGCACCGTCTGCTGCCCGCGCTGCAGAAGCTGCGCAACGCGCTGAACGATAAGAGCGAAGCCTTCAAAGACATCATCAAGATCGGCCGCACGCACCTTCAGGACGCAACGCCGCTGACGCTTGGCCAGGAATTCTCTGGCTATGTCTCTATGCTCGACTATGGCATGCAGGGCCTCGAAGCTGAGCTCCCGAGCCTTTATGAGCTGGCGCAAGGCGGCACCGCCGTGGGCACGGGCCTCAACGCTAAGCCTGGCTTTGCTGAAGGGTTCGCCGAGGAAGTCGCGAACTTCACCAAGCTGCCTTTCGTCACGGCACGGAACAAGTTCGAAGCCCTGGCAACCCACGACGCGTTGGTGTCGGCGCACGGTGCGCTCAACAACCTCGCTGTCAGCATGTTCAAGATCGCCAACGATATCCGCCTCTTGGGCTCTGGCCCGCGCTCGGGCCTCGGCGAGCTGCGCCTTCCCGAGAACGAGCCAGGAAGCTCGATCATGCCGGGTAAGGTGAACCCAACGCAGTGCGAGGCCATGACCATGGTCTGTGCCCAGGTGATGGGCAACAATGCGGGTGTTAGCTTTGCTGGTAGCCAAGGCCACTTTGAGCTGAACGTCTTCAAGCCGATGATCATCTTCAACGTGCTGCAGTCGATCCGCTTGCTCGCCGACTCGGCAGTCTCCTTCACAGATAAGTGCGTGGTGGGTATCGAAGCGAACGAAGATCGCATCCAAGAGCTGATGGAGAACTCGCTGATGCTGGTCACAGCGCTCGCCCCCACCATCGGCTATGACAACGCGACGACCATCGCGAAGACCGCTCACAAGAACGGCACCACCTTGCGTGAAGAAGCTATCGGCCTCGGTTTCGTGTCGGAGGAAGACTACGACGAAATCGTGCGCCCTGAAAAAATGATTGGCCCACGCTAATCGATCTCTTGAGAGGCGCGGTGGCGACGTTGCGCCTCTCAACTTGCACCCTTTGAATAATTCACGACCTCGATAATTTTTCTAAACCGATCCGTACTGCAATTAATTTTTACCGAGTTGGTAACCATGTGGGCGATGCCGCGAACTCCTGATGGGGGATGAGCCCTCGCATGGAGAACCGGATGAAAAACCTTTTTAGAAATTCTGCACTCGGAGCAGTTTCTGCTATGCTCGCGTTCGCAGGCGCAGCACATGCAACGTCGCTCACCATCACGGTCGAGAACTTTCAGGGTACATCGGCCGAGGGCAACGGCCTTTCGCTGACGCCGTTCTGGGTGTCGTTCCTCGACACGTCGGGCACGTTCGATGCCTTTGATGCAGGCTCGGCAGCAAGCGCAGAAGTGGAAGCCATCGCTGAAGTTGGCACCGTGGGTGGCCTCGACGCGGCAGCAGCTGCGGCTCAAGCTGATGCTGTGACGGGTGTTGTGGTGGCACCAGGCGGTGTGGCTGGTACGATTGATCCTGGTGAGACGGGTACCCTGGTCATCGACGTTGATCCGTTTGCCAACGACTGGTTCCAGTTCCTGTCGATGATCGTGCCCACAAACGACACCTTCGTTGGCCTCGACCGCCCTGTGGATCTGTTTGACGATGCTGGTAATTTCTTCGGCACGCAGACGTTCGATCTGACGCTGATCAACACCTACGACGCTGGCACAGAAGACAACATCTTCCTCAACGGTGCTGCGTTCCTGGCTGGCGTTGACGGCGGTGCTGGCCAAGCCACGCAAGGCGGCGTGATCGGTTCAGCTCAGCCTACCGATTTCTCGGCTGAGTTGCTGGCAGACGGCGCGACGCTGCTCGACCCGCTGCTCGCGCAGGCCTTCTTCGACGGTCAGACCGCCCTCGGTCGTGTGACCATCTCGCTCACACCAGACGCCGCTGTGCCGGTCCCTGGTGCAGCTTTGCTGTTCGGTACGATGCTCGCCGGTGGTGCTGTGGCACGCCGCAAGAAGCAACGCGCTTAAGCTTGGTCAGGCGGTCGGCGGCGTGACGCCGATCGCCTGCATCACCACGGCCTGAATAATCAGCACACCGAGCCAGTGACCCGCATTGATGCCGAAGAGGCTCAGCGGTTCCATGTGGTAGCGGTTGTTGACGAGCATGGCCGGGGCGATGAACCCGACCCATAGGACGATGGCGGTCCCGATAGCCATCGTCCATTCGCCCGCCTCCTCGGGCGCGAGGATCAGGGCGCCTGCGAGAATAGCCGCAATCCAAAACTCGCAGAGAAACGCGATGATGTAGGGCGCCGCCGCCGCAAGGCCGGTCTTGGCCTTGATGTCATCTTCGCTCAGCTTGGCCGCCGCCATCCACGGCTTGGATAGGCTGCTGTAATAGACGGCTCCAAAGGCGAACGCAGCCACGGTGCCCGCCAAAATCGTCAAGAAATTCTGCAAGATATAGATCATCGCTGCGAGCCCTCAAGTTGTCAGCGAACGGTGTAGCACGAAATGACCGCCTGTCGCCGAAAGAGCACAGGGCTCTTGAATGCGGCGCTCGTCATGAACATTTCACTGGCGCTTTTTCCACGCTTCTGTATTCGGACCGGCTGTCTTCAGCTCAGTGGGCAGCACGAGGACGATATGCTTTATCAATTTTTCGAAGGTCTGGTCGATCCGCTTAAGGACGAAAAACCAGAACGTCCGCCTGCTTCGATGTGGGCGTTTATTTGGCACTATACGAAGCCATTCAAGTGGCTGTTCGCCAGCACGGTGGTGACGTCGGTTCTGATCGCGTTCATTGAGGTTTTCGCCTTTGAGCGCATTGGTCACCTGGTGGATCTCGCTTCGCAAGCGGATGCGAGCACGTTTCTGGCCACGCATCAGGGCGAGCTGATCTTTGCTCTCCTGGTGATCGGGGTGGCTTGGCCGATCCTGACACTGATCGATGAGTTGCCTTTCTTGCAAGGCATCATGGGCAACATGCCGATGTCGATTCGCTGGCGGACCCACCGTTATCTGCTGCGCCAGTCGTCGTCATTCTTTGCCGACGATTTTGCCGGACGCGTGGCCACGAAGGTGATGCAGACCTCGCTCAGTGTACGCGAGGTCGTGGCCAAGCTCAGCAACCTTTGCGTTTGGGCGCTTGTCTATTTCGGCTCGGCCTTCCTGCTGTTCTTCAGCAACGATTGGCGTTTGACGATCCCGCTGGTGATCTGGCTGGTGATGTACGTCACCATCATGCGGATCTTCCTGCCGAAGATGGCGGCTATCTCCGAGAAGCAATCGGACGACCGTTCGATGCTGACGGGGCGCGTGGTTGATGCGTACACCAACATCGGCACAGTAAAGCTGTTCTCTACCGGTCCGGCTGAGGACGACTACGCGCGCGATGGCATGAAGACGATGCTTGGCTCGGTCTATCCGCAGATGCGGTTAGCCACGACCCTGTCGTTGAGCTTGCACACCATGAACTCGCTGCTCATCGCCAGCACACTGGGGCTAGGCATCATGCTGTGGTCCGGTGATGTGATCAGCGTTGGTGCTGTAGCGTTCGCCGCTTCGCTGACCCTCCGTATGCAGGGCATCAGCCAATATTTCATGTGGGAAGTAGCGAACCTCTTTGAGAATATCGGCACGGTGCGTGACGGGCTTGAGACGATCGCGAAGCCGCTCACCGTGACAGATAAGTCAGAGGCGCAGCTGGACGTCAAAGCCGGTGAGATCACCTACGAGGCGGTCGACTTCAACTATGGCAAAGAAGACAAACGGGTCATTGAAGACCTGCGCTTTGCCATCGCGGCTGGGGAGAAGGTGGGCTTGGTCGGCCGCTCGGGTGCGGGTAAGTCGACGCTGGTCAACCTGCTGCTGCGCCTGCACGATGTGGAGGGGGGCCGTATCCTGATCGACGGTGAGGACATCAGCACGGTGACGCAAGATTCCTTGCGCGGATCGATTGGTGTGGTGACGCAGGATACGGCTCTGATGCACCGCTCCATCCGCGAGAACATCGCCTACGGACGACCGAACGCGACGGAGGAAGAGATCGTGTCCGCAGCGAGAAAAGCTGAGGCTTGGGACTTCATCCAGGGGCTTGAGGACAAGAAGGGTCGGCGCGGCCTCGACGCCCATGTGGGTGAACGCGGCGTGAAGCTGTCCGGTGGTCAACGCCAGCGGATCGCTATTGCCCGCGTGATCCTCAAAGACGCGCCCATCTTGGTGCTCGACGAGGCGACCTCGGCCCTCGACAGTGAGGTGGAAGCGGCCATCCAGGATCGCATGGACGATTTGATGGGCAACAAAACGGTGATCGCCATCGCGCACCGCCTGTCTACCATCGCAGCCATGGATCGTCTGGTAGTGCTCGATGAGGGCGAGATCGTCGAGGAAGGGACGCATGCCGATCTTCTGGAGAAGGACGGCCTCTATGCTTCCCTCTGGAAGCGTCAGTCTGGCGGCTTCATCGGTGGTGAGGACGAGGCCGCGGCATGAGGTTTCTCAGCGGCCTTGTTGTTCTCGTTTTAGGTCTGGGGCTGGGGCTGAGCCTTGGAGGTTGCGAGCATGTTCAACGGCTGGCGATGCCCCAATACCAAAAGAACCATCCGCTGGGCATCTTTCACCTGCCCAGCGGCGACGAGCGCGTGGTCTATCTCACCATCGACGATGGGCCGTCGTCACTGACCGGTGAGCTTCTCGATCTGATGGGCGAGTTCGGCGCAACATCGACGATGTTTCTGCATACCGATCATATCACGGATGAGGCCATCCTCCATCGTGCGATCGAAGCGGGTCACAATCTGGGGCACCACATGCCCGCCGATCGCGATTGGTCGGAGGACTCTGAGGCGAGCGTTCGGACTGGCTTCCGCGAGAGCCACTGCATCCTGGTGCGCTTTGGCGAGGGTTATACCGGCCACTTCCGACCACCGCTCGGTATCTTCAACAAGGCGACGATGCTGCCGTCCCTGGAGGAGGCCGGCATGGCGGGCGACAAGGCCTACGTGATGGGTTCTCTCGCGCCATGGGATGCTGGCGGGATCACCGAAGGCAGCTGGGGCGCGGCGAACCGTTTCTGGGCCCGCCGCTATGGCGGCGGCTTAGGCAAAGCCGTTCGGCCAGGCGACATCGTGGCCTTTCACGACTCAGCAGAAGCGCGCAGCCTCCGCACAAAGAACACCTTGGTGAGCCTCCGCCTGTTCCTCGAAACCCTCGAAAAACGGGGGCTTCAGGCCCGCGCCCTGCCCGCTCGGACCTATCGAAGTGACCTTTGCGACACCGGCGAAAACACGCTTGCATCCCCTATCGCAGATCGCTAAGGGCCCAGCTCGCGTAACTGCGCGGGGCTATAGCTCAATTGGTAGAGCGCTTGCATGGCATGCAAGAGGTCGGCGGTTCGATTCCGCCTAGCTCCACCATTTTTCTTGGATCTACCAGTCGCTCTCGCTCCTTGCTTGAGACCCGTTGCGAGTTCGAACTTTGCTCGAACCGCTCCACCATTCTTTGTGGCACTAACGTTCGCTTTTGCTCACTGTTTGAGTGCGATTTGCGGTCGAGCTTCAGCTGTCGATCAGCCCGTGTTGTTCTAGGATGGCCAGGGCGGGAGCGAGTTCGTCTTCGTATCGCTTCCATCGAGCTAGGGCGGACCTGTAGAGAGGCTTCCGCACTTGAGCGGAGCTGGCGGTGGCTACTGGGGCTTTGTTCTCGTTGAAGGCCAGGCAGGCCTGCTCAAACGGCAGCTGGCAGAACGATAGTAGGCTGCGCGTCTCGGCTTCGATGTCTTCGACGACGTCTTCGTACCGTATGCGTTTGAACTGAAGCACCGATAGGTCTTGCTCATACCGGGCCGCCAATTCGAAGAACGCGGCGGTGTAGTGCGCTGTCCATTCAAGGTCGTAGTTGTACTGATAAAATGAGAAGCCTGTGGCGAAAAGTTGTCGATAGTTCGACAACACCGTATCGGCCGGAAATCTCTCCAGGCACACGACTTTTGCGTTGGGGAAAGCCCGCAAAATCAAAGGGACGTAGAAGAAGTTCAGCGGCATCTTGTCCGTGAACGTGCCCTCTAAGCCTAGGGACTGCTTGACGGCTTCAAGGTAAGCGTGACCTACATCAGACGCGTCCAGATCGCCTTGCGCGAGGAGGGTGGCTTCGTCGAGCACCAGCGGTGAAGGCGTTGCCGCTGCGCGCTTCGTGATGAGGCTGAAGTCGGCCAACTCCCCGGCACTCGTTACTTGACTGTGCGCCGACAAAATTCGGTCAATCAGCGTCGTGCCCGTACGGGGCATACCGACGATGAAGATCGGAGCGCCCTCGCCAGCAGCTGGCTCGTCGATCAGCGGTACCTGCGCGGTCAGCGCTTCATGAGCTGCAGCGAAAAGGCCCTTCATTGCATCCAGGCTGAAATCGACGCTGGCCCGCTTGGCTGCTTTGGCTTTGCCAAGCCATGCCATGGCGGCGCGCGGCTCGTTCTTGTCTTCGTTTAGCCGCGCTAGGGCATGGCCAGTATGAAGCTGTCCGTCGACGTCTTTTCTCTGTTCGGCTTTATCAAAGAGGCGTTCGAGCTGTTGCTGCTCACCCTCGCCAGCTTCGTCAGTGTCGAGCATGACGGCGGCAGGTAGCGCCCGCCAATCATCGGGGTTCAGCTCAGCTGCCTTGCGATAGCCAGCAGCGGCCTCTTTCATCCGTCCCAAGAATTGGAGCGCTGCCGCTCGGTTGTACTGATAGCTTGCGGAGGTCGGATTGAGGGCCACTGCACGGTCGTAGGGTTCAACGGCGTCCTCGTGTCGACCGATGCGGCTCAGAACCACGCCGAGCGTATCCCAAGTATGGGCGGTAATGGCCTGACCGTCGGTTCGAGACAGCGTTAGGGCCTTGTCAGCCGCTG
>JABSRH010000085.1 GCA_013215175.1 Parvularculaceae bacterium | reverse complement strand
CCTAATCGCCTTCGCCTTGGCTTGCCAATGCGCATCCTGTAACGATCGGACCAGGGAAAAAGGGGGACGCCATGCAGTGGGTGCGTTCTGGCCTGCTCATCATCGTCGCTGTCACGCAGGTGCTCTTTGCACTGGCACCGGGTCTGGTGGGCATCGAAGGCAGCATCGGCGACATGGCCAACGCCAATCGCACCATCTTGGTTCCAGCTGGGATGGCATTCTCGATCTGGCTCTTTCTCTATATTGGCGGCGTTTATGTGGCGCTCTGGCACCTGATCCGCCCGGGCAAGCCGTGGGTCGCGCGGGTGGGCTTTTTGGCATTCCTCGCCTTTGCTGGGAACAGCGTGTGGGCGCTGCATCAGCCCGTGTTTGGCCCTGACCTCGTGAGCTTCCTCATTCTTGAGTTCATTCTTGTGGCAGCGGTGCTCGCTGGTGTGGCTGGCCGACAGGATCCTGAGCCGACGACCATGAACCGCGTCGCCTATGGCTGTCTCCTTGCCTTAGGGGGTTGGATCACCGTGGCGTCACCCGGCGGGCTGTCGCTCGCGTTTGGCCAAGCGGGTATGTGGCCTTTGTTTGACGATGCGCTGGCGGGCGCCTCGATCATTCTGACGGTCTGGGCTCTTTTGGCCGCGGCAGTGGCCTACTCCGTCCATTCCTATGCTTATCTGGTGCCGGTCCTGTGGGGCCTTTTCTGGGTTGGCCAAGTCAATCAGGACAAGCCGCAGCTTCTGCTGGCGCTGATTGCCGCTGCTACGTTCTTACTGCTCGTGACGGTGGTCAGCAAAGCGCGGCTGCCCAAGGCTGAGCGGTAGAAGGAGCTGAGTTCATGAAGCTGCATTTTCTGCTCGCCCTCGTCGTTCTCGCTGCGGCCTGCACAACGCCCACACCGGAAGAGCCATTTGTGCCGGCCCAAGAGGCCCCGCCGATGTTCCGGGCGGCCTGGGATGGTGAACCGGATGGCACGGCCTGGACCGAGGCCCTGCTAGCGGCCCTGACAAGCGCCGAAGGCGAGGCTCTCCTGGCCGCAACGCCTTCTGATGTCACTGATTTCTGCCCAGGCTTTCTGACCCTCGATGAGCAAGGCCGAGCCGCATTCTGGGTCGCGACGTTCTCGGCGATGGCCAAGCTGGAGAGCAATTTCCAAGCTGACCTGACGTTCAACGAGAAAGAGAACTGCAACACCGATGCCTGCCGAGCCGCCTTCACCACGCAGGACGGCCGCGACGTCATCAGCCGCGGTCTTCTGCAGTTGAGCCAAGAAAGCGCCAACGGATACCAAGGGTGCACCGTTCCTGCCGACAATGAAGAGCTTCTGCACAACCCGGCAGTGAACCTTCAATGTTCGGTGGCGATCATGGCGCGTTGGGTGCCGGAAGATGGCGTCATTGCAAAGCTTCAGAGCCCCTGGCGAGGCGGTGCAAGGTACTGGTCCGTGCTGCGCCGACCCGAGAAGCTGATCCAAATTCAGCAGTTCACCAAGACGATCCCTGCCTGCCGCTAAGAGCCCCGATGACATCTGCGATCCCTTGCGGTATGGGCCGCCGGTGAGCACGACAGAACAAAACCCAGACAAAAAGCGCGTCCACGTGAAAACGTGGGGCTGTCAGATGAATGTCTACGACAGCCAGCGCATGACAGGCCTGCTGAAACCCCTCGGTTACGAAACCACCGAGGACGCGACCAACGCTGACCTGGTCATCCTGAACACTTGCCATATCCGCGAGAAAGCCGCCGAGAAGGTCTATTCCGAGCTTGGCCGCTTGAAGGACGTCAAAGCGCGCGGCGGCACCATCGCTGTGGCTGGCTGCGTCGCCCAGGCCGAGGGCGCGGAGATGCGTGAACGCGCACCGCAGGTGGACTTTGTGATCGGGCCGCAGAGCTATCACAAGCTGCCCGAAATCATCGCCCGAACCTCTCGCGATACCGGCGACCGTCTGTTCACCGACTTTGATGTGGACGAGAAGTTTGATGCGCTCACCGAGCATCATGAACCCGACGGCTATTGCGCCTTCGTGACAGTGCAAGAGGGTTGCGATAAGTTCTGCACCTTCTGCGTTGTTCCGTACACACGGGGCGCCGAAGTCAGCCGCAGCACGGACCAAATCACGGCTGAGATCCGCAGCCTGGTGAGCCAAGGCGTGCGCGAAGTGACGCTCTTGGGTCAGAACGTCAACGCTTGGCACGGCGCGGCGCCGGCTGGATCAGGACAAGACGATTGGGGCCTGGGCGAGCTTTGCCGCCATCTGGCGAAGATTGATGGCCTCGACCGGATCCGTTTTACCACTTCGCACCCGCGCGACATGGATGATGGCCTCCTCGCAGCCTTTGGCGAAGAGCCCAAGCTGATGCCCTACCTTCACCTCCCTGTGCAGGCCGGCAGCGACAAGATCCTCAAAGCGATGAATAGGGGGCATACGGCTGAAACCTATATCCGCCAGATTGAGGCGGTGCGGAAAGCACGCCCTGACATTGCGATTTCTGGTGACATGATTGTCGGCTTCCCTGGCGAGAGCGACCAGGACTTTGAAGACACGATGGCTCTGGTGCGCGAGATCAACTACGCGAGCTGCTTCAGCTTTAAGTATTCACGTCGTCCGGGTACCCCCGGCGCTGCCATGCCGAAGCAGGTGGCCGAAGACATCAAGAGCGAACGGCTGCAGCGCTTGCAGGCCCTCCTCAACGAGCAACGCCATGCCTTTGACGGCGCGCAAGTCGGCAAGACGCTCCCTGTGTTGCTCGATAAGCGTGGCCGTCTCGACGGTCAGCTCATGGGCAAGTCACCCTATCTGCAGTCCGTGCACGTGATTGCTCCGGAAAACTTGCTCGGCCAAATTATCCCGGTGCGCATCGAAAGTGCTGGGCCGAACAGTCTCAAAGGGGTTCTTGCGTGAGCGATAGCCAAAGCGAGACCCTCGTTTTCGATGACGCGACCTTGGTGAGAGACCTTTGCGGGCCGACCGACTCGCACCTGGCCCTGATCGAGAATGCTGTGAGCGTGCGTCTTGATCCGCGCGGGAATGAAATCAGCCTCACGGGCGGCGACCATGCGCGCTTGCAAGCCAAAGCCGTGCTGGAGCAGCTCTACATTCGCTTAGAGAACGGTCGTCCGGTGGGACGCGCCGACGTTGAAGGCCTTCTACGCATCGAGCGCTCGCCCAAGCCTGTGCGCGCCAAACGCGAGGCCACCGGGCAAGCCTTGGTGCTCCCCAAACGGACCATCGGCCCACGCTCAGCGGCGCAAGCCGAGTTCATGGGCCAACTCGCGACGGACGAGCTGGTGTTCGGCGTCGGGCCTGCGGGCACCGGCAAGACCTACCTTGCGGTGGCCAATGCGGCGCAAATGCTGGTGTCAGGGCAGGTGGAGCGGGTGATCCTGTCCCGTCCGGCTGTGGAGGCTGGCGAGCGCATCGGATTCTTGCCAGGCGACATGAAGGAGAAGGTCGACCCCTACCTTCGCCCGCTTTACGACGCGCTCTACGATGTACTGCACACGGATTTTGTGGATCGCAAGATCGCAGCGGGTGAGATCGAAATCGCGCCCCTAGCCTTCATGCGCGGCAGAACCTTAGCCCGCGCGGCGATCATTCTCGACGAGGCGCAGAACGCCACCGTCGCGCAGATGAAGATGTTCCTCACAAGGTTCGGCGAGAACTCTCGCATGGCAATCACCGGTGACCCCTCGCAGACCGACCTGCCCGATCCGCGGCAATCCGGCCTCGCCGATGCGCTGGGTCTACTGACGAATATCGAAGGCGTCTCCGTCACGCGCTTCTCAGGCGAAGATGTTGTGCGGCACCGATTGGTGGGCGAGATCGTTCGGGCCTACGACGCACGCGATACGAAACAAGTGCCTTCAAACTGATCCTCCCCCTTGCGCGTCATCCCACAAAGGCCGACGCTCAAAAGAAAACGGAGGACGCCATGACCAATCAAAAGCCGCTCGAGGTCACCTGGGATCGCAAACCCGAACCCGCAGAGGTGATGGGCAGCGTCGATCTGACAGGCAAGCGCGCTATTGTCACCGGGGGTTACAGCGGCATCGGCCTTGAAACCGTGCGCGAGCTCGCGGCACGAGGCGCGAAGATCATTGTTCCTGCACGGAGCACGGATAAGGCAAACGCCGCGCTTGAGGGCATCAACAACACGCACGTCGCCTCCATGGATTTGAGCGACCTCAGCTCTGTCACGTCCTTCGCCGATAGTGTCGTGCAAGATGGCCGAGCCGTGGATATCTTGATCAACAATGCCGGGATCATGGCCAGCCCCCTCATGCGCATGGGTAAGGGTTGGGAGGGCCAATTCGCCACCAACCATATCGGCCATCACGTCATGACCAACGCTCTCATGCCTGCGCTTCAGAAATCGAGCGCACCGCGCGTGGTCGCGCTGTCATCGCTAGCGCACCGGCGTTCGGGCGTGCTTTGGGATGATCCGAGTTTTGAGAATACTGAGTATGAAAAGTGGGTCGCCTACGGACAGTCAAAAAGCGCCAACGCGCTTTTCGCCCGTGGCCTGAACAACAAGCACGAGGATGTGCTGGCCTTCTCTGTCCACCCCGGCGGCATCATGACTGACCTTCAGCGCCACCTCGCGAAAGAAGAGCAAATCGCCCTCGGCTGGATGAACGAGGACGGCACCCTGCCCGAAGCGGTGAAGCCGTTCTTCAAAACCCCGGCGCAGGGGGCAGCAACCACGCTGTGGGCCGCCACCTCCGACATGCTGGGTCAGGAGCAAGGCGGCGCCTATTGCGAGGATTGCAATGTCTCAGCCCTCGTGCCCGATGATGACGCTGGCTTCTTCGGCGTTCGCTCCTGGGCTTGTTCGGACGAGGATGCGGATAGGCTCTGGAGCCTCACCGAAAGCATGCTCGACGGCTGAGGCCAGCTAGGGCATAGGCCGGGCCATGCCCATGGAATGCATCATCGACGATGAGCGCTGGTCGGCGCTTGCACCGGAAAGCCTCGCGGATCAATGCCTCGCGGCTGTGGCGGCCAAAGTGAAGGACCCGGCGCTCGCTCGGATCACCACGGTACTCTTCACCGAGGACGAGGCGGTGCGCGCCCTCAACGCGGAATGGCGCGGCAAGGATAGGCCCACCAACGTCTTATCCTTTCCCGCTGAGCTGATGCCTGGCCTGCCAGACGATGCGCAGCCGCTTGGCGATCTCGCGCTCGCCTACGATACCACGGCAAAAGAGGCGGGAGAGAAGCGAATCTCTCTGAAAGATCACGCCTGCCACCTTATGGTTCATGGTCTTTTGCATCTTCTTGGGTATGATCATATCGACGATGCCGACGCCGAGGTCATGGAGGCCTTGGAGCGTGAGGTGCTGGAACACTTAGGCATCGCCGACCCGTACCGGGATTACCCCCCGGTCCTGTGAATGGAGAAGACCATGCCCGACGGCTCTGAGCCGTCCAAGTCCGCCGCACTGTCGGCGCCGAAGACTGAACCGGCGGCAGAGGCCGCCTCGTCCTCACACCCTGATCCCACAAGCGCACCACGCCGCCGTCGCGGCCTAGGTGGCCTCTTTGGTAGGCGCCCTGCTGCTGAGCCAGTGGTCGAGCAGGCCACCAATGGCAATGGCCGCCAGCTATCCGCTGCCGAGACCGCCATGATCGAGCGCGTTGTCGAGCTGCAGAACCTTCGGGTGGGTGACGTGGCCATCCCGCGCGCTGACATCATCGCCATCGACGTGGAAAGCTCGATCAAGGACATCTTGAACGAGTTCGCCGACGCGGGTCATTCGCGGCTGCCTGTCTTCCGCGGTGACCTCGATGACCCTTTAGGCTTTGTGCACATCAAAGACGTGGTCGGCATCCTCGCTGAAGGCAACGCCACCGATGACGATCAACCCCTCGAGTCGATCGTTCGTAAACTGATCTACGCCCCACCTTCCATGCCAGTGGCCGAGCTGCTTCTTCGCATGCAAGCCCAACGCATTCACATGGGCCTGGTGATCGACGAGTTCGGCGGCACCGATGGCCTCGTTTCTATCGAGGACCTCATCGAAGAGATTGTCGGCGACATCCGCGACGAGCATGACGAGACCGATGACCTTCGCATCAAAGAAACGCCTGGCGGACGTTGGGATTGCGACGCACGCGTCGAGCTTGAGTTTCTCGCCGAAAAACTGGACCGCGACCTTCGGCTCGATGAGGAAGAAGCGGACACGCTTGGTGGCCTGGTCTTCAGCCTCGCTGGTCGCGTTCCCTTGCGCGGCGAGGTGATCTCTCATCCCCATGGACATGAGTTCGAAATCGCCGAAGCTGACCCGCGGCTTGTTCGGCGTGTACTGATCAAACTCCATACTGATCCCGTGACGTCGGAGATGGCACCCAAGTGAGCGGCACCCCTGCCCTGATCCAGCAGCTTTCCAGAATTTCAGAGCTCACCGGCTGGCGCCGGTATGCCGTGGCGCTGGGCTTTGGTCTCTTGGCGGGCCTCGCCTTCGCACCGCTGCGCCTGGTGTTCGCACTAGCCATCGGCCTCTCCGGCCTAGCGCTCTTGGCTGAGGGGAGCATGCGGCAGGCGAAGGGCCTTCGGTCGGCTTTCTTCACCGGCACCGCCTATGGTACGGGCTATTTCGGCCTCACGATGCTTTGGCTGGCGAACGCCTTTTTGGTGCAGGCGGATCAATTTGCCTGGATGATCCCGATCATTCTTCCGGCCTTCTTCGCGTTCTTAGGCCTCTTTTATGGGCTCGCGACGTGGGCCTATGTTTGGCTGCGTCGGCGTCTGCAAGTGAAGGGCCTTCTTGGCGTCCTCTTGTTTGTTTTGACACTGAGCATCGCGGAGTGGCTGCGTGGGCATATCCTGTCCGGCCTTCCGTGGAACATTCACGCCCAAGCCGCTGCAGGGACAAGTCTAGGCCTGCAGCCGCTCGCCGCACTGGGGCCCTATGGCTACGGCACGGTGCTGACACTGATGGCGCTCTGCCCGGCCATGGTCATTTTGAACCCTGACAAACGACTGAAGGTGGGTGTACTGTTTGCAGGCGTCTTGACTACGTTGGTGAGTTACTCAGCCCTCCGCCTTGCACTCAACCCAGCTGAGCAGCGGGACGATGTCCGGGTCGTCGTGGTGCAGCCCAACGTGGCGCAGCGCGACAAGCTTGACCCTGGCAAGCGCGGACAGGCGCTGCTGCGAAGCCTTGAGATGACAGGTCGTGCCTCCGGTGTTGGTCCCAACAAAGAGCTCGAAACCTCCGTCTACGCCGTTTGGCCGGAAAACGCCTATCCCTTCCTCCACCGCATTCCTGATTTTGGCCAGGCCTTCACGCAAGAGGTCCCTGGCAACAGTTGGCTGATCACCGGCTCGATCCGTGACGTGGACGACGAAGGCTATGCCAACACCCTCTTCGTTTTCGGACCGGCCGACCAGGATAGCCCGCTGAGCGCCACCTACGACAAGCACCGGCTGGTGCCCTTTGGTGAGACGCTACCGTTCTACGAAGTCTTCGAGGCCCTTGGCATCGAAAGCCTCAGCCCCACCGGCGGGCGCGGTTTTATCCCAGGCGATGGCGCTAAGCGCGTCGATCTAGGCAGCGCGCCCTTCGCCCCGCTGATCTGCTACGAAGACGTCTTCCCCGGCACGCTCTATCCAAAAGGCGAGCGTCCCGATTGGCTGGTGGTGGTCACCAACGACGCTTGGTTTGGCGACAAGGCCGGCCCCATGCAGCACCTCGACATTGCCAGGATGCGCGCCGTGGAAAGCGGCTTGCCCTTGGCGCGCTCGGCGAATACCGGCATCTCAGCCTTGATCGACGCGGAGGGCCGGGTCGTGCATCGGTTGGAGCTCTACAAACCTGGCGTGATTACCGCGCTTCTTCCCGTGGCCCGCCCACCGACGTTCTACGACCGGACCGGGGATGCGATATTTTTTACAATTTTAACGATTATCGCCTTGCTCGCAGGGCGCGCATTCCTGCAAAGGGAGGTTGTAAAGGGCAACCAAGACGAGCCTAATCAGGACGGCACACGTGGAAAAACAAGCAACCACCGAGAATAAGCGGGCACCGCACCCCATTGATATCCATGTTGGAAGCCGCGTGCGGCTTCGGCGCATGATGCAAGGTATCAGCCAAGACAAGCTGGGCGAGGAACTGGGCCTCACTTTTCAGCAAGTCCAGAAATACGAGAAGGGTGTGAACCGGATCGGCGCCTCCCGTCTTTACGAGATTTCCAAGATCCTTTCGGTGCCGGTCCAGTTTTTCTACGACGATTACGGTGACGGCCCGGAGACGCTGATCGGCTTCGCCGAGACCCAGCGCAACCTGGGCGCACCGTCTGAGGAACGAGCCGATTTCCTCGCTGCTCTCTCCACGCCGGAGGGCATGCAGCTCTGCCGCGCCTTCTCGAAGATCAAGGACTATCAAGTCCGTCGTCGCATCTTGGACCTCGTTAAAACGCTCGGCGATGAAGCTGACGCGAACTGATCGGGCGAAAGCGACGATCCCAGGTCACACAAGGCGCGACAGCCTCCAACAAAGAGCCTAAGCCCAAGCCAAAAACTTGGGAGGCCGCACCGTGCTTGATGCTCGTCCGCGCGATCTAACGTTCAACGAACCCTATGCTGAGGCCGACGAAGGCGTCGTGCCCCGGTTGATGCTCGCCGCCGAAATCTCGCCCGCCGTCAGCGAGCGGGCGACGAGGCTCGCGAGCGGCCTGATCGATGGCATTCGCACGCGAACCCGCGGCGGCGCCAACCTCGACGCCTTCCTCCGTGAATATGGACTGACCACCAAAGAAGGCCTCGCCCTGATGGTGATGGCCGAGGCCCTGCTGCGCGTCCCCGATGCCGAAACGCAAGACAAGCTCATCGAGGACAAGATCGCTGCGGGCGATTGGGTCCACCAGGAGAAGAAATCCGACTCCATGTTCGTGGCCGCCGCCGCTTGGGGGCTGGGCCTCACCAACCGGGTCATCCGGCCCGGCGAGACGCCGCAGAACACGCTACAAAACCTTGTGAAGCGGCTCGGCAGCCCCACGGTGCGCGTGGGCGTACGTCAAGCCATGGGCTATCTCGGCCACCAATTCGTCCTAGGACAGACGATCGGTGAAGCGCTGAAACGAGCACGCGGACCGGAAAAGCATGGCTATCGCACATCGTACGATATGCTGGGCGAAGGTGCGCGCACGTGGAAAGACGCAGAGCGCTACCTGCAGTCTTACCACAGCGCTATCGAAGCCATCGGCAAGGCGGCGAGCCCATCTGACCCGTTGATGCTGCGCGGCATCTCCATCAAATTGTCAGCCCTCAACCCATCCTACCATGCGCGTCACCGCGAAGCGGCCATCGGCGACCTTGCACCGAAGCTTATCGAACTGGCCAAAGCCGCGAAGCAATACGACCTTAACCTGACGGTGGATGCGGAAGAAGCCGAGCGGCTGGATATGTCACTCGATATTATCGAGCAGGTATATGCCGACGATGCCCTTCGTGGTTGGGACGGCTTCGGCCTCGCCATTCAAGCTTATCAAAAGCGTGCCATGCGGGTTTGCTCTTGGGTGGCTGACCTCGCCGAGCGCCATAACGGGCGGATGATGGTTCGCCTGGTGAAGGGTGCTTACTGGGATACGGAGATCAAGCTGGCTCAGACCGAGGGCCTCGCAGACTTTCCTGTCTTTACACGGAAGGCTGCGACAGACCTTTCTTACATGGCTTGCGCTGCGACGCTGCTCGACGCCGCGCCGCGGCTCTATCCTCAGTTCGCCACGCACAACGCGATCACAGCAGCGACGATCATTGAGATAGCGCACGCCCACGGCTCGCCCAAGGATTTTGAATTCCAGCGCCTTCACGGCATGGGCGAAAGCCTGTTTGAGCAGATCACGGAAGAGGGTCTCGCCACCGAACGCGGCCGCGAAACTTATCCGTGCAGGATCTATGCACCCGTCGGTGGCCACCGTGACTTGCTTGCCTACCTCGTGCGACGCTTGCTTGAGAACGGTGCGAACAGCTCCTTCGTGGCGCAAGTGCACGATGACAATGTGTCGGACGAAAGCTTGTTGGAGCAGCCGCGTGCAAGGCTTGATCGGCTAGGCGGCTATCGCCACGCATCGATCCAGCGGCCTCTCGATATATTTGGTGAGCGGAGGAACTCCCGCGGCATCGCTTTCGGTGATGAGGCTGCCTTGCGGGCTCTTCAAGAAGGCATGGCTTCGCAAGACCTGAGCCGTGAACCGCTGGGGTCAATCATCGACGGGCAGGAGCGCCATGGCGCCAGCCCTCGCTTGCAAGCGAGCCCGGTCGATGGCTCGCCATTCGCCAAACTTCAAGAGGCTGATGATCACATCGCTGCCGAAGCCGTGCAGGCGGCCGCGCGAGGCTTTACCGCTTGGCGCGACACCCCTGTGGAGGCGCGCGCCACAGCGCTGGAGCGGGCGGCTGATTTGCTCGAAGCCAATCGCGACCGACTGATGATTATCCTTGCAAAGGAAGCGGGCAAAAACCTTGAAGACGGGATCGCCGAGATCCGAGAGGCCGTCGACTTCTGCCGCTTCTACGCCGCTGAAGCACGCCGATTGTTCGTACCGCACCCTTTGCCTGGCCCTGTCGGGGAAGAGAACCAGCTTCGCCTTGAAGGCCGGGGCGTTTTCGCCGCGATTGCGCCCTGGAACTTCCCCCTCGCCATCTTCCTCGGGCAAGTCACCGCAGCGCTTGCGGCCGGTAATTCCGTGGTCGCTAAACCAGCCCAGCAGACGCCAGTGATCGCGGCAGAAGCCGTCAGAATACTGCACGAAGCCGGTGTGCCGACCGGTGCCGTCCATCTGTTGCTGGGCGATGGTAGCGTCGGACGAGCCATGCTCGAGCAGCCCGAGATTGCAGGCGTGGTGTTTACCGGCTCCACCGGAACGGCCAAGGCCATTCAACGTCAGCTTGCGGAGAAACCGGGCGCGATCGTTCCGTTGATTGCAGAGACCGGCGGTGTCAACGCGATGGTCGTGGATGCCACCGCTCTGCCTGAGCAGGTCACCGACGACGTTGTCGCCTCAGCGTTTCAATCCGCGGGCCAGCGTTGTTCCGCCCTGCGCGTGCTTTACCTACAAGAAGATGTCGCCGACGGCATGCTAGCCATGATCGAAGGGCAAGCGCGAACGCTTAAGCTTGGTAACCCTGCTGATCCGACAACGGACGTTGGCCCCATCATCGACGAAGCGGCGAGAAGCCGGTTGGCAGATTACGCGAACTCTCGAAACGGCCTTCGCTGGAAAGGCGAGGCGCCCGATGGCGGTACGTTCTTAGCACCGCACATCTTTGAACTCGCTGAAGACGAGGTTCTACGGGACGAGCATTTTGGCCCATTGCTGCACGTGAAGCGTTTCAAGGCAGGCGACATGGACCGGGTGCTGAGCGAAATTGCTAGTACAGGTTATGGCCTAACCTTCGGCCTTCACACGCGCATCACGGATGTGGCGAAGCGACTGGCTGAGCAGGCCCCTGCAGGCAATGTCTACGTCAACCGAAACCAGATCGGCGCGATTGTCGGCAGTCAACCTTTCGGCGGCATGGGCCTGTCAGGCACCGGGCCCAAGGCGGGTGGCCCGCACTACTTGCTGCGGTTTGCTGAGGAGCGGGTAATCTCCACCAACATCGCAGCCGCAGGCGGCAACGCCTCGCTCATTGCCATGCAGGATGCAGAGTAGACGGATTAATTGAAGAGAGAAAGCAAGAGCGACTGTCGACTATTGACGATGCCCACGCTTTGCAGCGAGAGTTGCTCTTGCACCTGGATCGCCTGAAGACGGCTCGAGGCATCCGCCAAGTCCGATTCTACCAGGGCAGCGATGGAGCCTTGTAGATCTTGGCCCAGATTATCGAGGTAAGTCTCCTGTCGCTCGATCTGCTGGGCGTAGGCACCCAGCGTTGCGCCGTAGGTTGATAGGCGCGACTGAACAGCGTTCAGAATGGTCATCACCTGCTCAGGCGCCAATTGAGCCGCACCAGGGTTCACGAGCGTCAACAGTTCGTACACCCCGGCACTCGCGCGACGCTCTTCACCGAATTCAGCGTCGGTATAGTAAGGGAGATCAGAACCACTGATGGGCGTAGGTGGCGGCAACGGCGTGGCGCCCGAGGGCTCTGTTGCGTCGCCCTCGATGAACTGGACACCGTCGATCGCTGTGCCATCCTCGCGGCCCCAAATGTTCAGGGTATAGATCCCTGGGGTCGCGATATCGATGAAGACCCTATCGCCC
>JABSRH010000084.1 GCA_013215175.1 Parvularculaceae bacterium | reverse complement strand
TTATCTGCCGGTAGCGCCTCTCGAATGCGAGAAACCGTCTCCATGATCGGCGCCAAGGCTGGGCCCACTTTGGCAGGATCCAGTTTCGCTGCCAGCTGAGCATCGAAGAGAGGTTCAAGAACCGGCCCTTCCCCTTTCTCGAAACGCACACCTTGCCCAAGGCCATGTGGGATGACCAAGATATCAGCAAAGAGGATCGCTGCATCAAGGTCATACCGCCTGATCGGCTGCATGGTTACTTCACAAGCATCTTCGGGGTGAAGACAGAACTCGATGAAGCTCTCATGCCGAGCCCGCACCTCGCGGTATTCCGGTAGGTAGCGCCCGGCTTGCCTCATGAACCACATGGGTGGTGGGCTGACCGATTGTCCGTTGAGTACCTTGAGGAAGGATCCTTCCCCCTGATGAGTCAAAGAAACCAAAATATGACTCCGAGTCCTATGCCGGGGGAAACTGTGGGTAATACCCCGGTACCCCCGTTACCAACACAATGCACAGTGATCCCATCACATGGGCATATCACTTTCCCAGTAGTTTGGTCCGATACCACCTAAGGCAAGTGCTTTTTGTCGACTCTGAGAAAAGAGGTTCTACCGGGGGAAATCCGGAAAAGCGTTTCCCGCAGAGAGATTGGGGCAGAATGCGGGAACATGGGATGACCGAAAGGACAAGTCCGGCTATTGGGGTAAGCCCTCCGTTCCTAACAGCGGGTAAAGAGATGAATGACAGCTTTTCCACCGCGGAGGGCGTCGCGCTGAAACAGCCCGGCCAACGCACCTTCTTTCATGTGCACTTGGTCTCTGACTCCACCGGCGAAACACTCAGTACGCTGTTGAAATCTGTGTCAGCCCGCTTTCCGTCGGCAAAGCCGCTTGAGCATGTGGCCTCGCTGGTGCGCAACCATACCCAGCTCGACAAAGTCTTGGCACGGATCGAACAATCCCCAGGCCTCGTCATGTACACGATTATTGATCGGTCGTTGCGCCGTCGCTTAGAGGTCAAGTGCGCTGAGCTGCAGGTGCCAGCAATTTCCTGTCTGGACCCCCTCCTCAACGCCTTTGCTGAATATCTTGGGCTCGAGCAGACGACCCAAGCTGGAACACAACACGCGCTTGATGAGGATTACTTCCGCCGCATCGGGGCGATCGATTTCACCTTGGCTCATGACGACGGTCAGCTGTTGTGGGATCTGGAGGGTGCCGATGTGGTTCTTGTCGGGGTCAGCCGGACATCGAAGACGCCAACCTGCATGTATCTGGCGAACAAGGGTATCAAGTCGGCCAACGTGCCGCTGGTACCAGGCGTTGATCCGCCCCCAGAGCTTGTGAGCTTGCGCAAGCCCATGATGGTGGGCCTCACGGCGAACCCTGATCGGCTCAGCCAGATTAGGGCCTCTCGATTAGCGGGCCTCGGATCGGAAGACAAAGCCGAGAGCTATACGGATCAAACGAAGGTTCGAGAGGAAGTCATGAAAGCCAAGCGCTATTTCGTGAAGAACGGCTGGCCGGTCATCGATGTGACCAAAAGGTCCGTCGAAGAAACAGCGGCGAAGATTCTCACGCTGCTTTCAATCCGGCGTGGAGGGGATGCTTAATGGAGATCATTTTGGCTTCCGGCAGCGCTTCGCGCCGCGCCATCCTGACGGGCGCAGGTGTTCCGTTCACGGTGGTTCGGCCGCAACTCGATGAGGATGCGCTGAAGCCCACCTTTGCTGGACTAACTCCTGCCAATTTAGCCTTGGAACTGGCTCGGGCGAAAGCTCTTTCGATTCAAGAGCCTGACGCTGTTGTCATTGGATCCGACCAGGTCATGGAATTCGACGGCAGGCCCTTTGATAAGCCGAAGAGCCGAGAAGAGCTGAAGCAACGACTCCTCGATATGGCGGATAAACCTCATCATCTCCGTGGTGGTGTCATCATGGTCCGCGACGGCAAGGTTTTGGCTGAGATCAAAGAAACATCAACGCTCAGCATGCGGCCTTTGCGTGAGAAGGATATCGATGCCTATCTCGCAGTGATCTCTGACGATATCGCGTTAGGCACCGTAGGGGGTTATGCGCTGGAAGCGGAAGGGGCGCGGCTCTTCTCGAAGATTGAGGGCGACTATTTCTCCATCCTTGGCTTGCCACTGCTGCCCGTGCTCGACGTCCTGCGGCGCGAGGGAGCTCTCCAATGGTAATTCGCGCCGGCGTTATCGGCCATCCGATCTCACATTCACTGAGCCCTCGGATCCATAACTATTGGTTTGAGCAAATTGGGCTCGACGGTGTGTATGAGGCGGTGGAGGCGACGCCAGAAGACTTCGACAGTGTGGTCCGTCGGCTCGCGGAAGAAGGCTGGGCGGGGCTAAATGTGACGTACCCGCACAAATCTGCCGCGTTCGCGCTAGCCGATCACCAGAACTACGCTGCTCAGCATTATGAAGCGGCCAATGTTCTGGTCTTCCGGCATGGCAAGATCATCGCCGACAACACCGACGCCACGGGGTTCGAACGTTCGCTTTATCCGACTAACGACGAGCAGGAAGAAGCACGTGCCCAAGGTCATAGACCCCGCTTCTATTTCATGGGGGCGAAAGACCGGCGAGCGGTCTTGCTCGGCGCGGGCGGTGCTGCTGCTGCTGCGCTGAAGAGCTTTGGCGGTTTTGGTGAGGTGGTCATCATCAACCGCAATCAAGACAAGGCGAAGCATCTCCTTCGTCATTACCCGGACAAGTTTCGCGTCGCTCCTTGGGAAGAGCTACCGAGCTTGCTGCCGGAAACCTATTTCCTCGCCAACTGCACGAGCTTGGGGATGGAAGGCGAGGCACCGCTCGACATCGATATCTCTGCCATGCCAGACGACAGCCGAGTGGTCGACATCGTCTACAATCCTTTGGAGACCGACCTTCTTCGTCAAGCGAAGGCACGAGGTCTATGGCACCGCAACGGCCTTCACATGCTGGTCGAGCAAGCAAAGCCATCGTTCGAAATGTTCACCGGCGTGGATATGATCGAAACCGATTCCATCTTGAAGATATTGAAGGCGGAACTCGCATGATCACCATCGGTCTTACGGGCTCCATTGGGATGGGGAAGAGCACCACCGCGCAGATCTTTGCGCGGGAAGGGGTGCCGGTGTGGGATGCGGATGCGGCGGTTCATCGGCTTTACGCTCCGGACGGCGAGGGCGCCAAGGCTGTGCTTGCCCGGTTCCCGGAGACGGCTGGTGAGGACGGTGGTGTTGATCGTACGAAGCTCGCCGGTTTGGCCTTGAAAGATCCAAGCCTCCTGGCGGAGCTTGAGGCCATTGTGCATCCGCTCGTGCGAGACGATCAGATGCGGTTTCTCGCAAAGACCAACGAAATCGGTGTGCCGATGGCGCTCCTCGACATCCCACTTCTCGCCGAGGGCGGCATGGCTGGGCTCTTTACCGAGGTGGTGGTTGTCACCGCTGACGAAGAGGTGCGCCGCGCCCGGGTCCTTGAACGGCCGGGCATGACGGATGGGAAGCTGGCTTCCATCTTGGAGCGTCAGGCGTCGGAGGAAGACCGCCTGCAGATCGCCGACCATGTCATCCGAACCGACAAGGGGCTTGAACACGCGAAGGACCAAGTGAAGCGCATCCTCGCAGCCATTCGGGAAAAGCATGGCCTTCCCGATCCGCGCAAACTGCTCTGAGAGGAGCTATGCAGCGCAAAGTTATTTTTGATACCGAAACGACAGGCCTTTCCCATCAGGACGGTGATCGCGTCATCGAAATCGGCGCGGTGGAAATGGTGGAGGGGACTCTCACGGGCCGCACTTTCCATCAATACATCAATCCTGAGCGTGACGTGCCGATGGAGGCCTATCGAATCCACCGGATCTCCACCGAGATGCTGCAGGACAAGCCGCTCTTCTCAGATCCAGCCGTGGGGCCTGCCTTTGTTGAGTTTGTCAAAGGCGCTGAATTGGTCGCTCACAATGCCGCCTTCGACGTGGGGTTCATCGACGCCGAGCTTGAGCGGTTGGGCCTGTCCAAGCTGCGGAACAAAATCACCGATACGGTCCCCCTTGCCCGGCGCAAGTTTCCAGGTTCGCCGGTGTCCCTTGATGCCCTTTGTAGCCGTTTCGGCATCAGCAAGGCCGAGCGCGAGGCGCAGGGCCACGGCGCGCTTCTGGACTCAGAGCTTCTAGCGCGGGTCTACATTGAACTGACGGGTGGCGCCCAGGGTGGTCTGTCTTTCGACCGACCTTTGGCCGGTGAAGACGGCGCTGGCGGTAGGGGTCGGAAAAGCAAACAGCGGCCGAAGCCGCTGCCATCCCCAGTCACCGATGCCGAGCGTGAAGCTCACGAGGCCTTCATTGCCACGATGGGCGAGAAAGCGCTCTGGAGACAGGTGAGCTAAACGCTCAGGCTTGTTGGGTTACTGGAAGCTGGCGGGCTGGTCCGTTTTCAAGATGCCGTGCTGCTCACGGTCCTTAAGGACCCGCTGCACAGTGGCATCGCTGATGACGCTCTCGTCCGCTGCAAAGGCATAGACGAGGGATGTGTCAGCCAAGATATTGATCTGGCGAGGAATACCCTTGGCGGCATCGTGGATGCGGTCGATGGCTTCCACTGAGAAAAGCTCGGGCTGTGCGCCGGCTGCTGCCACGCGTGAGCTGACATAGTCGCCGCTTTCCGCACGGTTGAAGCCGCGGAGGTGATAGTGGGCGACCACACGCTGACGGAACTGTGCCAGCTGCGGCATGTTGAGGATCGAACCCAGCTCAGGCTGACCGAAGAGGACCAGCTGCATGACGGGCTGACCGCCCGACTGGCGCTCAGCCATCACGCGAACCCGCTCGAGGAGCTTCGGCTCGATAAGCTGTGCCTCGTCGATGAACAGCACGGCCTTGCGGCCCTGATTGCGGTTCTGCGCGAGGAACTTGTCGAGTTGCAAAAGTGACTGGCTGGCCGACGTGGCTTTCGATTCGATACCGAAACCATAGAGGAGCCAATTAGCAACATCGTTTTCATAGCCGATGTCGCCGGTGAGGGCACCGTAACGGTTTTGATCGCGATGGCGCCGCGCCAGGTCCTGTAGCAGCGTCGTCTTACCGGCACCAATCTCGCCGGTAATCACGACCGTACCGAAGCCCGAAGTCAGGCCATAGGCCAGCATGGTGCGGGCCATTTTGTGGCCATCGGACCAGAACAGCATGTCCGGCTCAGGATGGCTGGAGAACGGTTTGCGGCGAAGGCCGAAGTGTTTCTCGTACATGTCTTTCGTTCCCTGAGACCCTAGTCAGCCAAGACTAGAGTCAATCCGCCGCAATTTGGTTAAAGATCGTTGAGTGCCTGCTGGATGACTTCGTCATTGACGATGTCGGTTTTGCCAGGAGCATCCAACGCGCGGCTGAAGGCTTCGCGAGCTTCCTCAATGTCGCCGACGGCTGCCGAGATGACGCCGCGGTGATAGAGGATTTCCGCATTAGCGGCGTCCGCCCGGTCTGCGATGTCGCTGTAACGCTTGGCCGATTGAAGGTCACCGGTGCGGTAGTAGGCCCAGGCCAAGGTGTCCGCGAAGAACGGTTGGTCCGTGCCTTCAAAGCGCTTGGCGATCTCGAGGGCTTCTTCTTCATCTTCGCCAAGGTCCAGCATCAGCGCAGCCAGGTTGTTAGCGGCCAAGTCGTTGAGAAGGTTATCTTCCTGAAGCGACCGCAGCACTTCTTTCGCTTCCCGACGACGCGCTTCTTGTAGGTACTCGTTTGACAGAAGGATCCGCAAGTTGGCCGTCAGGTCGGCGGTCTCAATGCCCGTGGTCAGGGCCTCAATGGCTTCAGCTTCGTTACCGCGTGCAATGCGGGTGTTGTAGAGCGACAGGTAGAGACCCTGGCTCTTGGGATAAGCTTCGAGGCCTTGCAGAACCACCGTTTCGGCCTCGGACAGATTGCCCTGGCTGAGCTCGAACTGGTTGAAGAGCGCAAACACTTCAGGGAATTCAGCGCGGTTCAACGCTTCGGTGAGATAGGCACGAAGATCTTCGGCGCGCTCCATAGCGGAGAGGGCCTGTGACTTGATCTGAATGCTTGGCAGCTCGCGGCGCGCCTGGTCGGCCATACCGTCGATGGTTTCAATGGCATCTTCGGGGCGCGACTGCTGCAGTTGAGCGGTGGCGAGGATGCGGCGAGCCACTTGGTCCGAACCGTTGGTGCGGATGAGGCCACGGGCCACCACTTCAGCTTCGTCGGCGCGACCCTGGGCCAAGAGCACAGCGGCGCTTTCGCGCTGAACTTGTGGCGTGGCATCGGATGTTTGAGCAAAACGAAGCGTCAGGTCAGCGGCTTCATCAGCCTTACCGTTCCGTGCAAGCATGCCGCGATACGCTTGGAAGAGCTCCGGCGACAGACCATTGCGGTCGATAGCTTGGGCCAGTTGGGCTTCACCGAACGGTGCCCGGCCATCGGCCTCATAGGCAAGGCCCAGAAGGATCTGGGCGCTTTCTTTGTCGGGCTCAGAAGCCAAGGCCGAGCGCAGCGTTTCGATCGCTGGGCGCGTGCTTTCCTGAGCGAGCTGCACCTTGCCCTTTAGTGTCAGAGCATTCGGCTCGGTATCATCAACAGCAAGAACCTCTTCGGCCTTAGCCAGGGCGCCGTCGAAGTCTTCAGCTGTGAAAAGGCGTTCACCGATTTGCACTTTGGCCTGGTGGCTCACCTCGGTGTTGTCCAAGGCGGCAAGGCGATCGAGTTCAGCTTCACAACGCTCATTTTCGCCGATCTCGCAGAGATACGAAGGAACCGCGAAGACGAGTGTTGAATCATCAGGGTAGTTGGAAACGATGCTGGTCAGGAGTTCCTCGCCAGCGGCGTCACCGTCCTGTGCCCGGACGATGCCAACCAGTCGGCCAACGGCGTCGGTGCGGTCGTCGAGCAGCGGCAGGGCTTCTTCGAGTTGTGAGCGAGCGCCCTCAAGATCGTTGCGGCCCACGATGAGAAACTCAGCATAGCGCTCGCGGTAGAAGCCGTTTTCAGGGCTAACTTCAATCAGGCGTTGGAGAGTCTGATCCATGCCGTCGACGTCTTGGCGGCGCTGGGTCAGCAGCAGGCGAACCACCAAAAGCGCTTCGTTTGACGGGTCAGCTGTTAGGCCCTCTTCGATGATCTGGCCAGCTTGTTCGAAATCTTCGTCGCGCACATAGCGAGCGGCGAGGAGGTTACGGACCTCGGTGTTGTTCGGGTCTTGCTCGAGAGCCAGCTCGAGCGTCTCGCTCGCCCCGTCGAGATTGTTCTCGAGGACCTGGGCAGCACCCAAAACGGTGAGTGCTTCAATGTTGGTTGGGTCCTTTTCGAGCACACGGCGGGCGCGGCGTTGAGCGCGCTCTGGGCGGCCCGCAAGCAGGTTGAGGCGTGCGGTTTTCGCCAGCACCACCATGTCATCCGGCTCAACGTTGCTGAGGCGTTGCAGGAAGCGCAGCTGATCACCAAAGCGCTCTTCTTGCTCCGCCACTTCAGCAGCGCCGCGTAGGGCGACAGGGTTGTCGGGATCATTTTTCAGCGCGTTTGTGAATTGAATACGGGCCCGATCGAGTTCCCCCTCATCGAGATATTGTTGCGCGTTTTCCGCGAACTTGACGGCTTTGTCTTCACCGCTTTCACAAGCCACAACGGCCATGACAGCCAATGAAGCACCAAGAAGCTTCCAAGATTTCATCGTTCTCACCATTTGCCTCATTGAGGCCGCCCCCCGAGCGGCTTCATCATGCAGGGTTCATGCCGACCTGAGCGAGAAATGCAAAGAGTTCGTTTCATTCAGCTGAAGTCGAACGCACGACCACTCTTTTCCCAGTCGCCATAACGGGTAGGTTCGGCGGGCCGGTCGCCGCCATCTATTTCTTTTGGTACATCTTTTTTCGCATCGATTTCATCCTTGCGGGCGCGGGCCTCGCGTAGCGCTTGGATTGCGGTCTCGGACAAACGCAAGCCATTGGCGAAAAGCGGGATGCCGTCTTCGGTGGTGGGGATGTCCTCTTCAGGCGTGTCTGTCTTGTTTTGATCGTCAGACTTTTCCGTCATGTCCTGCTTGAACCTCTTCTCGTGGCGTCTATCCATGGCCACATTCCCAGCATCCTATTCAGCCGACGAACGCAAGAAAGACATGAACGCAAACTTCCGAACTTTTGTCCTGATGGCCGGCATGACCGGCCTCTTTGGCGCTGTGGGCGCCTTTGTCGGCGGCCAAGCGGGCATGTTGATCGCGCTTGCTTTTGCCGGGCTTTCCAACCTGTTCGCCTATTGGAACGCCGACAAGATTGTCCTCCGCATGTACAACGCTCGCGAGATCACGCCGGATGAACGTGACAGCAAACTGCGGCGCTATGCCGAGGGTGTAGCGGGTCTGGCGGCGCGTGCGGACATGCCAACCCCGCGCATTTACGTCATCGATCAGGCACAGCCCAACGCCTTCGCCACGGGCCGGAACCCGCAAAATGCTGCCGTTGCGGCAACGACAGGCCTCTTGAGCATGCTGAGCGAAGAAGAGGTCCAGGGTGTGATGGCGCACGAGCTCGCGCACGTGCAGAACCGCGATACCCTCACCATGACCATGACAGCGACCCTGGCCGGGGCGATCTCCGCGCTAGCGAACTTTGCCTTTTTCTTTGGCGGCAGACGCGATGAGGGCGGCAATCCCTTCGCCCTGATCATCATCATGTTGGTGGCGCCGCTGGCCGCCAGCCTTGTGCAGATGGCGATCAGCCGGACCCGTGAATACGCTGCTGATAAGCGTGGCGCCGAGATTTGTGGTCGCCCCGATTGGCTAGCGTCGGCCCTGGCTAAGATTTCAGGCGGCGTGGCCCGTTATCCGATGCCGCCAGCGGAGCGGGCGCCTGCCTCTGCCCAGTTGATGATCGCGAACCCGCTGTCCGGCAAGGGCATGGCTGGGCTCTTTTCGACCCATCCGCCGATGGAGGAGCGCATTCGCCGCTTGTCGGCGATGAACCCTGGGAGCCCTGGTGTTAGCCCCATGCCAGCTGCAAAGTCTGGTCCGTGGGGTTAGCCTTTATTCTTCCGGTTTTGTTTCTGGTCCGGAACTATCGGCTTCGGGCTCTTCATGGGGACTAACCACCACGTCGGCTACCGGTGCGCTGGGCGGCGAGGCGGGTGGCGGTGGCGGCATTGGCACGTCGCCCCCCATGCTGAGGCCTGAGCTCATGACATCGCCATCAGACGAACCGCTCCTCAGGCTGTCGTCGATGGAGAGCACCGCGAGGATAACCTCGGCACCGAGCCGTAGCATCAGCAGCTTCACCAGGAAGGTGAAGGGCACGATGACGAGCAGCCGCCATAGGTTGGTCCAGAACATCTTGGTCAGATGAGAGAGAGTGACCACCAGCTCCCAAGCCGTGGTCACGATCAGCAGGAACACCAGCACATAAAAGAGCAAGCGAACGAGCCCTCGGCCCAAATGCTCTTCGAAACTGAAAAACCGTCCGACCAGTTCTTGCATGCGCGGGCTCCCGCTGCGGTTAGTGTGCCTCTTCCCAGTTGGTAGCGAAGTTCGCTTCGACGTCGAGGGGCACGGACAGGTCAGCCACCGGCTGATGCGCGGTCTCCATCACCCTCTTGACCACGGCGCAGGTCTCCTCCGCTTCGGCCTTGGGGCATTCGAGGACCAGCTCGTCATGCACCTGCAGGAGCATGCGGGCGCTGAGGCCGGCGGCTTCGAGGGCAGGGGGCACGCGGACCATGGCGCGCTTCACCACGTCTGCGGCGGTGCCTTGGATTGGCGCGTTGATGGCTTGGCGCTCGGCGAAGTTCCGCACAGTGGGCATCTTCGCCTTGATGTTAGGGATATGCGCGCGGCGGCCAAAGACGGTTTCGGTATAGCCGATCTCGCGTGCCTTCTCGACAGTATCATCCATGTACTGACGGATACCGGGGAACTTGGCGAAGTAGCTGTCGATATAGTCCTTCGCCCGCCCGCGCTCGATACCGAGCCGCGATGACAGGCCGAAGGCTGAGATGCCGTAGATGATGCCAAAGTTGATCGTTTTGGCCGAGCGTCGCAGGTCGCTCGACACCTCGTCGAGAGGAACACCGAAGACTTCCGATGCTGTCAGCGCATGGACATCGATCCCGTCTTGGAAGGCGCGGCGCAGCTCAGGCACATCACCGATATGAGCGAGGAGACGCAGCTCAATCTGGCTATAATCCGCCGAGACGATCACGTTTCCTTTCTCAGCGATAAATGCTCGCCTAATCTTACGGCCTTCTTCTGTCCGTATCGGGATATTCTGTAGGTTCGGGTCATTCGAACTAAGTCGGCCCGTGGTCGTGGTCGCGAGCGAGAAACTGGTGTGGACGCGACCTGTTTCAGGGTGGATAGCCTGAACCAGAGCATCCGTATACGTACTCTTCAGTTTTGAAACCTGACGCCAGCCCAAGATAGCCTTCGGCACTTCATGGCCTTCGGCGGCGAGGTCTTCGAGGATCTCGGCGCCTGTGGCCCAGGCGCCAGTCTTGGTTTTCTTCCCGCCTGGCAGGCCCAGCTTGCCGAACAGGATCTCGCCGATCTGCTTCGGTGACCCCATGTTGAAGGCTTCGCCAGCTTTCTCGTGCGCCTCGTCTTCGAACATCGCCATCTTCTGGGCGAACTCGGATGATAGGCGCGCGAGCTCGGCTTGATCGACCTTGATGCCCTCTTGCTCCATCTGAGCAATGACTGGAACGAGGGGACGTTCAATCCTCTCATAGACCGTCAGCATACTGTTGTTGACAAGCTGATCCTTGAGAGTGTCGGCGAGACGCCATGTGACGTCGGCATCCTCGGCCGCATACTTTGTGGCCTCATCGATGGGGATTTGGTCGAAGGTTTTCTGTTTCTTGCCCTTGCCAGCAATCTCCGTAAACGGAATGCAACCGTGACCCAGGTGACGCTGGGCCAAGTCATCCATGCCGTGTCCTGTCTCACCTGACTCCAGGGCGTAGGACATCAGCATCGTGTCATCGACGGGGTGCAAGGTGGCACCGTGGCGTGCGAGGACCACGAGGTCGTATTTCAAATTCTGACCGATTTTCATCACCGTAGGGTCGGTGAAAATCGGCTCTAGCGCCTCAAGGACGGCGCCGGTGTCCAGTTGCTTGCGGTCGTCTGCTTCCTGCTCAAGGTCCAGCCCATCCGTACCGTGAAGAAGCGGGACGTAGATAGCGTCCCCTGGTGATGAGGCGAGGCAAATGCCCACCAGGCGGGCGCGCATGGCGTTGAGGCTATCGGTCTCGGTGTCCACCGCGAGCTTGCCGGTCTCGTGGGCGCGGGCGATGAACGCCTCAAGCTCAGCCATGTCAAAGACAGGCTTGTACGTTGACGGATCAATGGGTGAGGATGTGGCCGAAGGCACCGCTGCTGCGGGCTCTTCAATGCCGCCCGCGTCGCGAATGCGCCGTGTAAGAGTGGTGAACTCCATCTCCTCAAGGAAGGTGATCAGAGTCTGGTGATCAAACTCGGCGAGGCCAAAGGTCTCGGGCTCATCAATGTTCGAGACATCCGTCCGTAGGGTGACGAGCTCCTTCGAAAGACGCGCATCGTCTGCCTTCTCGATGAGGGTTTCGCGGCGCTTCTTTTGTTTGATTTCTTCCGCACGCTCGAGCAATTCCTCGAGGGTACCATATTCTTCGAGCAGCTGCGCCGCCGTTTTTGGGCCGATGCCGGGGACACCGGGCACGTTGTCGGTGCTGTCGCCCATCAGCGCCTGCATATCGATCATCTTCTCCGGCCCGACACCGAACTTCTCGACCACACCATCCGCATCGATCACTTTGTTCTTCATGGGGTCGAACATCACGACTTTGTCGGTGATGAGCTGGGTCAGGTCCTTGTCGGAGGAAACGATGACCACCTCGGCGCCCTTCGCTTCGGCCTGGCGCGCATAGGTGGCGATGAGATCGTCGGCCTCGAAGCCCTCTTCTTCGATGCACGGTAGGCTGAACGCTCGTGTGGCGTCGCGGATCACGGAGAATTGCGGCTTCAGGTCTTCCGGCGGCGCGTCACGGTTCGCCTTGTAATCGGCATAAAGATCATTACGGAACGAATTGCCCGTATGATCGAAGATCACCGCGAAATGCGTCGGCGTACCGATGTGCTCCACCGCGTCATTCGACGCATCGGACAGCAGCTTCCACAGCATGTTGCAAAAGCCAGCGACGGCGCCGATGGGCAGGCCATCCGACTTGCGGGTCAGCGGCGGCAGCGCGTGAAAGGCACGGAAG
>JABSRH010000083.1 GCA_013215175.1 Parvularculaceae bacterium | reverse complement strand
AACCTCGCCTACGACTGGAAAGGCCGTCCGTTGGCGCAAGGTCAAGCTGGCCAAATCAACTGGGAGATCACGCCTGCGGCTGGTGCTTCGCTCGGTACGGTGGCCACCAACGTTCGCGGCGGTGCGATGCTCCGCTTCGGTGATAACCTCGAGCCGAACTTCGGCCCTGCCCGGATTCGCCCTTCGCTCACCGGTGCTGGCCACTTCAACGCTGCTGACCCAGTGGACTGGTACGCCTTCGTCGGTGTGCAAGGCCGCGCCGTGGCGCATGACATCTTCCTTGATGGCAGCCTGGTGCGCGACGACAGCCCAAGCATCGCCAAGAACACCTATGTGGCGGACGTGCAGGCAGGTTTCGCCCTCACCCAAGGCGGCATCCAGCTCTCATGGACCTATGTCCACCGGACGGAGCGCTTCCAGGGTCAGCGGGGCGCTGATGACTTTGGTGCCTTCACGCTTTCCACGAAATTCTGAGCAAGCCTCCACTCTTTACGATTGATGATGTGCTTCGATTTTTGAGGGCGCCATCAACACAAACTCTACCTAAGGTTGTTATTGCCGTTCCTGGGCCGAGAAAGGGTCTGGAATGGGTGATGAACACCTTCACGTCGCTGCGCGGCGCGCTTTGGCTTGGACAGTCGTCTCGCTGGGTCTCCTCGGGATGGCGCATGCGGACGATTCAAAGCGCGACCGCGGAACGTTCACCTATACGCTCGAGAACGATTGGTTCGGCGGGCAAGATAGGAACTACACGAACGGTTTCCGCTACGCCTATGTAGGTGCAGCAACTGACCCTTTCGGCTGGGAGCGTCGGCTCATCCGCGACGAGAAGAGGCAGAAGTCCTTCCGTCGCGGATTCGCCTTCGCGCAGACCATCTACACCCCGGACAACATTTTCACGCCAGACAATCAGCCTGATGATCACCCTTACGTGGGCTACCTCTATGGCGAATATTCCGCCATGGCCGAGAAGGACGATATCGTTGATATCGTGACGGTAGAGCTCGGCGTCGTGGGCCCTTGGGCCCTGGGCCAAGAACTGCAGAGCTGGTATCACGAGGCCACCGATCGTGACGCGCCCGAAGGGTGGGACAATCAGCACCCCAACGAAGTGGTATTCGGCGTCTCCTATGACCGCAAGGCCAAGCCAGTTTTCGGCCAAGACGCAGGCTTCCTCACCTTCGAAGTAACGCCCAGCTATGGCTTCTCCGTGGGGACCATGGCGATCAACGCACGCGCCGGCGCCATCGCGCGCCTCGGCAACCGCAAGGGCTCGGACTTCGGCCCCGCGCGTATCCGCCCGTCCCTCACCGGCTCCGGCCACTTCAGCATGGACCAGCCTGCGGCTTGGTACATCTTTCTCGGCCTTCAGACCCGAGGTGTGGTGCACGACCTATCGCTAGATGGCAGCCTCTTTCAGGATGACGCTCCGTCCGTGGACAAACGAATTTGGGTCCGCGACCTGCAATATGGCTACGCCGTACAGCTAGGTCGCTTGCAAGTCGCGTGGACCTCCGTCCGCCGCACCGAACGCTTCGTTGGCCAAGAAGGCCCCGACCGCTTCGGCGCGATCAGCGTCTCGTTGAAGTTCTAGACCAACCGCGACCGCGTCAGGGCTGCTTCGATGAAGCTCGCAAACAGGGGATGCGGATCAAATGGTCGGCTCTTCAGCTCGGGGTGGAACTGTACCGCCACGAACCAGGGGTGATCCTTGATCTCCATGATTTCTGGCAGGCGACCATCGGGCGACTTGCCCGAGAAGACCACGCCGTGTTCAGCCAACTCCGCCTCGAGGTCCATCTGCACCTCAAAGCGATGGCGATGCCGTTCACTGATGGTCTCAGAACTGTAGATCTCGCTGACAAGCGACCCTGGCGTGAGCGCTGCGTCATAGGCCCCCAGGCGCATCGTGCCGCCGAGGTCAGCCCCTGCATCGCGAGCCTCAACCTGGTTGCCTTTGACCCATTCCGTCATGAGACCAACGACGTGCTCGCCCTCTTGCGTGAACTCCGACGACGTTGCGCCTGCCCGACCCAAGAGATGGCGCACGGCCTCCACCACAGCCATCTGCATCCCGAAACAGATGCCGAAGTAGGGAATGTCCCTCTCGCGCGCGAACTTGGCAGCCAGGATCTTACCCTCGGACCCACGCTCACCAAAACCGCCAGGCACCAGGATGCCGTGCACATTGGAAAGGCGATCCACCGCTAGCTCTTCAGTGACAAAAACTGACGAGTCGATCCACTCAATCTGAACACGGATATTGTTGGCGATGCCGCCATGCGCCAGCGCTTCAATCAGCGACTTATAAGCGTCTTTCAGCACCGTGTACTTGCCCACCACAGCGATGCGCACCTCGCCATCAGGCGCCACAATGCGGCGGGTGATGTCCTGCCAGCGTGACAGGTCAGGCGCCGGGGCATCGTCGATACCGAAGGCGGCGAGCACCTCGCTGTCAAAGCCCTCTTGGTGATAATCCAGGGGCACCTCGTAAATGGTGCGCGAGTTCATCGCCTGCACAACAGCGGACGGCCGCACGTTGCAGAACTGTGCGATCTTCGCCTTCTCCCCTTCAGGGATCGGACGATCCGCGCGGACAAGAAGCAGATCGGGCTGAATACCAATGGAGCGAAGCTCTTTCACCGAGTGCTGCGTCGGCTTGGTCTTCATTTCTCCGGCTGCGGAGATATAGGGCATCAGCGTCAGGTGAATGAAGACGCAGGCGCCGCGCGGTTCCTCATTACCGAATTGCCGGATCGCCTCAAAGAATGGCAAGCCTTCGATATCGCCCACGGTACCGCCGATCTCACAGAGCAAGAAATCAACGGGGTTGCCGTCTTCGTCCAAGGCCGACGACCGGATGAAGTCTTTGATCGAGTCCGTGATGTGGGGGATCACCTGAACGGTGGCGCCCAGATAGTCGCCGCGCCGCTCCTTCTCGATCACTGTGGAGTAGATCTGGCCGGTCGTGATGTTGTCGCCCTTCGTGGCCGACACGCCTGTGAAGCGCTCATAGTGACCCAAATCGAGGTCCGTCTCCGCGCCGTCGTCGGTCACGAAGACTTCGCCGTGCTGGAACGGACTCATCGTTCCAGGATCGACGTTGATGTAAGGGTCGAGCTTACGAAGGCGGACAGAATAGCCTCGCGCCTGCAAAAGTGCGCCAAGAGCCGCTGAAGCCACGCCTTTTCCGAGGGACGAAACCACGCCGCCGGTGATGAAAATATACCGCGTCATGGAAGGTCGCCTTAGGCCCGACTCTGCCCTCTCGGCAAGCGGCTAAGGCGACCTTTTCGTCCCACCCAATTGGCAGAAACCACCACAGCCTTGCCGCCATGGTGGTTCTCAAGCTGCTTAGAACGCCACCGAGAGGTAAGCGCCAAACGTCGCCGGAGCGGCAGCGATGAACGTCGGGATGCCAAACGCATCGCCCGTGTTGCCCGCGTCGAGGAGGTATTCCTCATCCAGGACGTTTTCACCGAAGATCTCCACCTTGTAGAGACCATCCGTGGACGTCCACGTGGCGCGGATGTCGAGCACACCGTATCCGTCTTGGACTTCGTCCTGGAACAGGTCACCAGCGTTGATGTCGATCACGCCATCGTCGTTCAGGTCGATGCGGCGGTCATTGTCATCGTCGAAGAAGACTTCCGAACGGTACGAGTAAATCGACCGAACCGCGAACTCGCCGAAGCTGCTGTCCCAACGAAGCTCCGTCCCCACGGTCACGGCGTGCTCAGGCGACAGGCGGAAGCGGTTGCCGCCGAAAGCCTGCTGGACGCCTTCGTCGCTTTCGTCATCAAACGTGGCATCATTCCAAGCGTAATTGCCGAACACGGACAACCAATCCACCGGTGTGTACGTGAAGGTCCCTTCGACACCGTAGGCCGTCGCGCCACCGGCATTCACCGTCTGGATATCGCCAACACCAAACGCCACCGAAGTCTGGAAGTTGGTGTAGTCGTAGTAATAGAACGAAGCATCCGCCTGCAGAGCACCTTCCAGGAAACGGCCCTTCGCGCCGAGCTCGAAGCTGTCGACCGTCTCAGCGTCAATAACATTGAACTGGTCCTCAGAGAGGCCTGGACGCGCGGCATTGGCACCGAAGTTCAGCACCTCAGGACGACGACCACGTGCATAGTTGGCGAAGACGCTAAGCTCGTCACTCACTTCATAGTTGGCGGCGACCCGGCCCGTCCAACCATCGAATTCGTCCGAAGCCGTCACAATGTCATCGGCCGTGCGAAAACCCATCCCGTCGTTGGTCAGCACCGCTGCGCCGAGGAAAACGCCTGCGCCTGTCAGCAAGCTCCCTGCCCCACTTTGCGAGAACGAGAACTGACCAGTCTCTTTCTCATCACGTGTGTAGCGAAGACCCGCCGTCAGTTCGAAGCGATCCGTAACCTTGTAGGTGGCATCAGCAAACACTTCGCAGGTCTGCGCTTCGGACGTGTTGCCGAACACTTCTTCGAAGAGCGCCAGGCTATCGGGAATGCCCACCAGGCTATTGATGACACTCAGCGGCAGCGGTTCTTGCTCCACGCCAGGAGGCGCTGTGAACAGAAGCGGCAGACCGGTCATTGGGTTCGGTGACAACAGGGCGCCGACGACGTTTTGGTTATAGCGAAGCGGCACGCGCTGTTCGCCGCTTTCATCGAAGTAATTGAAGCCAAAGAAGCCCGCGAGGCGGTCGCCGTTGTCGTAGTTGAAGCGGATCTCTTGGCTGAACTGCTCACCTTCCGCGTCCTCAGCGAAGACGAACAGGTCGTACTGGAACCCGTCCGGGTCAAAGACTTCGTCACTATCGAACTCGCGGTAGGCGGAGATAGTGGTGACCGAAAGAACATCCGTCAGCTGATAGTCGAGCCGCAGTGTACCATTGTAGAGCTCCCGCTCAAGGCCGAGTTCCGTTTTGCCCTCCGACAAGGGGCCGCCAAAGAAGTTCAACGATGCTGCAGCGAACGGGTCCGTCGAACCACCGAATGGACGGAACGTGCCCGACTTAAACGAGGTGCCCGGGTTATCGTCGTACTGATAGTTACCGATCAGCAGCGCGGAGAAATCGTCGTTCGGTTCCCACAAAGCCGACGCGCGGATGGCGCCCGTTTCGAAGCCCTGAAAATCATCTTCGTCGCCCGTGGCGGTGATGTATCCGTCGCGTTGCTTAAACCGACCGGCGAGGCGAACAGCGAGCGTCTCGCTAACCGGCAAGTTCACAGCACCTTCAGCAAACTGAAAATTATACGAACCAAAACCGACGCGCGCGTAGCCGTTCACACCGGCATCAGCATCGGGGCGGATCGAGTTCAGCGAGATCGCCCCGATGAGGGCCGAACGCCCAAACAATGTCGGCTGCGGGCCGCGAAGAACCTCAACGTTCGTGTCGAAGACTTCCACAAAGCTACCGCGCGAGCGGGAGTTGGGTACACCGTCTTGGAAAATGGAAACGCGCGGCTCAATGTTCGCCGCGCCATTGTCCGACGTCAGACCACGGATGGAGAAGCCGGGGTTGTTGGCCGACTGCTCTTGAACCTCGAGGCCTGGAATGAAGTCCGCCAGGTCGTCGAATTGCTGAACGCCGAGGTCATCTAGCGAGTCTTGATTGAAAGCTGTGATGGCTGCTGGGACTTCGCGGATCGACTGATCACGCTTTTGCGCCCGTACGACGATTTCGTCGTAGGGCGTGTCACTGACAGCAGGCTGAGCAAGGGCGATCGACCCGAACAATGGAAGAGCGGTCGACAGCGCAAGAAGGTTTTTCATGGGATACCCCGGATAACGACCACGGACGGTTATCGGGGTAGAACAACAGCGCGGTGACGCTGGGCTGACAGATTTCTGTCAAATCGTTGTCGGTTCCATGACGGGCCCGAACGAGGGTGTCTTCGGTTGCTCTCGAGCAACCGAAGACGGGAACGCTTAGTTCAGCGCGTCCTTCAGGCCTTTACCGGCCGAGAACTTAGGCTGGTTCGATGCTGGGATCTTGATCGTCTCGCCCGTGCGTGGGTTGCGGCCGTCGCGAGCTTCGCGGCGGGCTGATGAGAAGGTGCCGAAGCCGACGAGGCGGACATCGTCACCGCCCTGCAGTGCTTCCGTGATGGCGTCGAAGACAGCGTCCACAGCCTTGCCAGCTTGTGCTTTGCTCATGTCCGCTTTGCGGGCGACTTCGTCGATAAATTCGTTCTTGTTCATGGCTCGAAACCCCTTTGTTTCTGCGGCTTTCAGGGCCGCTGGGAAGGAGCTAGTGACACTTTGTAAGCGAGGTCAAAGGCTAAATTTCCCCTCAAACCCGCATAAACACTGGGATTCACGCTAAGTTCCTGATACAATTAATTTATTCGGATTATTCTTTACGCAGCTTTTTCCATTGTTCGCCTTCGTGGGCGATGCAGCATTCGATAAGTTCACGCCAAACCGGCTCAGCGATTCGGGCACTTAGCCCTTCTTCCTTCGCGGTCACGAGCACTTTTTCGACCACATCTTCAATCCGCCAAGGCACGCGGACATCGTCGAAGGTCGGCTTAATGCGGGCGGCGGCCTCCATATAGCCCTGGCGCGTGGCCAGCAGCCGCACAAGCTCCCGATCGAGCTCATCGACGCCCTGGCGGACGTCTTCCATGGATTGGCAATCTTCAGGCGTTTTCGCTGTCATGACCCGGAGCTAGGCCGCTCGACCCCATTTGGAAAGAGACCCGCGCCGAAATGACCTGAATGACGTATTGTGGCTAAGCTTTGGTGCTGGGGCACCCACAGCTGGGTGCGCATTGGCAGCCGTCACACTTGCATTCGACGCCACAGCAACAGCTTGCATCCGTCGGCTCAACGGCAGAGCAGTCGCATGCAGGTGCGCAATTTTTGCAAGCGCAGGTGTCTGAGGTGGCCATGATAATCCTCCATCTGCCAGCGTCTGAAATCCCGCGGGCTAAAGAGAACCTAACGCCGGAATGCAAAGCCGGCAAATCGACGGAGTCTATCGTAGCAAACCCCTGTTAAGGCTACTTAATCGTTCTATTGTTGTGCCCCTGCCGATATGGCAACCCTTGATTGTAGGCTGATCTTGGTAGGCTTGAATGCGTTTGAGAACAATCTCTGTGGGCTGTGCGTTGGCCCTTTGATGGCTTGGTGCGGCTTCAGCAGCGACGGTGACCCAGTTCGCCGAGGCCGATACCTTCGTCCGAGGCGGTTCCTTTGCCGATGACAATTACGGTTCGCAGCGTTCGATCCTGTCGAAGTCGCAAGGCGGTGACAAATATCGCCGCTACGGCTTGGTGCGCTTCGATTTGAGTAGCTTCAATGCAAAGCTCTCAACAGTTAGTCTCGACTTGATTCAAAGCCGTGATGGCGTGCAGCAGGTCGAGGTGTTCGGCCTGCTAGACGGTCGAGACGGTTGGGACGAGATGTCCGTGACCTATAACTCCGCTTCATCGGACGGCTTGCTCAATCAAGCTAACGCGGTGAGCCTGGGCTTCATTGACTTCACGGCCGACGGCGCTGGGAGCGTGCAATCGCTCGCCGGCAGCGCCCTTTCGAGTTTTTTGAGCAACCAAGTCGGTGGCGACGGACTAGCAACGTTCTTGTTCGTCAGTACCGAGACAAGAGCTCACAACGTTGCGCTGTTCAGCTCTCGCGAAGGGCTTGGCGGCGGTGCCTCACTGAACGCCGATGCTGCTGTGCCGGTTCCCGCGGCCGCGTTGCTCTTTGTACCAATTGCCGGTGGTGCGTTCTTACAGCGCCGACGCAAGCGCGCATAAAAAAGGGGCGGTCGAGCCGCCCCTCTTCTTCAATTGTCTTCGCGCTTAATGCGTCACCACCGGTCCACCCTCTGGGGTCGGATCGGTCTTCGATGCCGCGGCCTTCAGAGCCTCTTCCTCAGCATCCCACTCAATGGGCGTGAGCGGGCCCGTGAGGGCGAGCTTGAGCACGTCATCCACGTGGCTGACCGGGATGATCTCCAGGCCCTCTTTCACGTTGTCCGGCACCTCGGCGAGGTCCTTCTCGTTCTCCTCAGGGATGAGCACCGTCTTCACGCCAGCCCGGAGAGCTGCGAGCAGCTTCTCTTTCAGACCACCGATCACCAGCACCCGTCCGCGCAAGGAGATCTCGCCCGTCATGGCGATGTCCTTTCGGATTGGAATACCCGTCAGTGCCGAGACGATTGCTGTCGCCATGGCAACACCAGCCGAAGGGCCGTCCTTCGGTGTTGCACCCTCAGGCACGTGGATGTGGATGTCGGTCTTTTCAAAGACCGGCGGCTTGATGCCGAATTCCACAGCCCGCGAGCGAACGTAAGACGCCGCAGCCGAGACCGACTCCTTCATCACGTCCTTGAGGTTGCCTGTTGGGGTCATGCGGCCCTTACCCGGCATGGTGACGCCCTCAATCTTGAGGATATCACCGCCCACGGACGTCCAGGCCAGGCCGGTCACAACGCCCACGGCGTTATCACCTTCGACTTCACCGTACCGGAACTTCGACACGCCCGCGAAGTCAGCGAGGTTGTCCCCGGTCACCGTGACCAAGGTCTCTTCCTCACCCTTCTCAAGCTTCGTCACAGCTTTCCGAGCCAAGTTTGCCAGCTCACGCTCAAGACTCCGCACACCTGCTTCGCGGGTATACAGACGGATCAAGCCGAGAAGCGCCTCGTCTTCGACGACGAACTCTTCTTCTTTAAGGCCGTGCTCCTTCATCAGGCGCGGCAGGATGTGACGGCGGGAGATCTCCACCTTCTCATCTTCCGTGTAACCAGGGATGCGGATGATCTCCATCCGGTCCAGCAGAGGCTGCGGCATGTTCAGCGAGTTCGCCGTGGTCACGAACATGATGTCGCTGAGGTCATAATCGACTTCAAGGTAGTGGTCCGCAAACGTATCGTTTTGCGCTGGATCCAACACCTCAAGCAAAGCCGCCGACGGATCACCGCGGAAGTCCTGACCCATCTTGTCGATCTCATCGAGCAAGAAGAGAGGGTTGGTCTTCTTCACCTTCTTCATCGACTGGATGATCTTGCCAGGCATCGAGCCGATATAGGTCCGACGGTGACCGCGGATTTCGCTCTCGTCGCGCACGCCGCCGAGCGAGACACGGACGAATTCACGTCCGGTGGCTTCGGCCAACGACTTGCCTAGCGACGTCTTACCAACACCTGGAGGGCCGACGAGGCAGAGGATCGGGCCTTTGAGTTTGCCGGTGCGCTTTTGCACTGCGAGATACTCAATGATCCGCTCTTTGACTTTCTCCAGACCGTAGTGGTCCTGATCGAGCGTGGACTGAGCTTTCTCTAGGTTGGCTTTGACCTTGCCGCGCGCGCCCCACGGGATCGACAAGATCCAGTCGAGATAGTTGCGCACAACCGTGCTCTCCGCCGACATCGGCGACATCTGGCGCAGCTTTTTCAACTCGGCCTGAGCCTTGGTTTTGGCTTCTTTGGAGAGCTTCGTTTTCTCGATTTTCTCCTCGAGTTCCGTTAGCTCATCTTTGCCTTCATCGCCATCGCCGAGCTCTTTCTGAATGGCCTTCATTTGCTCATTCAGGTAGTACTCGCGCTGGGTTTTCTCCATCTGGCGCTTGACACGTCCACGGATCTTTTTCTCGACCTGCAGGACCGACATCTCGCCTTCCATGAAGCCGTAGACCGCCTCCAGGCGCTGCGGGATCGATGTGATCTCCAGCAATTCCTGCTTCTCGGCGATCTTGAGGTTCAGGTGCGAGGCAACGGTATCGGCGAGCTTTGAAGGCTCGTCGATCTGGCCAATCGAGACAATCACCTCAGGCGACACGCGTTTGTTGAGCTTCACATAGCTCTCAAACTGGGCGTTCACTGAGCGAGCCAAGGCTTCTACCTCAGCTTCATCGCCTTCCTGCTCGTTGAGCAGCATGGCTTCGGCTTCGAAATATTCTTCTTCATCGGTGTAGCGGATCAGCTCAGCGCGCTGACTACCTTCGACGAGCACCTTCACGGTGCCATCGGGCAGTTTGAGAAGCTGCAGGACCTTGGCGACAACGCCGATGGTGTAAATATCTTCGCGGCTTGGATCGTCATTGGCCGCGTCTTTTTGGGCCACGAGAAGGATCTCGCGGTCAGCCTCCATTACCGTTTCGAGGGCGCGTACCGAACGCTCGCGACCGACAAACAGCGGCACGACCATATGCGGGAACACAACGATATCTCGAAGCGGCAGAACGGGGTAGGCTCTGGGCTCTTCACTCATGGAAGGAACTCCTTTCGGCAGTTTCCGGCAACGCCGCCCGCTCAATGCAGCGCGATGTTACCGCCGACGCGCATGGAATGTTGAGGGCGCGCGCCAACGTCAGTGATGTCGGGAGGGTTGGCCGCTCTTGCAAGCAGTTGTTTTGCGCACTTTGTCCCGACACCTGATTCCGTGTCTGGACCCAACGCAGAAACCCACTCGTCAAACGAACGCCACCCCTCATGCGAAGGATTTAGCTCGGCGCTGCTACAAAACGGTTAGGAAGCCCTGGGCTGAACGCCGCAGGGCTCAAATTCGCTCAAGCCTGCGCTTGCTCACCCTGGGCTTTGGCCCAATCCGCGGGCAGAAGCTTGGCCGAGACCAAGAACATGATGACCGACAGCGCATAACTCGCCGACAGTGCCAGCATCGACCATCGCAAGCCGATCAGCGGGTCACCGGTGCTGCTCGCAAAGCCATCCCACATCATGCCAGCGATCGAAGGACCACCGCCCAGCGCGATCAGGTTCAGCACAAAGAAGAACACCGCCGTCGACGTCGCTCGCACGGACACCTTCGCCAGGTTCTGCGCCACGGAGAAGCTTGGCCCGAGATAGAAGCCGAGGAAGAAGATGTAGACGCAGAGGCCGCCGAAGAAGACCACCGGCGACTCCGCCAGCCAGGAGACCGCAACGGCTATCGCGGCAATCGCCACTGTCACTGCAGGCACGAGACCGTAGGCCGACACACTCTTCTTGCCGAAATGGTCAGCAATGACGCCGCCCATATAGGTGCCGGTCGCGTAGAAGATGGCGTTGCCGATACCCAAGCCGACCAGCAACAGCTGCACGCCCGTGAGCTTGATGCCCAGCACCGTGGCGCTCGCCGGGCCGATGACGCCAAGGAACGCGCCCATCCAGGCGCCTTCCGCCGCCGTGGGCTCGCCAAGGATGTAAGTCGTCAGGAACGCGTTCACGGCGTAGCTGCCAAAGCTCGCAAACGCGATGCCGAGGGCCATGGTCCAGTAGCTGGGGATCCGCGCCAGTTCGCTGAGCGCCACTTTGAACGGCAGAGGCTCGACCTTAGGGCCATCCATGCGGCCGCGTTGCGGCTCGGGAATGGCCGACTTCACGAACAGAGCCACTGGCAGGCCCAAGGCGCCGATCACGATGAACGCCAAACGCCAATCCACAGTGCCGCCACCGGCGAAGAAGGCCGCTGCAAAATAGGCGAGCATGATCCCAAACGGAATGCCGAGAGCGAACGTAGCCAAGGCCTTCGCCCGTTCCTTCGGCGCGTAGAGATCGGACAGCAGGGAGTGGCTGGGCGGGCTACACCCGGCCTCACCGATCGCGACGCCGATGCGCAACATCGCGAGTGCAATGAAACCGCCTGCGAACCCCGTGAGCAGCGTGAAGAAGCTCCATGTCGCCAGGCTGAGCGCAATGATGGTGACGCGGTCAAAGGTGATCCGGAACCCGCCCATCCCGAACGTCTTCGTGTTGTCCACCAACGACGCGATCGGGATGCCGATAACCGTATAGAAGAGGGCAAAAACGAAGCCGGTAAGAAGACCGATCTCTGTACCCGTCAGGCCCAAATCCGCTTTGATAAACGGCGCGAGCACGCCAACGATCTGACGGTCGATGAAGTTGAAAGCGTAGACCAGCGTGAGGAGCGCCACGATGGCTCCTCTGTTTTGTAATTTTGGCACTGAGGCGTTCGTCCCTGGGTTTTGTTTTGTGGCGGAGCGTGCCTACTGTCGCGCCCAATAACAAGCGGGAGATGCGCCATGAAAGCTTTGATGTCCGTAGTGCCGGGGGGACCGGAGACCCTCGAGTTGACCGAACTCGACGACCCCACCCCTACGAAAGGCACGGTGCTCATTCGGGTTCACGCGGCAGGCTGCAATTTTCCCGACACCTTGATCATCAAAGACCTCTATCAGTTCAAACCGACCCGTCCTTTCGCTCCTGGCGGTGAAGTTGCGGGCGGCGTTGAAGCCGTCGGTGAGGGTGTGGACGCCGCCCTGGTCGGCAAGCGCGTTGCTGCTTCGGCGGGTGCCTTTGGCGGCTACGCCACCCACGTCGTAGCC
>JABSRH010000082.1 GCA_013215175.1 Parvularculaceae bacterium | reverse complement strand
GGGCGCTGAGCTGTTTCTGCTCGTCAGTGTTGCCCAACGGCGTGAGGTCGGTTGGAAGATTAGCCCACTGATCATCACGGCGAATTGGGTGAAGTGCATCTATCTCTCGATTGCTTCACTGGCCACGGTGGTCGCGTCCATCACCGGGATCCTTGCGATTGAAGGCGTTGTCGGCATGATGGCCTTGAGCCTCCTGCTTTACCTGCGGTGGGGGATTGTTCGGGAGACGATGGAGTTTTCGCCACGCGGTGCCGTCGCCATGATCGGTGGCCTGATGGTTGTCTATATCGGTGCCGCCGTTTTGGCGACGATCCTGCTTGCGGTGTTGGTGGTGGCAACCGGTGGTGAGGCCTTCGAAGCCATCGCCAACTCCGTCTAACGTTCAGTAAACAGCTTTTGCGAAGTAGAGCCCGTGCGCCGGCGCCACGGGGCCGCAGCGGCTGCGGTCGGCCGCTTCGAGAGCCGTTTTCACGTCGTCAGGTTGCCAGCGGCCTGCGCCGACGCGCTCGAGCGTACCCACGATGGAGCGGACCTGATTGTGCAGGAACGACGGTGCTCGCAAGAACACGGCGACTTCCTGGCCATCCGAGGTGAGCGTGATCTCCGTCATGGTTTTCACAGGACTGTTCGATTGGCACTGGACCGAGCGGAACGTGGTGAAATCATGCAAGCCTATGAGGTGCTGGGCTGCTTCCCTCATGGCATCGTGATCGATCGTATACGGAATATGCCAAGCCTTTCCCGCCTCGAGGGCTAAGGGTGGGCGGCGTCCGACGATGCGGTAGATGTACTGGCGCTCGGCGGCACTGAAGCGGGCATGGAAGTCGGCGCTCACGGCTTCGGCTGATAAGACCGCTATAGGGTGAGGGCGGACCAAAGCGTTGAGAGCGTTGTTCAGGTCAAAAGCGCTCATCTCGCGCTGGATGTCGATGTGGGCCGTCATGGCATAGGCATGCACGCCCGCATCGGTGCGGCCTGCGCCATAGCAGTGCACTTCGCCCGGTGCGAACTGAAGCGCGGCTTCCTCGATGGCTTGCTGAACGGAGGGCGCGTTTTTCTGGCGCTGCCAGCCCGCGAAGGGGCGGCCGTCGAACTCGATTTCTAAGCGGTAGCGCCAGAAGGGCTCGGCGATCACGACAGCACCGTGCCCGCTTCCATTGGGCTGCCGCGCAGGTATTCATCCGCATGCTGTGCAGCTTTGCCAGCCCGCTGCAGGCGTGTCACCACGATGGAGGACCCGTCACCAGCCGCGATCGTCACGCCAGAGGCGTCTGCGGAGAGAATTGTGCCTGGCGCTGCGTCGGTGGCTGGCCCGAGTTTGCTCATCAAGAACTTGACTCGCGTCTCGCCCTGCATGGCGAACGCGCCAGGGAAGGGAGACAGGCCGCGGATCTGGTGATCCAGTTCACTAGCTGGGCGGGTCCAATCGATCTCGGCTTCAGCCGAGGAGATCTTCTTGGCGTAGGTGACGCCTTCGGCCGACTGCGGTGTTTCGGTGAGGCCACCTCGATCGAGCGCTGCGAGGGCGCGGGGAAGCAAGCTTGCGCCGACCGGGGCGAGCTTGTCGTGCAGCGATTGGTAGGTCTCGTCTGCGTCGATGGCGACGGTCTCCGAGAGCATGACAGGGCCTGTATCGAGCCCGGCCTCCATCCGCATGACCTGCACGCCGGTGACCTTGTCGCCTGCCATGATCGCGCGCTGGATGGGTGCTGCACCTCGCCAACGAGGAAGAAGCGACGCATGCAGATTAAGGCAGCCGAGCTTAGGTGCGTCGAGGACAGCTTGCGGTAGGATCTGGCCGTAGGCGATGACGATGGCCACGTCGGCCTCAAGCGCCCGTAGGGCTTCGGCCTCTTCCGGGGCTTTCATGGAGGCGGGTGTGCGGACCTGTAGCCCGTAATCTTCGGCGAGTTTGCCGACGGGTGAGGGCTGGAGCTTATGGCCACGACCGCGCTTGCGCGGGGGCTGTGTGTAGACCGCGACCACGTCGTGGCCGCTGGCGACGATCTCTGAGAGGGCTGGCACGGAGAATTCTGGCGTGCCCATGAAGACGACGCGCAAGGCTAGGCCACTCCCGGTGCGTCGGCGGCTTCAGCCTCGCGCGCTTTCGCTTCGCGCTTCAGCTTCTTCAGGATCCGATCGCGCTTCAATCGAGACAGGTGGTCGATGAAGAGCACGCCTTCGAGGTGATCCATCTCATGCTGGATGCAGGTGGCGAGGAGGCCTTCGGCTTCGAGCGTTTGCGGTTGGCCGTCATAATCCAAATACTCGACAGTACAGGTGGCGGGCCGGTCCAATTCCTCAAAAGCATCGGGTACGGAGAGACAACCCTCTTCGTAAGGAGCCATTTCGTCCGCTGGATTCAGGATCTTTGGGTTAACGAAGTAGCGCGGCTGCGGTTCTTCATCCTTGCCAGCGAGGTCCATGACGATGATCCGCTGCGGCACACCAACCTGGATGGCGGCGAGGCCAATGCCAGGGGCATCGTACATCGTCTCCAACATGTCATCCATCAGTGCACGGGTTTCGTCGTTAACCTCGTCCACGTCCTTCGAGACTTCCCGCAAGCGAGGGTCCGGTACAGTTAATATCGGTCGTTTAGCCATGGCTCCGCAACTAAGAAGCTGGGCCTGAATCGTCAATTCTGAAAGAAATATTGCTGCTCATTAACCATCAGAGGGCTTGAGCTAACGGCAATCTAAGTATTCCGTGCAACTTATGAGTTAAATCGTCTGCGCGGCATGTCTCGCCATGGCTCTATAGAGATGGCATAACACTTGGTGGGTGTCTGCATTTCGCGGGCAGGAAGTGTGGGCGGGTAAGGCGCTAAACGATCCATGGTTGGGCAATTCGATCACTATTTTGACCGGTACGCCAACGAGCTGCTCGATGAAGCCATGGCCGAAGCCGAGCTGCAACTGACTGGGAGTAGCCTCGCGATGGGTGGAAACAACATCGTCTTATACTTGGTTTTTGGCCTGGTCCTGCTGTTGGTTCTAGCGGGTCTCGCCATCGTGATTGGCAAAATGCGCCGCCAACGTGACGAGTTTGACGAAGGCGAAGATATCTTCGAGCAGCGTTTCAACGCTGGTGGCTTTGACCAGCCCGATGATCCCTTCAGCAACAATGACGGCTTTAACTCCTTCGATTTGAAGACCGATGACGGTTTTGATCAGGCACCGCTGCTGGATGATCCCGCGACGGAGCCCTTTGATTTGCCAGAAGCGGCACCCGTGGATGAGCCTGCGCCCTTGCCTGTGATGGAAGAGGCCAAGGCGCCTGCCGAGAACGTCGTGCCGCTGCGCGCGCCTGAGCCGCAGCCTGAGGTCCAGCCGATGCAGCGGGTGGAAGAGCCGCTGCGCCGCGACGCAGCCATGCAAATGACGTCGGGCTCCGACAACCTTCCGACGGGCGACTACGATTACGGCGCGACGGCGAGCGCATCGGATAATTCGGGCGGCTCGGACTGGAGCCGTGGGTACGAAGACACGCCTACCGGCAGCTCGCGCGGCTCGTTTGATGACGAGGACACGCCCTACATCGCGCCGTTCATTCGCGACTACATCGAAGAGTCGGAGCGGCGTCAGTCGCACCGTCTGGACGACATGCGCGACGATATGCGCCGTCAGATGTCGAGCGTTCGCGAAGAGCAGTCGAGCCGCCTCGACCTGTTTCTCAGCTCCATCGATCGCAAGCTATCGAGCACCATCAACGCCCGCCGCGGCGAGGTCGAAGACGGCGCGAGCACGCGTCGCCGGATTGATGGCCTGAATGACCAGCTCGATCGCATGTCGCAAAACATGGAGCGCCATGGCGAGCGTCTCCTGTCGCTGAGCCGCTCCGTTGAGGAGCAGTTTGGTGAGATCGCTCCTATGCGGGGCGAGGTGCGCGGTGTGCACGAGGATGTCTTGAGCTTCCGCCGCGATGTTGAGGCGAACACGCTGGCGATTGGTCAGCTGCGCGACGACATCGACGTGATGAAGGAAGACTTCAGCCGGATGGAGCGCAGCTTCTTAGAACGTGCGCAGGCTGATCAAGGCGTGACCATGCGTCTGGCCGATGTGATCCGTGGGACGCTGGACGATGACGAGTTCCGCCTGGGTGCTCGCCTGTCCAATGGCCATCAAGCGGATGCTTTGATCATGCTCGCAGGTGGTCGTGCTTGTGTCGCCGTGGACGGACGGTTCCCGGTCGAGTGCTTCAACCGGCTGCCTTCGAAAGACGCTGTGCGCAAGAACATGAAGCATGCCAAGGCGGCTGAGGATGACTTCCGTCGTACCGTGCTGCGTGCGATTTTCGCTTGTTCAGACCGTTGCATCGTCGACGGTGAAACGACGGACTCAGCGATCCTCTTCATGCCGTCAGAAGCAGCGTACACGATCCTTCATGACCGGTTCCCTGACCTGGTGCGTGATAGCCACCGTGCTCGGGTTTGGCTGACCTCGCCGTCCACGCTGATGGGGACGCTGGCGCTGCTGCATAATGTGTTCGATCGCGATGCCGCGCCGGAGCCGCAGCCGGAGCCTGACCTGCCACCTATGGCGCCGGACTATGCTGATCAGGCCGACGACGAGCCGTACTATTCTGGTCCTGACCAGTACGACGATTATGGCGACTACGATGATCGTTATGCTGAGGAAGACTATCGTGAAGAGCCGCTCGGCCTTTCCGATGACGAGGAAAGCCTTGAAGATCGCCTGGAGGCTCTCCGCCAAGAAGAGCGTGAGCTGCAAGAAGAGATCGCTCGTCAGCAGCAGCGTCGTGCGGCGGCGCCTGCTCGCGAAGAGCGTCGGCCTCGCCGCTATCGCAGTGCCGAGCCTGAGCAGCGCGAAGTCGATCCTTTTGAGGCCCGGCTTGAACGCTTCAGCTTGGACCTGGGCGAAGAAGAGCGTGAGCCATCAATGGAAGATCGCCGCACGCGCAAGAGCTTCCGCCGCGATCGCGACGACGATCTTCGCTAGTCGCTGCGTCTACTGACCTTATTAAGTCCCGTCGTGCCTCAGGTGCGGCGGGATTTTTTCATGGGCGAGGATCTCGTCCATCGTCGGGCGCGAGCGGATGACGTGGAACGCATCACCATCCACCAAGACCTCGGGCACAAGGGGCCGCGAGTTGTACTGCGAGGCCTGGACCGCGCCATACGCGCCGGCTGTACCGAAGGCGAGGAGGTCGCCCGCCTCAGGCGAGTGCAGTTCAGCCTCGGGTGTGAATTGGTCCGTACTCTCACAAATGGGTCCTACGAGAGCGAACGGCGATGCTTCGCCGTCCTTTTGGATGATCTCGTGAAGATGGTGGCGAGCGCCGTAAAGCGCGGGGCGCATGAGGTCGTTCATGCCCGCGTCGACGACGACGAACGACTTGTTCGTCTGGGTCTTGGTCAGCACCACTTGTGTTAGCAGCATACCAGCATTGCCTGCGATCACCCGACCGGGCTCGAGGATCAGCTGAACACCGAGGTCATTGGTGATGGCCACGAGGGTCTTGGCATAGTCAGAAGGCGGTGGAGGCACGTCCCCTGCGGCATACGGAACACCTAGGCCGCCACCGAGATCAAGGCGTGTGATATTGAAGTTATGCTCACGCAGTGTGCGGACGAGGTCGGCTGCGCGATTAGCGGCGCGCTCGAACGGCGCTAGCGACGTGATCTGTGAACCGATGTGAAGATCGAGGCCTGACGGGTCGATGCCGGGGAGATCGCGGGCGAGGCCATAGGCTTCGAGCGCTCTATCCCAAGGGATGCCGAACTTGTCATCAGCTTTGCCGGTGGAAATGCCGGGATGGGTTTCGGCATCAACATCGGGGTTGATGCGCAGGGCGACGGGGGCATCCACACCCTCTGCCACGGCAACTTCCGACAGCATGCGGAGTTCTGCGACGCTCTCGACATTGAACTGCAGGATGCCAGCCTGGAGCGCGGCACGCAGCTCGTCGGTCGTCTTCCCTACGCCGGAAAAGACGATCTGCGAGGGTGCCATGCCGGCCTGGAGCGCGCGCATGAGCTCACCACCGGAGACTACGTCAGCGCCAAAGCCTTCTTGCCGTAGCAGTGACAGCACCGCGAGGTTCGATAGGGCCTTCACGGAAAAGGCGGTGACGGTGCCTTCGGGGAAGGGGTCGCGAAACACGCGAGCATGCCGCCGGAGCGTGGCTGCGGAATAGATGTAGCAAGGCGTGCCGACCTCACGAGCGATGGTCGTGAAGGGGACGCCTTCGGCGAAAAGCTCGCCGGCATCGTTCCGGTCGAAATGGTGCATTAGATTAGGCTTTCAGAGCGCTCTGGCGGAGGCGGTGGCACGTCGAGAGGCGCACGCTTTCCGCAAGCCGAAACGGCGAGCACGAGGGTGAGGGGCAGAAGAATAAACCAGCGCATGCCGCCGACTATCACGGCCACCCCTTTTGCGGGAACCCGTGAGTTGAAGGATAAAAGAGACGGTTGGTCGCGACGGGTTCTGAAGGGCTTGATCGCCTGGGCGCGCCGTTACACTTACCCGGAACCACGCCCACCCCAGCGGAGCACCAGTGTGATGGATCGGATTAAGGCTTACGTCGTCGGACTGAAAAATCCGCTAGAGATGATGAAGCTGCTCGGTTGGATCGGAGCGCTCGCGGTGGCCTATGCCACCCTCGCGTCGCTGGGCGGGAAACCGAAGCCTTGGGAGGACAGCAAGCCTCACTACCTGACCGGCGAGATGAGCGACTTCGTGCGTACGTTCCCGACGCAGGCGATGCCGACCATCGCGCTGACCGGCGAGGATGGCGAGGTCACGCTGGCCGAGGTGGCTGACGGGCGGACCTTGGTGGTGAACTTGTGGGCAACCTGGTGTGCGCCGTGCCTAGAGGAATTGCCGACGCTCGAGGCACTCCAGCGGGAGCATGGCGACGAGGTGCAAGTGGTGCTGGTGGCGGTGGAGCCCGGCGACGGCTCGGCTCAGCGCGCGATGCTTGAGCGACTCGGGGTGTCTTCGCCGACGCTTCTGCTTGATCCCCGGCTGCGGTTCGCGCGCACGTTTTCTGAGAACCTGACGTTGCCCATCACTGTCGTTTATGACGGTCGTGGTCGAGAGGTGGGTAGCCTCGTGGGTAATGCCGACTGGAACGCACCGGAGGCGGTGCGATTGGTCCGAGCTATCGGTGCAGGAGCACTGCCGCGCTGACTAGCCGTTATTGGACGCGAGAAATTCCGCGAGCGGGTGGAAGGCCTTCACGAGCTCAGCGTAGATCTCGCGCTTGAACGGCACGATCAATTCTTCCAGCTCATCCAGGTGTGCCCAACGCCAGCGCTCGAATTCAGCGGGATCATGGGCGTTGAGGTCGACGTCATCGTCTGAGCCCTCAAACAGCATAGCCACCCATTTCTGCCGCTGGCCCATCCAGTCTTTCTTGCCGCGCCGGTATTTTGGCGGAAAGTCATAGGCCAACCAGCCTGGCGTCGAGAACAGGAGGCGCGCCTTCGTGATGCCCGTCTCCTCCGCCAGCTCACGCACGGCGGCCTGCTCGGGCGTTTCGCCGCGGTCGATCCCGCCCTGCGGCATCTGCCAGCGATAGGGGTTCACTTCACGGCTGCCGGGCGCTGACAGCCGTTCGCCCAGCCAGACTTGCCCCTGGGCGTTGAACAAGCAGATGCCCACGTTGGGCCGGTACTGGTGGAGGTTCTCAAGTTGACGCATTGGCGCCGGTGTTCACGATCCTGAGCCTGGGCGCAAGGGAGCTTCCAGGGGCAAAGGGTCGCTCAATTCAATCGTTAGGTAGGGCGTGGGCCGGTGTGCCTCACGCTGGACCAGCATCAACAAGGCGGGTGGCGTTGCGGCTAGGCCCATCAAAACGACCAAGAGCGCGGTAGAGGGCCAGCGTTTTTGCGCTTGGGGGTTGGTTCCACTTTGAAACAACATGTGTCCTCCCTCTCCCTTGGCTCAGAGCGACGTCTGTGCATCGTTGAAAGGCTGCGCTGTTCGACGTAAGGCAACGAGGTAACAGTTTCGCCTCGGGAGACCTGGCCGTGAGCAACGTTGAGCCGCTGAATTCAGCAGACCAGAACAAGGTTAAGGAACCAACTGATCCTGTGGAGGCCGGTCTGACGGCCACCGCTGACGCTCGCGAAGAAGAGGCCGCTGAAAAGACCCGGCAAAAGGCCGCGAAGCGCTCGCGCCGCCGTATCTGGAGCCGCTCGCGCACGAACGTGCTGTCCAAGGTCATCGAGACCAAGAACCGGATGGGCGGCAAGAAGCTGGCCTTCGTCGAGCCTGAAGGTCGGGAGATTAGCTACACCGACACGGTGCGAGGTGCTTTTGCCCTGGGCTCCGCGTTCTCGCGGTTCACCAAGCGCGGCGAGAATGTCGGCGTGCTGCTGCCTACCAGCGCGGGCGGTTTGATCACGCTCCTGGCTCTTCATTGCGATGGCCGTGTCGCAGCCATGCTCAACTTCACCGCTGGCGAGAGTGCACTCTTCAGTGCGCTGGAGACCGGCGACATTAAGCACATCATCACCTCGTCGAAGTTCATCGAGGTTGGCGGCCTGCAAGGCCTTGTCGACGCGCTGTCGTCGAAAGCGCAGATCCATATCATCGAAGAGATCCGCGAGGGCCTGACGGCTGCGGACAAACTCCGCGGTGCGATTGGTGAGAAGGCTCCTTTCTTGGCGCGACGCGGGGTGAAGCCTGACAGTCCGGCCGTGATCCTTTTCACGTCGGGTACGGAGGGCAAGCCTAAGGGTGTGGTTCTGACCCATGCTAACTTGGTGGCCAATGTTGAGCAAATTCGTCAGCATGTGGAGCTTCTGCCATCGGATATTTTCTTTAACCCGCTGCCGATTTTCCACTCCTACGGCCTAACGGGCGGCTCGTTGCTGCCGCTGATCGACGGTAAGACCCAAGTGCCTTATCCGTCACCCCTGCATGTGAAGATCATCCCCGAGGTTATTCGCAAGACCAAGGCGACGATCCTCTTCGCCACGGACACGTTCTTGTCGCGCTACCTTCGCCAGGCTCGTCAGGGGGCCTTGCAAAGCTTGCGCTATGCGGTTTGTGGCGCAGAGAAGGTGCGGGACGAGACGCGGAACTTTGCTCGCCGCAAGTTCGGTTTCTCGGTGCTTGAGGGCTACGGTGCCACGGAGGCAGCGCCCGTTGTGGCCGTCAACCAACCTGGCGACATTCGTCCGGGCACGGTCGGTAAAGTTTTGCCTGGCATCGAAACGCGACTGGAGAGCATCGAGGGCCTTGAGGGCGGTGGACGGCTTTATGTCCGTGGTCCGAATATCATGGCCGGCTACATTGACCCAGAGACCAAAAAGATGAACCCGCCCGAAGGCGGCTGGCACGATACTGGCGATGTCGTCACCATCGATGGCGGCGGTTATATGGCGATCCGTGGACGGGTGAAGCGTTTTGCGAAGATCTCCGGCGAGATGGTCAGTCTCGCGGTGGTCGAAAACTGCGCCAGCGTCGTTTGGCCTGATGCGGTTCATGCAGCCGTGATCCTGCCGGACGATAAGAAGGGCGAGCAGATCATTCTGCTTACGGAAGAACAAAATCCCGATCGCTCGGCGCTTCTGTCCTGGGCGCAAGGCCACGGCGTCCCGGAATTGGCGGTGCCGAAGCGTGTGTTGAGCGTGCCAGACATCCCCGTCCTCGGCACCGGCAAGGTCGACTACGTCACTCTGCAAAAGCAGGCCGAGGACATGATTGCTGAGGCTGAACAGCAGCAACGCCAAGCGGCCGAGTAGGGCCGCAGGCGCGACCCGGGGTTAGTCGACGGGCCGAACGATCAGTGTGGCGATCAGGCCGAGGATACCAAGCACTGCCCACAAGGGCAGGTCGGTGATCACACGGACCCAACCGGGTCCGCTGTTGGCAGCTACGTCAACACCGGGAAGGAAGTTGAGGATCTCTCGCATGCTGCGAACCACGGGCTCACCGGCTTCCAGCGAAGAAATGATGTCGGCGCCAAGCAAGGCGAGGGCCGCGGCGATGAACACCCATGCTGATGCGCGCAAGCTCTTCATGTTTCGATCCTTAAATCCCCAAAAAACGGCGTAGCGACCTCTGCCCGGCTTGCCAATGCCCCGCTCCTCAGTCTATGCCCCGCCCTCCTGATGGGCAGGTGGCCGAGTGGTCGAAGGCGCACGCCTGGAACGCGTGTAGGCGGGAAACCGTCTCGAGGGTTCGAATCCCTCTCTGTCCGCCACGACTACTTGTTATATATGCCATTTTCTCATTCTGCGCACGGATTGCTCGTGAGCCCCGCAGTGTGCGGTGGTCTGCGGTGTGGCGTTTCGAAGACCGGAGCGGAGAGGCGGGCTTATCTCGCGAGAGGTGCCGGATCTGACCCGTTGTCTCTGTTCGCGGTTTCCGTGGTCCGGTTTTTTCCGGGCGGGTTGGGCGATGGGGTCACGGTGCGCCGATGCACTTCGCTGGCGCAAGCACTTGGAAGCCTTGGATCATCGCCGTGGGGCCGTCCGGCGCTTTATGCTAGTGCGGAATTCTGATCGGCTTCCGGGCGCTCGGGGTCGCGGCGTTCCCCGAGAGATGATCGGCACCAGGCACGAGAGTTGAGGTCACCGGTTGGGCGACGCTGCTCGCCAGCTGCTTCGTTGCCTAAGGTTGCAGAGCCGAGTGATCTCAGCAGGGGAAGCCCAAGGCCTGCTCCTGATCGTCCCATGTGAGGGGAAGTTCCTTCACACGAAGAAGCTTGTCCGAGGTGAGCTCTGGAGGCTGGGTGCCATCGAGGATGGCCCGGACGATCTTCGGTGAGAGCGAGGCGAGAGGCAGGTGCTTGGCGATGAAGCGTTCATCGGTTCCGTCGCGCGTCGCGAGCTGACGTAACGTCATTGGATCATCCGCCATCAGATCGTCCTGCCATTGGAAAGCGCGAGCGAGGGTCTTGATCAACTGGCGGTCGGGCTCACCGCTGGTGATCGCCTGGCCGTTCTCGCCGATGACCATCCGCCACTCGACCCCGCGCTTTTTGAAGCCGAGGGGTTTGCGGAAGGTGAGGGGAGCAGCTTTGGGAAGGGCGATGCTGATCACCAGCGTATGCTGATCAATCTGCGCCTTCGTTAGAAGCGAGAGGCCGTCGTGCTTCCTCGCCCCTTTGGCTGAAGCGAGGGCCTCGGCAAGGCCATTAAGATGACCATCGCGCTCCTTCACCGCATCGGCGATCCGGCCTTCGTCTCCGAGGAACGCGCTGATCTGTTGGGTGAGGATGTCTTCGATCTTCCGCGCCGGAAGCCGCAGGCTGGCGCCGTCGTCTCCATGGGTCCGTCCCCCCACATAGTAGTGATACCGCAGTGCCCCTCTCTTCGCATGGGTGGCGGTCAGCGCCGTGCCCTGATCATCGACGAGCCTGCCGAGGAGCTGAAGCGGCTCCCCCGTCCGCTTGCGATAGGGCCCGCTCCGCCGGGAGAGCTGCTTCTGGACGGCGTCGAAGAGAGCCCCATCGACAATGGCTTTGTGCTTTCCTTCATGGACCACAGCCGCATGCCGGATCTTCCCCGCGTAAAGAGGGTTCGACAGGAGCTTGTGAAGATAGCCCCGGGTCAGGGGGCGCTCGCCATGGGGGTTGCCGGTCTTAGAAACCCGCGGCGGCGTCCGGATGCCCTTCCGACCACATTCGGCGACGAGCGCCGGGATCGTCCTGAGGTCTAGGTAGCGCTCAAAGAGCCAGCGCACCGTCGCCGCTTCGTCGTCCACGACCCGCAGCGTCCGTCCGTCCGCCTCATACCCAAAAGGCACCCAGCCGCCCATCCACAGGCCCTTGGCCTTTGATTGGCTGATCTTGTCCCTGATCCTCTCACCTGTGACCTCACGCTCGAATTGGGCGAAGGACAGGAGCATGTTGAGGGTGAGCCTACCCATGGAGCTTGTGGTGTTGAAGCTCTGGGTCACCGACACGAAGCTGACGGAGCGGGCATCGAAGTGCTCCACGATGCGGGCGAAGTCGGTGAGGGACCGGGTGAGGCGGTCCACCTTGTAGACCACCACACCGTCGATCAGACCACGGTCGATATCAGCAAGAAGCTCGGTGAGAGCAGGGCGCTCCATGGTGCCGCCGGAGAGACCACCATCGTCATAAGCGGTGTTGACCAGCCTCCAGCCCTCGTGACGCTGAGATGCGATGTACGCCTCGCAGGCCTCCCGCTGGGCATGGAGCGAGTTGAAGTCCTGCTCGAGGCCTTCCTCCGAAGACTTTCTCGTGTAGATCGCAAAGCGCTGCTTACGTAGGGTCATGGCTTAGCGCTCGACTGTTTTCGATCTCGCAGGCCAAAGAACAAGGGACCTGACCACTTGGTTCCTGTAATCGCTGTCGCCGCCGCTGAGAGTGAACGGTAGGTCTCCTCCCCGAGCTTCGCCTTA
>JABSRH010000081.1 GCA_013215175.1 Parvularculaceae bacterium | reverse complement strand
AGAAGTACCTCTCTGAGGAAGAGAAGGCGCAGATCGAAAAGCTCGGCGGCTGGGAAGAGCTCATGAAGACGCTCGAAGAGCGCCTCAACGAGCAGAAAGAACGGCACGAGGGCGGCAACAAATGGATTGGCACCGGCGGCACCTCGCCCTTCGGCCATTCCGGCTACAATCCCGAGGGTGTGCGCATCGGCGGCCAGTCGAAGAACAAACGCGCGGTGAAGGTGTGGGAGCAGCGCCAGTTCAAAAACCTCGACGGCGATGTTGAGCTCGGCACACGGAACATCAAGGTCGCCCTACGCAAGCTTCGCAAGTTCGCTCGCCAAGGCGCGCCGGACGAATTCGATCTCGGCGGCACGATCGATGCCACTGCCAAGTCAGGCTACCTCGACGTGCAGATGCGCCCTGAACGCCGCAACGCGGTCAAGCTCCTCGTCTTTTTCGACGTAGGCGGATCAATGGACCCCTACGTGAAGGTCTGCGAAGAGCTCTTCTCCGCCGTACGGTCTGAGTTCAAGCACCTTGAATATTTCTACTTCCACAACTTCCTCTACGATTTTGTGTGGAAGGACAATTCACGCCGCTGGGCCGAAAAAACCCAGACCTGGGATGTTCTGCATAAGTACGGAAACGACTACATGGTCCTCTTCGTCGGCGACGCGTCCATGAGCCCGTACGAAATCACCATGCCAGGCGGCTCCGTCGAGTATTACAACAAAGAAGCCGGCGCGATCTGGATGAAACGCCTCCTCGAAATCTACGAAAAGTCCGTGTGGCTGAACCCGATCCCAGAAAAGAACTGGCAATGGGCCCCCAGCATCGACCTGACGAGGCAATTGTTCGAGGACAGAATGTTCCCGCTAACGCTCGACGGCCTCGAAGGCGCGATCAAAGAGCTGAAGCGTTAAGTTTGGGGCTGTTCAGTGCCAAATACTGGAAACGTGACGCCTTAGCATCCTATGCCCTGGCGGTCGGATCGGCGGTCGCCGTCCTTGTGCTGTCGTCGCACCCTTTGCCGTTCGAGGCGCTCATTTATCCGGGCGCGGTTGTAATGCTAGCGCCAACGCTCTTGGCGGCAATTGCAGCCTACCACACCAAGCCTGTGGGTTTAACTCCACAAACGCTGCTGGCAGCGCTCTCAAGCATCGCAACTTCCACGCCGATCATCATCGCAACTGGCTATTTCAAGGTCGAGTATCTGGAAGTAACGCCAGCGGCGATAGTGATGGCGCTTTGCTTCGCCTTCGTTTTTTCGATCCTAGGGGTGAGGATGGCGCCAGCGCTTTCCGAACTCAATAAATTGGTCAACGATCCAGTCTATCATCTAGCTCAACGGGTACGGTATCGTTACCGTCCGCCCAAAGACTGAATTCAAGGAGGCCCGCTGGATTGGCCGCCAGAAGACCATCCAAGGAAACCATAACGTGAACGAACCAAGACGCCTCAGTCTACCGCCGTCCCTCTTCGTGATCGTTGTGTCCCTGAGCATCCTAGGCCTGCTCCTCTTGGTCAGCGGAGACCTATCACTGAACAACGTCCTCTTCAGCGGGTACCTCAGCATGGCGATGCTCAACGTTTGGTCACCCCTCGCCACCCTCGGACTGGCGCTCACCGACCTCAAAGCGGCCGCCTGGCGAAGCGGCGTAACGGCTGCCCTGTTCAGCCTCTTCGTCGTCGTCGCCGCCCGCTCAGGCTCCCTCTGGATGAGCGAGATGGAACCCCTCCTCTGGTGCGGCGTCCTCTTCTTCACCGGTGGAGGCTTCGGCACCGCAACCTGGCTCGTTCTGCAGAACCGACAGGCTTCACGATAACCCGTAGGGCGGCTTGCGAAGCCAGCCGCCGTTTTTTCTCACCCCCGGCGACGCTCCCCACGGCCTGACCGTGGGGTCCATCTCCCAACTGAACGCATGGGCGATGGCGCCGGTGATGGGTGCCACGGTCAAGCCGTGGCAAGCGCCCAGGAGACTATCTATCAGTAAACATACATTCGCCGAACCCAACCCCAAAACCTCTCCCTAGGAAGAGGTCCAAATCTCCGATTTGGGGAGAGGGAAAACCGGTTGCCCCTCGTTCGTCGATGGATCCCGGTTCAAGTCCGGGATCCATCGAGAAAAGACAGAACGCAATCTTATCCCCCAAAACCCCACCCATGCTACAACGCACCCATCGGCAGGACTGGGACGTTCCGGATCGTCAACGAGCGCTTGTCGTGGTGCAATGCTCCGTAGGACGACTGTATCGGGCGAGAGCTTGAAGTTAGGCCGTTCGGTACGTAGCGAGCTTGCATCGCTCTGGCGCACGGACCCGGTGGGACGGGCTCATGCCGCAGCACTCCTCTCTGTCCTCAAGCAGCGAAGCGATAGGACAGAAGGAAAACTACACCCATTCGCAGCGGCAACGCGCGCCAGGGCTTCCCAGACACGAAAAACCGCCCCGAAGGGCGGCTCTCGGTGCTGCGCGGATCACAACCCGCGCTCAAATAGCCGAAGGCGGTAGCGCACAAATAAGCAGCCAGCCGCTACACCGCTAGTGCTTACGCTTCGCGCGATCAGCGTAAGGGTTCTCGCCGGCCTTCAATTGCACACGCACCGGTGTGCCCTCCAGATCAAAAGCCTCACGCAGGGAATTGACCAAGTACCGCCGATAAGTCTCAGGTACTTCGTCCGAGCGCTGACATTTGATCACAAACGTTGGCGGTCGCGACTTGATTTGCGTGGCATAGCGCATCTTGATCCGTCGGCCCGCAACAGCAGGCGGTGGGTGGTGCGCCACAACGCCTTCGAGCCAGCGGTTCATCTCTGCCGTCTTCACCTTCGCGTTCCAGTCGCGATAGGCGTCAACGATCATCGGCATCAGCTTATCGATATGCCGCCCGGTCAGCGCCGAAAGGTACACCACACGAACGCCGCCAAACTGCGGCATCGCCTGCATCGCATCGAGGCGCAGCTCTTTCGCGGCAAGGTCGGTGTCCTCGACGAGGTCCCACTTGTTCACCACAACGATAGCTGCGCGGCCTTCTTTCGAGATGAAGTCCGCAATCTGAAGGTCTTGTTTCTCAAACGGCATGGTCGCATCAATGACCAACACAGCCACTTCGGCAAAGCGCACAGCCCGAAGCGTGTCGCCCACGGAGAGCTTTTCCAGCTTCTCCTGCACCTTCGCCTTCTTCCGCATACCCGCGGTATCCCAGAGCGCCACGGGCCATTCCCGCTCGCCATCGTTCCAGGTCCAGTCGACCCCGATCGAATCCCGGGTGATCCCCGCCTCTGGGCCGGTCAGCATCCGCTCTTCATTCAAGAGCTGGTTGATCAGCGTCGACTTGCCCGCATTCGGCCGCCCGACAATAGCTACGCGGAGCGGCTTGAACTCGGTATCTTCTTCATCGTCCTTGTCCGGATCGATGTTATTCTTCTCTACCGCCTCCACCATCGAATGGTAGAGGTCAGCCATCCCCTCACCGTGCTCAGCGGAGATGGCAACGGGGTCGCCGAGGCCCAGCTCGTAGGCTTCGTAGGCGCCCTCTTCGCCGCGGCCTTCGGTCTTGTTGGCCACAACGATCACCGGCGTTGGCGCAGCGCGGAGGATCTCGGCCAAGTTGCGATCTTGCGCCGTCAGGCCCGACCGCGCATCGATAAGGAAGAACGCGATATCAGCTTCAGCCACCGCGCGTTCCGTGCCATCCCTCATGCGAGCTTGAAGCGATCCGTCCGCGGCATCCTCAAGACCCGCCGTATCCATCAGGCGCACGTCAAAGTCGCCGAACTGGATGTCCAGGTCCCGGCGGTCGCGGGTCACACCCGGCTGGTCATCCACGATGGCCAGCTTCCGCCCCGCGAGGCGGTTAAACAGGGTACTCTTGCCCACGTTGGGGCGCCCGATGATCGCAAGTTTCAGCATAGCCGCTGGCCGCTAGCAGAAGCCCGCCGCCCTGTCACTTCCCCTAGTTGAGGAAGGTCAGGATCAGCACAATCGCCAACACGATCCCCGTGGAACCCGCTGATAAGCCCACGGAAAGGCTTCGCGAAAGACGTCCCCCTGGTCCGTGAACCATGGTAAGACCCCTCACCACCAGCACGTTCAACGCGCGCAGGTTGTTCCAGATCAAGTGCCATAGGCGAGCGACGGTAGGCACGCCCCACTCCACCAAACGGCGGCCCGGAACCCGCCATAGCCAATCCACATCGAGGTTCGTGGAGCGCACCTCATCCGGGTACAGCTTGTATTTCACCAACAGCATGAAGGCCAAAATCGCGAACATCAGCAGCTGCATCTGCGTTGCCACATGCTCGAACGTATAGGCGTGATAGTCCGTCTCATACGGGAGCAGGCCGTAGAGGATCGGCGGATAGAACCCGACGGCGAGGCACAGGAACGCTGCAATGCCCATGGCAATCAGCATGGGTCGCGGAGCCTCTTTCGGACGCTCGCGCCCGGTCACCGAAGGCGCAAACCGGTCGTGGGCGAAGAAGGCAAAGTACGGGATCTTGATACCCGAATGCTCCAGCACACCAGCACTAGCGAACAGCAGCACAAGGTAAGCGAAGAGCATGTGCGCTTCGGCCGCCGCGAGCGTGATCATTGACTTGGCCACAAAGCCCGAGAACAGCGGGAAGGCCGAAATCGACATGGCGCCGATGATCGTGAACACCGTCGTCCACGGCATCGACTTGTGCAAGCCGCCCAGCTCTGTCGCTTTGGCCGTTCCCACACGGACCACCACGGCGCCCATGCCCATGAAGAGGAGAGCCTTATAGATGATGTGCACAAAGGCATGCCCGGCCGCGCCGTTGATCGCGAGCGGCCCACCAATTCCAATCGCGCAAACCATGAAACCGAGCTGGTTGTTCAGTGAGTAGCTCAAGACTTTGCGAAGGTCGTTCTCGATCAGCGCGAAGAAGACAGGGAACGCCGTCATCACACACCCGATGGGGATCAAGATCCCTGTGCCTTCGAACCCACGCACAAGAGTATAAATCGCCAGCTTCGTGGTGAAGGCGGAAAGCAGTACAGCGCCAACAGGCGTGGCTTTCGGGTAGCTGTCTTGAAGCCAGGTATGGAGCAGCGGGAACGCTGCCTTCAGGCCAAACGCAAAGAGGATCAGCGCCGCCACAGGGTCAACGCCCGCCTCACCCATCAGCGTGAACTTGCCGAACTCGGACGATCCACCACGCGACAGGTGCAGGACAATGCCCGCGAGCAAGGTCAGGCCGGAAAGAACCTGCACCACCAAGTAGCGCATGCCCGCCTTGAACGCCGCGTGCGTACCGCCGGCCCAAACGATGAACACCGACGAAATCGCTGCCAACTCCCAGAAACTAAAGAGCGTCAGCAGGTCACCCGCCAGAGCACCGCCAATCGCAGAGCCCGCATAAATCAGGCCCATGGAGCTTTCGAGGCGCGTCGCGTGAGACCAACCGTAGATCACATTGATCAGGGCGGCGATGTGGAAGATCGTGGCGAAGATCACCGAGAGCTTATCCATCCGCAAGGGAATGAACTCATAGCCCGCGATCTCCATCACGCCGTAATAGATGGCGCTGTCCATCTGGCCCACACCAAGGCTGCGCAGTTGAAGCAGCCCGAGGCCGATACCGATCAGGCCAATGATGCCCCGCCCAGTCTTCGATGGAGACAAGGCAGCCAAGATGCCCGCGATGCAAAGGAGGTAAGCCGGATTAAAATCGCCAGGGATGAACGGGATCATTCGCCGTCCTCCTCAAGGTCACGATCATCAGCATAAACGCGAGGGTCCTCGCCAGGGCGCGGCAACATTGCTTCCTCGCCGTCGTAATAGCCTTCTTCGCGCATCAGGATCTTCCGCAAGTGCTGACCCGCCAGAACGATGAACGAGAAGCTGAGGAAACCCACCACGCCGTAAAACACAGGGAACTTATCGATGGTGAAATGAGGATGCGTCTTGTGCATCACGGCGAGAACAATATTCATCAGCCCAAAGAGGACACAGGTCGCTGGAACGATAATCCACAGACGCTTGAGCATCTCAGGCGTCTCCCACATCGAGCGCTCTTCAGGGCGGATCTTCGGATGATCGCTCATAGGCCCTCCACCAGCGGTTGGAGATATTGGATCAAGTCACCCATCAAGAAGAACAGGACGATGGTGCCGATGGCGGTGAACCAAGCGGGAACCACACAGAAGGCTGGTGCTTCTTGAATGCCCTCCACCGGCTCCTTCGGGTTGTCCATAAAGGCCCGAACCGCTGGCGGCAGCAGGTAAACGATGTTGAGCAAGCTCGAAAGGATCAGCACACCGATCAAGATCAAGTCACCGGTCTCCACCGAACTCATCATCAGCAGGAACTTCGGCCACGTTCCGGCCATGGGCGGGATGCCGATGATCGAGCAGGCGCCAATGATATAGGCGATGAACGTGAACGGCATCGCCTGGCCCAGGCCCCGCATCTGCGAGATGTATTTCTTGTGGGTTGCTGTCGCGACGGCACCGGCACACATGAAAAGGGTCATCTTCCCGAGAGCATGCGCAGCGATCTGCGTACCGCCGCCGAGGATGCCGTACTTCGTCGCCAGCATCGCGCCGAGGGTGATGTAGCTCAGCTGGCTCACCGTCGAATAAGCCAAGCGTGCTTTCAGATTGTCCTCGGTCATGGCGATAAGCGAGGCGATGAGGATCGACGCGGCAGCGACATAGGTGATCACGTCTCCCGCCCCCGACTCCGCCACGTTCGCCGCACCGAAGGTATAGACACTCACCTTCAGCACACCGAAGACCCCAGCCTTAACCACGGCCACCGCGTGCAGAAACGCCGAGACAGGCGTGGGCGCCACCATGGCATTGGGCAACCAGGGGTGGAATGGCATCAGCGCTGCTTTCGCCGTACCCCAGGCAAAGAGCGCCAGGATGATGCTGAAGATCAGCGGCATGTTGGCGAAGACCTCGCCCATGATACCGCCCGCTACAAAATCCGTGGTGCCGGTCAGCGCATAGACCCATACTACGCCGGGCAGCAGCAGACCGATGGACGTGCCCATGAGGATGCCAAGATAGATCCGGCCACCCGCTTTGGCGGCATCATCACGCTCGTGGGTAACGAGCGAAAATGTCGAGAGCGTCAGCGCTTCGTAGAACAAGAAGAAGGTCAGCAAGTTGCCAGAATACGCAATACCGAGCGCTGCGGGGATCGCGACGCAGAACGCCATATAGAACCGCGTCTGTCCGTGCGCGCCATGTCCTCGCATGTAGCCGATCGAGTAGAACGTGTTGACGATCCACAGGCCCGACGCGATCAGCCCGAACAATGCACCCAGAGGTTCGACTTTGAATGCGATCGACAGGCCCGGGAGCATCTGAACAATCTCAACGCTCGGCCTCTCACCGGCTCCAACGGCGGTGAAGATCGTCAGGGTGAAGAACAGCGTGATCACCCCAGTGGTGATACTGACGCTCTCACGGATGTTCGGCGAGCCATCAAGCAGCGTCACCAGCACAAAGCCGAAGAGCGGCACCACCATCGACGCGATGATAGCAAATTCAGCGGGCAAGAGCTCAAACATCAGCGCACCCCTCCGTAGCCAAGGCCACTGTCGAGCAGGACTTCAGCGGCCTGGCGGCAAAGGTCGACAAGACCGTCAGCGTTCACGCCGAGATAGAGGCAGAGCAGCGCCATCAAGACCATGGGCACCATCATCAAAGCCGGGACTGGCTTGGCTTGCACACCGGGCACCGGGTCTTCGAGCAACATCGCCCAGACGATCCGGCCGACATAAGCGACGGCAAGGAGGGAACTGGCGACGATCATCAACACAATAGCCAGGCTCGGCACAGCAAGGACGCTGTCATAGGCCGCCCCCACCAACGCCCACTTGGAAATGAAGCCATTGGTCAGCGGTACACCGATCAACGAAAGCCCGCCGACTATGATCACCGCCGTGGTGACCGGCATGGTCTTGCCGAGCCCCTTGTAGGCGGACAGCCGGTGCGAACCGAGGGAGAAGAAAACGGCGCCGACGGCAAGAAACAAGGTCGCCTTCATCACCGCGTGGTTCACCACATGAACGAGCGCGGCGCCGACGCCATCGACGGTGGCGAAGCTTATGCCCAGCAGCATGTAGCCGATCTGCGCTACGGACGAATAGGCCAAGATCATCTTCACATCGCGGCGGAAGATCGCGATGAGGCTGCCGGAGAACATGCCCACCAAACCGAGGATCAAGAAGACCGCGAGGGCGACGTCGGCAAAGCCGAAGCTGAACCCAAACACCGTGAACAGGAACCGCAGCATGGCGTAGATCGCCACCTTGGTGCTGGTCGAGGCCAGGAACGCGGTCACCGAAGACGGCGCGAACGTGTAGGCGTTGGGCAGCCACCGGTGAAGCGGGAACATAGCCAGCTTCAGCGCCAGTCCAGTCATGATGAAGGCGTAACCCGCCCGGACCACACGGCCATAATCTTCTTCCGCCGCCTGAACTTTCTCGTGGATGTCGATCATGTTCAGCGTGCCGGTCACCTGGTAGAGCAAGCCCAAACCAATGACGAAGAACGTCGCACCGATCGTACCTAGCACGAGGTAATTGAACGCGGCGGTCAACGCTCGTCGGTCTCGCTTCGCGCCCAAAGCCACCAGCGTGTAGGTCGACAGCGAACTGATCTCGAGGAACACGAAGACGTTGAAAGCGTCGCCTGTTGCGACAACCCCCATCAGCCCCGAGAAGCAAATGAGGAACATCGCGAAGAACGCTTTGCTCTGTGAAGGAACGATCTCCGCCGCTGAACTCGACATGGCGTACGGGAAAGTGACCGAAGCCATGCCCGCCACCAACGTCATGACAATCGCGCCCGCCAAATCCACGCGGTAGAGAATGCCAAGCGGCGAAGCCCAACCACCCATAGCGTACTCCACCGTGCCTGCCGTGGCGACGATCGAAGTGAGCTGCATGGCCAGGTAGAACGACAGCCAAGCAATCAACGTCGCCCACGCACCCGCGGCTCTACCATTGGGCAACAGCACGGCGATAGGCGCCGCGATCAGCGGCAGCAATACCGGAAGGACGGGGAGGTCATCCATCAACATTAGGTGTCGGCCTCCACCAACTCATAGGCGTTGTCGGCTTCTTCCAGCGCATCTTGCTCCACTGTTCCGTAGGCTTCGCGGATGCGGACGGCGAGCGACAGGCCCACGGCGGTGGTCGCTACGCCCACCACAATGGCGGTCAGGATCAACACGTGGGGCAGCGGGTTCGAATAGAGAACCTCACCGTAAGCTGCACTGCCCGCAAGCTCCTGGGCAGCACTCGGCAGGCTCGCGGCATCTTCAGGGTGCGGCGCAATAAGATGAGGGGCCAAGCCGGGCACATCGAGATGATGAGACCCCTCGCTGACATAGTCGCCGACATCCTTGGCATGCACGGCGCCATCAGTGACCAGTGCCTGGGCATCGGCCATGGACGCTATATGACTGCCGGTGGCCTCGTTGGTCATGCCCGATGGCGCGACGCTGACGCTCGAAGCGTAATCGCCGGCCGTGCTGTGGCCCTCGCCGTGATGAGCTTCACCGGCGGGCGCATGATGATCATCGCCGTGATGATCATCTTTCTTGGCCTTGTCCTCGAACAGAATGGGCGCCGTGCCACCGATGACCTTGCCCACCGTGATGTAGAAAATGAACACCGAGGTCTGGAACAGGTTCAGGCCCATCAACACCTTCACCAGGTTCCCGCGGGAGAAGACGATATAGAGACCCGTCATCATCAAACAGATGACGATCCAATAATTGTAACGGGCAAGGATGAATTCGAGCATTACCAGGCATCATCCATCGGTTCAGGCTCCCGCCCCGCGAAAGCGTAGAAGATCTGGAGCATCGTGCAGGCCACCGCGAGACCCACACCGATCTCCACCGCAATAATGCCAATGTGTTGGCCTGCATGGTGATGACTGTCCGGCTGGATCACATCGTAGTCGAGGAAGTTGTCGCCGAAGAGCATCGTGTAGATGCCTGTGCCCGCATAAATCAGCACACCGAGCGCCATGCCAGCGGGCAGCCAGTTCGGCGGGATCACTTTCTGGCACGTCGCGAGACCAAAGCCGAGCGCATGTAGAATGAACGCCGATGCCAAAATGACGCCCGCTTGGAAACCGCCGCCCGGGCCGTAATCGCCGTGAAACTGAACATAGAAGGCGAACAGGATAATGGGCGCAAACAGGATTTTGATCGTGACGCGGAGAATGAGATGGCCCATCAGTGCTCTCCGTCGTCATTGCGGCCACCGCCGCGGATCGCACCAGCGCCTAACAGCAGCAGACACGCTAGGCCCGCAGTAAAGACCACGACGGTCTCGCCGAACGTATCGAAGCCGCGATAGCTCGCCAACACCGCGGTCACCACGTTCGGCACTTCGATATCCGAAGGGGTTTGCTCAATGTAGGCGCGCCCCACATAGGCGTTGGCCGGTGCGTTGGCGTCGCCAAAACCCGGCATATCGATGGTGGCATAAACCAGGGCTGCGGCGGTCACGCCGACAATGATCAACGGCGCAATCGTACGGGTACGGCTTACCGGCATTTCCACCTTAGCAGTGAGAGCAATGCCTGACAGCAGCAAAACCGTGGACATCCCTGCCCCGACAGCGGCCTCGGTGAATGCCACATCGACGGCATCCAAGGCCACGAAGAACGCAGCCGATAGGAGCGAATAAATGCCCGACAGCATGGCGACGCCAAATAACCGCCGCATGCGGATCATAGCGACAGCGGTTGCAGCGAGGAGCGCCAACAAACAAAGCTCAACGGCGAAGGCTCCCGTGAACCCCACGACCTCCGGCGTCGACGGAGTGACTTCAGAGCCGACCTCAGCACTAGCGGCAGCAGCGAGCATCATGCCTCCGTCTCCTCTTTGGCCATCGGTTCATCCATCCGTAGAGGAACGTTCTGGCGGAGCAAAAGCCGCCCCGTGAGCGGCGCTTCGCGACCAGCGTAAGCCGCGTGCGCCACAGAATGGGTCGCGACAGGACTGGTCAGCAAGAAGAAGCCGATGATCAACAGCAGCTTCACCGCTGTGATCCCATCAGGCGCTTGGAACAGAAGACCTAGAAGGATCAGATCAGCACCCAGCGTATCGGTGACACCGGCGGCATGCATCCGCGTGTAGAAATCTGGAAACCGTAGCACGCCCAGCGAGCCGATGATCACAAAAAAACCACCCGCGACCAGCAGCAACCACGACAGCACATCCAGCGCTACAGCCATTATTCAGCCTCCCGCCGCGCAGGATCGTCGCCGTGCATCATCCCGGAAAGATCCCCGTATCGGAAGAACTTAAGGATTGCGATGGTCGCGATGAAATTGATCAGCGCATAGAGCAGCGCAATGTCGAGAAATGCGGGACGGCCCATGAGAAAGCCAAGCACGCCGAGCAGCAATACCGTCTTCGTGCCAAAGCTGTTCACGCTCAGCACACGGTCATAAACCGTCGGCCCCTTAACGGCTCGGACGAGCATCAGGGCCATTGCGACCAAAATAGCGAACGAGGCGACCCAATACATGTTAGGCGACCCCCGCTTCGAGGCGCGACACCTTCGCGCCCATGTCGGCGATACCCGCTTCGTCCGCAAACTCCTCGTCCAACGCGTGGATGAGCAAGCAATCCTCGCGCACATCGACGGTCACCGTGCCAGGCGTCAGCGTCACGGAATTGGCGAAGATGGTGCGCGTGAGGTCTGACGGCTGCGTCGCGGGCACACGGAATAATTTGGGCGCCAAGTTGATCGTCGGCTTGAGCACTTCGCGAGCGACCATCACGTTCGACTTGCCAATCTCGAGGAACAGCCAAGCGGTGTAGCCCAAGATACCCGGGAAAATAGAGGTCGGCACGCCTTCGCGGTCCACCACCTCGGCCCGGTCGGAAAACCAGAGCGTGAAGGCCACGGAGAACACGCCGAAGGCCACCAAGGTCGCTTTGGTGAAATAACCAGAGAGCAACAGCCACAAAGCCGCAAGCACCAAAACGAAGACCAGACGCCGACCCATGGACTTCAAAACTCGATACACGTGGGCTGGTTCCTCGTCCTATCGCCACCGCCTCATTTGGGCAGATATCGCCGAAGACTGAAAAAAGAGCGACCCACCCTCCACGTCAACCGTTGATCGCAATTTGACTGCGTCTGCCATGGCCAGAAGCCGTGTCAGCCACCTGCGCACTGCCAAACAGTGCCGGCCAACCCCAAGGTCGGCTACAGCTTCGGACACACTCACACGAAGTCGACCATCAATTTATCGTCAATTTTTAAATGTTTGCACCTGCTGGCCAGCTTGGCCACGCCTCGGCCAACATGAAACTCGGTCAAGCTTCGGTGACAGCCACTGACGGGCCTAGCGCGCTGGCGCCGCTAGCGTTATCCTGTCGCTAATTGGGAGATCGACGTCATGCGGATTGCCGCCCTTAC
>JABSRH010000080.1 GCA_013215175.1 Parvularculaceae bacterium | reverse complement strand
CCGGGCTCGTGGTCCACACCCCGTCGACTGCCTCGGTGACGGGCAGATCGAGAAAGGCCTCTTTGGTTGTGTCGCCTTTCAGGTGGAGGTCGAGGAAGGCGGTGATGAAGTGCTGGTTGATGGCGTTCAGACGGGTGCCGCGCCACACGGGCTCACTGAGGAACTCGATGGCGGGGAAGGGAGTCGCCGCGTCGGGCTCAAAGGCATTACCAGCGATGTTGTGGCGGGCGTTTTGAAAGACGAGCAATCGCCGGTCAGTTCCCGACAAGCTGTCGAAGATCCACCGGGCTCCATTCTCGAAACCCACCACATCGTCTTCTGATCCTGCGATCATCAGCGTGGGGAGCGCAACTTCCCTCAGTGCCTTTTCGCTCCACGCAGGTCTTGTTTTTTCTCCGCTCCACGGGGCAAGCAAGACCAAGGCGTCGATGGTCCCTGCTGGCAGCGAGCCGTCGGCTGCCAACGCTTCTCGAGCGCCAGCGGGTAAGTCTCCGATGGGGCCCTCATCGATGGTTAGTGGAGCACCCGCTGTGGTAATCGCGCCGTAGCCCCCCATTGAATAACCGATCAGTGCAACCTTTGTTGGGTCGATATGGGAGGCGAGGGTCGTTAGCCCTGGCGTCGTGCCGTCGAGCAGTGCTGCGATTACGTCCTGTTGGTCACGCGAGCGCGCGAGCAGGACGTTGCCGAAAGAAGTGAGGAATGACGGTAGGCCGTCGAACGGCAGATCCGCGTGGGCGATCGAAGCCACAATATAGCCGCGGGATGCAAGATGCTCTGCCAGGTGGCTGAACTGCGTGTTCCATCCGCCATAGCCGTGGGACAAGACCACCAGGGGGAAGGCGCCCTCAGCGAGGTCAACGTTGCCTTCGACGCTCCGTCCCTCCCAATTGACGCTGAAGCTATCACCTGAGGGTAGTGGGAGCTCGTGCGCATAGGAAGCGAGGGCACTGCTTTGTTCCGCACCCGATGCAATCGGGTACCATATCTGTACGCTGAGGGTCCTCGATCCCGTTTCAACTTGCCCCGTCAGAAGTGCTGCTCGGCCAAAGCTTGTGCGGTTTTGCATCGTGAACGCGACGGTGTCAGTTCCTGTTGGGTAGCTGCCTGGACGGCCCAGTTCAGGTGCATCAGCGAACGTGCCGTCGTAGGTCTTGCCGCCTGAGAAAACTGTACTCGCGCCCCATGCCGCGCCTGCGATTGCAACGAGGCCTAACGCCCAAAACCGTTTCTTCATGCCAAGCGTATCCTTCGTCCTGATTTCAAATTATAACTACCGTCATTAAGGCAATGACGCAAACATCAAACGAGCTCTGTGGATCAGCGCTCCATCAGCAGGTTGCCTTCTGAGACGGAGCTTGCACGCCTGCACTAATTCGAATATGAGCCGTATTGGTCAATAAGTGGATTGAAAGACCCTGGATGCCGAGCAACAACGCGAAGAAGCCACGCAATCGGAGGCTGGATCCCGAGGTCCGCAAGCAACTCATCCTCGACCGAACGGCTGAACTGATTGCGAAGGAGGGAATTTCCGCCGTCTCGATGGAGCGGGTGGGGCGAGAAACCGGCGTGAGCAAGGCACTAGTTTACGCCTATTTCCAAAACCAAAACAATCTTCTGCAGCAACTGCTGCTCCGCGAACAGGAGAATTTGTCGAAATTGCAGGCGAAAGCGAGGGCTGAAGCCACAACGTTTGATGCTCTCGTCCAGCGGACAACGCGGACCTACCTGGAGCATGTTCAGGAGCGCGGCCTTCATGTGCAGAGGTTGATGAACGAACCAGCGATCGCCTCAGCGTTCCGGGAGGCTGAGGAAGAGGATCACCAGCGCGCCGTTGATGTGATCGCCAAAGAGATGGTCACCAACTTTGGCATACCAGAAGGCATCGCAATCCGAGCAACCGAGATGTCCATGGGATTGACGGCAGCCGCGGGAGACCAAGTGAGCCGCGAGACCATGAGCGTGGACGAGGCTGAGGAGTTGAGCCTCACGTTACTCCGGGGTGCAGTGGGCGCACTTCACGTGCGCTACGCACAGAAATAATTGGAGAGCGGACGAAACTACCGCGCCTTCAGGCCACCGTCGACCGGGATGATGGCGCCGTTGATGAACGATGATGCAGGGCTCGCAAGATAGCATACGGTGTCAGCGATCTCCTCCGGCTCAGCATAGCGGCCCAGCGGGATCATGTCGGTGAAGTGAGAGCGTATAGTCCTCACTTCGTCTACGGATTTCCCAACCTCAAGGCTTTGCATCATCGACGTATCGGTCATCGCTGGGCAGATGGCATTGGTGCGGATCTTAAAGGGGGCAAGCTCAGCCGCGGCGACCTTCGTGATGCCAACAACAGCGTGCTTGCTAGCGTTATAGGCGATCATCCGTGTACCTCCACCGATGCCTGACACCGAAGACATATTGATGACCGATCCGCCACGGACTTTGAGAAAGGGTGTGCACGCTTTCATGCCGAGAAACACGCCGCGGACATTGACACGCATCACAGCGTCAAACGACACTTCGGGGTAGTCCCACAAATGTGCAGGTGGACCTGAGATTCCAGCATTGTTGAATAAGATGTCGAGCGGGCGGTCGGCGAGTTCGCGGCGCTCAGAAAGCGCGGCCCAAGTAGCCTCATCTGCGACGTCGCCTTCTAGTATTGTCAGTTCGCGACGTTTATCATCGATCGATGTCTCCAGCTTTGTCCAGTCCGAACCGGGAAGGTCGATCGCGATAATATCTGCCCCGGCCGCGGCAAGGGACTGGCAGGACGCTAGGCCGATCCCGCGCGATGCGCCTGTTACGACGGCAAGGTTATCTGTCAGCATAAAAGACGGCCAATGGGCTGAGGGCATCGAAGATGGGTGTCATCGAGCGGGGCATTCACTGAGGGGCAGGTTGGGCATTCGTCACTATCTCCGATGTATCCCAGGTATCTGTCCGCGCGCAAACAAAAGGATCGTTGAGACCTTCAAAGGACAAATCTGCGCACGCTCCTCGGCATTCGACGAAAGAGATGGGAGCGCCTTCTGGACTGATGACATTGGTTGTTATCCATGCTCCTCTTTCAACGGGAGCACTTTCGAGCGAGGCCCCCAGCGCGACTGCTTGCTTTGCCGATTCCGCTGCGTCCGTGGTCTCGAACACGAGGCGGTTGGCTAGCACTGCGCCCTGCAACTCCACGTCTTCGGACGCTGGATTGATGAACTGCCATAGCTCGATCAACATGTTGCCTGCGTAGAGCCACGCGCCTTCAAGGACGGCATCGCGAAAGCCGGACATCTTATCCGACGTTCGAGAGGGGCCAATCTTCAGCCGGTTTCTCACAGACGACCCAAGCAATTCGCCGTAGAACGCGATGGCGGAGTCGAGGTCACTGACCACAATTGCGGCGTGGCCGATCCACGGACGGTCGTGCATATCGGCGTAATGGAGCCCTTCGAGTTCGTAGATATTGCCCTCTGGATCTCGTCCGTATGCATATTGATTGCCCGTCCCAAGATCGACGGGTTCAGAAAAGAGGGATCCACCGTGAATTTTCAATGCACTAGAGAGCTTGTCGATGCTGCGGTTCTGAAAGCAGAGGTGACGCAGACCGAGATCGTTGAGAGCAGGTGCCGAGAGACGACTACTACCGGGCTCGGCTTTGCTGATCGCAATGAAGGCATTGGTGCCGGCCAGCAAGACGTCCGAGCCAAACGTTGGGGCGCCTTGCCACGGTTGAAAGCCGAAGACCTTTTGAAGGTATACGGACAGTTCGCTTGGGCACTGAGCAACTAAAGATACGTGATGAACGCCTTTGATCATGGCACCCAGACTTTCAATCTTCGCAAGGGCTCTCCTAGGGATCAGGTATGCGGGTGGTCACATGCGCACCCGCATACTCCATGTTCGTCCTAGAACCGGGTCCGGAGCTGGACGTTGTAGATGCGCGGTTCGCCTAGATAGTGGTTCGACGTCGTCCCATCGAGTGCTCGGTATGAAGAACCAAAGACGAAGAACGGGTAGTCTTCGTCGAGGACGTTTTCGACCGAAGCAACGATACCCCAGCGCCGATCAGGCGCATCGAACCCAGCGCGCAGATTGAGCAGTCCGTAGGCGTCAATTTCAGTGAAATCTGCGCGGTCAAACGCTGCATTCTTACTCGACTGCCATGTCCATTCAGCCCTGACGAACCCTTCATGCCCTTGGTCTGAAAGCGAGCGTCGATAGTCAGCAAAGGCAGAGTAGAACCACTTCGGGTTGTCGCGGAAACGGATGCCTTCAAGATCTGGTCGCTCGTCGAACTGGACGATCTCCACATCGTTGAAGGTGAGTGATGCCACCACGGTCAGCCCAGGGATACCGGATGGCGTCACCGTCAAATCAGCCTCAACACCCTGCGAGGAGATTTCATCGATCGAGAGGTTGGTGACCGTGCCCGTATTGTCCGTGTTGATCGTCTGAAGGTCGTTCACGGTCTGGTCGTAAACGGCAACGTTTAGGGCTGCGTCGCCATCAAGCATGGTTGCCTTCAGGCCCGCTTCCCAGAGGATCGGGATCTCAGGCTTGAGGACTGGCAGCCCACCGGGCTCCTCAATGGCGTTGACGTTGACGCTTTCCGCAACGTCGATCCCCGGACCTTTGTAGCCCCGTGACCAGGACAGGTAGGTCATGAGGTTTTCAGTCCAGAAGTACCGTCCGATGAAACGACCCGAAAGGTTGTAGTCGGTGACCTGCTGCTCGCCTGCGACGTCCGGTCCAAAGAAGGGTCCGATTGGGAAAGCTGGATTGATCGGCGTGGCCACCCGTTCGTAGGTCGCATCAAGCTCCTCACGGGTATAACGGCCGCCAGCGACGAGCGAGAGGCGGTCTGTGACGTTGTAGGTGAATTCGCCGAAGATCGCGGCGCTGTCGGTTGTTACGGTGCGGTCCGCGTTGGTGCGCGCGTTGAAGAAGGGCGGGAAGGGCAACGCGATATCGATATCGACTTGGCCCTGTGCGTCAACTTCTTGGTGGAAGTAGAACAGGCCCGAAACGTAGTCGATTTTGCCCTCGCCCAGGCTGCCGGAGAGCTGGAATTCCTGGCTGAACTGCTCAGCTGATGAGACGGTACCGTTCCTGTTGTTGACGTTCGAGTTCGATACACCGTCCGCTTCGTTGAATTCGTCGATGTTCCAATCGCGCCATGCTGTGATGGAGCGGAGCGCATGGTTGCCGAAGTCGTAATCGACGGTCGCTGAGATACCGCCAGCTTCGGACTCTTGCAGAATGTTGTCGTCGAAGATTCCGATCCGCCTGTTGCCCGGACCTGCAACGATGTCGAACTCGGCCAAAGCATCTTCCAGCTGGATCACACCGGGGTTGAGAGCGAATGGAACAGCGCCAGTGGGACCGCCTGCAACCCGAAAGGTTGGCATACAGCAGCGGTTCTCCTCTTCGACGTAATCGGCCGCAAGGGTCACGCTGAAAGCGTCCGACGGTTGGAACAGCAGCTTACCTCGAAGCCCGTACGTGTCCTTGTCATTGATATCGTCTTCGCCAGGGATGGCATTGTCGAGTAAACCGTCGCGCCGGTTCCGAGTCGCCGAGAGTCGGAAGGCCACGGTGTCGGACAACGGTCCGGTGACTGCTGCGCGGGCAATTACTTCATTGAAGCTGCCATAGCTGATGTCGGCCTGGCCGCCGAACTCGAACTCTGGCTGACGTGTACGGATGTTCACTACACCGGCGGACGCGTTCTTGCCGAATAATGTGCCTTGTGGGCCTTTGATGACTTCGATGGCTTCGACGTCAAGGAAGTCGAAGAAGCCTTGAGCTTCGCGCCCGAGGACGACGCCATCGATCACAGTGGCCACGCTCGATTCGAAGCCGTCGCTGAAGCTGAAAGTAGAGATGCCGCGGATCTTCGCGCCCGATGCTCGCGTGGTGTTGGTCGGTGTTAGGTCGAAGCCTGGGACGAAGCGCATGACCTCTTGAATCTGCGTGAACCCGGTATCATCGAGGAACTCCCCTGAAACCACAGAGACCGCGAGCGGCACCTCCAGGAGCGTTTCCTCGGTTTTCCGTGCTGTGACGATCACAACGTCTTCGTCGTCGCGCAGTGTGTCCGGGTTGTCAGTTTGATTTCCCGTCTGCCCCTGTGCAGCAACAGGATTGACGGTGAGTGCCAGTGTCGCTCCCGACGCCAGCAGCAGCGTGCGCATGCCAATCTTCATAGCGGCCTCCCTTAGCCTTCCCCGGGCTCTCGGAAGCTTCGTGTTCACGTTTCCGCCCGAGTGACGACACTTATTAGTTAAACCGTCATTAGTCAATTCGCCACACCGCGAAATATAAGGCGCGCACGAAGTAATCTCGTCAAATCGGACGGATCAAAAGCGTGGCTGTGTAATCCCAGTTGACCGACATAGCGCGTGGCTGCTCCGTCAAAGTATTGATATATATAAATGCCACTAGGGAAGGTGCCGCTTGTCTCTCGGATTGGAGACCGTGGGGAAGTCAGGCCACCGGGAATTAATATTATTGACGCCTGATGCAATATGGGCACTGTTCTTAGATGTTTTAGGAAAGGAGCGCCGTTCAATGTCCCCAACGTTGCTCGCACTCTTCGCGCTTCAAACCGCATCGACGGCCTCGGTGGAGTCTGTCGAGGAATTGAACAGGCAGGCCGATGGCGTGACCTTCCGCTCGGAGATGGTTCAAGTCTCGGGAGGTAACCTGCATAGTGTTGTTGGCGGCGATGGGCCGCTCATTTTGTTCGTGCACGGTTTCCCGAGTTATTGGTACCACTTCCACGGGCAGATGATGGCGCTAGCTGGTGATTACCGTGTGGTTGCGATTGATGCTCTCGGCGCCGGTGCATCGTCCAAGCCAACTGATGTCGGATCTTACAAGATTGATCAGCTTGCTGATCAGATTGATCAAGTGGCCACTTACTTCGCGCCGGGTGAACCGTTCATTTTGGTCGGGCATGACTGGGTGCGGCACTCGCACTTGCTTTGGCGCAGGACCGTCCAGATCGTTTGCGAGGCGTGGTCGGCATGGCTGCGCCGTCGTATAGTACGATGCTTGAGCTGTTGATGACGTCGGAAGAACAGCGACGACGTTCAGCCTACATTCAACAGTTTCAGACGCTTACGTTAGACGACCTTGCGACGGGCGGCGTTGCGTCATTGATCTATCAAAGTGCGTATGCTGATTTGATTTCGACTAATGAGCTTTCGACGGATGAGCGGGCACTTTTTCGTCGCGCTGTCTCGCATCCACAGGCCATGAATGCGGGGATGCAGTGGTACCGCGCTAATTTTCCACCCTTTGATCAGATCGCCTCAGAGACCTTCTGGCCGCCGCAGCGGCCACCTATTGCTGTCCCAGTGCTGATGATTTGGGGTAGTGATGATCCGGTGTTCGGCGAGCAAGCGCTCGAGCTGGCGGGTAAGGCCGGGGATAACGTAGACGTGCTCGTCATCGCTGGCGCCGGTCATTGGCTGACGTTCGCACATGACGACGAGGTTTCCGAAGCGATCGCCGAGTTTGCTGGTAAGGTAAGTCGCTAGTCAGGGTCTAGCAGCTTTTGTCTGTGAACGAACGATCATACTTTGAGAAGGTGTTCCGATGACTTGTCTATCTCAGCGCTTGCGTTGATCAGTAGTGTCCGCAGGGTGAACGTTAACCAATCCAAAAAGTGACGTTTCTTCTAATTATACTCTATGATATTGTATCATGGTCATTTTATACGGCCTGAGTCCCGCTGACGTGGCGTTTTTTCGATGATCACCTTGGGGAATTAACCGTGCTCAAACTCAAACTACTGACTGCCGTCGGTTCATTGGCCATTTCGATGGCAGCTGGTTCGGCGAACGCGAACACCATCAACACCGCTGATGCGACCTGTATCTCATGCTCAATGGGGGTCACCACGGGCACTACACCTGGTGGCATCGATTTTGTGGCTGGCGTCCAGGCCGACGACAGCTACCGCCTCGAAAGCCCGGACTTTCTGGACGGCAACAATAATGCGTTTGACGCCATTGTTGAGGTTCTCGCCCTAGCACCCGGAATGACTAATGAGGCGTCGTCCATCAATGTACGCGGCGTCAACAACTGGATGCACCTGCGCTATTCCTTCGTGGAGGCAGGCACCAACATATCGACCATCCTCGAGGACATCTCCTTCGTCAACGTCTTCGACGTCGACAGCAACTTCGGCGTCCGTAGCCGTGACGATTTCACGGACGTCGTGGGCGTCGACAAGCCGATCGCCAATCTTGGTGCTGCGCTTGAGAACGCTGGCTTCATCCAGCCTGGAGCGCCGGCCATGAACTATGCCCGCCTTGACCAAGAGTTCATCCCTGGCAACGGCTGGCGGAACGAGCCGAACTACACACCGACCAGCGGCTTCAATGAGCTCGACTTCGTGGCGTCATTCGGCACTGCTGGTGTCGACCTTGAAACGTTCGAATTGGTCTGGGGCTCAACCGGTGCGGCTTCCAACAACGTCCGCGGTTTCGACGTTCGTCTCAGCGCCAACTCTGCCGCAGTGCCCGTTCCTGCAGCAGCGTTCCTCTTTGCTCCAGCTATGGGCCTCGCCGCCTGGCGCACGCGAAAAGCGAAGTAAGAAGACGATCCGTCAACAGGGAGAGGGGCGCACCTGGATGTGCGCCCTTTGTTACTTGCAGCGAGCTTGACGCCTTTCGACGGTGTTAGTCCGCGTGGCTGAGCGGCTCCTCAATAGCCGCCGCGCTAGTCCTGCTCTCCGACCTAAACTTCCGCGGTGTTTAGAAGCCGACGTTGCGTGTGTCGTGCACGACGCATAACGAAGAGTAGCAGCCGGAAGAGGAGCGCGCACCGGATTTTGCACCACAGAATGCAAACTTCTTGCACTACCAACGAATTCAAACGGCCCAATAAGGCATTGAAAAATAAGTGTTAACGGTCTTGTTTCGAACCCCGTCACTCGCGCCACTTCTCTCTGATCAGAGGAGTGATTTTCGAGGCACATACCTTCCATCCTCTTCGTTGGATATTTCGGCGAGACGAACCACATCGGCCGACCTGTTGATGTTTGATGCGTTCCTTATTCGGACCAATTGGTCGGTTTGGTCTCGCCACTGTCACGCGTCCGGACAGTGCCATCAACTGTATCTCAGTAGGCGAAGTCGCTTGTTCGGCGTGTGCGAACCGCTTCGTGAATTTGGTGGTTCGCTTTCCGGCGAGCGTCGCAAAAGGTGCCAGATGGGCGGGATCGATCGCGCAAGCGATTTGGGTATGGGCTTCTTGCCGGTGCCCGTGGGGACCAATGCCGCTGCTTGACGGCCGGAGCCCCGTCTTGAGACCATAACCGCTACGGTATAGACTTAATTTCAATAAGCATCACTGACTGCTGTCAAGACAAGCTCATCGGTTGCTTCAAAGCCCCCGGCGAGCGAACGCCAAGTAGAGATCGCGCAACTGGCGAACGAGCGGTCCAGGTTCTCCCGTACCAAGACGTTTGCCGTCGATCTCGACCACAGGCATGACGAAGAGCGATGCGCTGGTGACGAAGGCTTCTTCTGCCGACTGAGCCTCTTCGATCGTGAAGTTGCGCTCCTCCACCTTGAGGTCATTCTTCGCAGCAAGCTCTAGGACCACATGCCGTGTGATGCCGTGGAGGATCTCGTTGCCAAGGCGGCGCGTGACGATGGTGCCCTCGGCAGTCACGATAAACGCATTGTTCGAGCTGCCTTCGGTGACGAAACCGTCCTCGACCATCCAGGCATCGTCCGCACCCCGCGTTTTGGCCTCCTGCTTGGCGAGAACGGGCGCTAGCAAGCCCACGGTTTTGATATCGCGACGCTTCCATCGGATATCCTCGACGGAGATCACCCGGATGCCTTTATCCATGACAGGATTGTCAACGATCCGCTTGACCTGGGTGAACATGACCAAACTCGGCTCGGCATGTTCGGGAAAGCCAAAGTCACGATCGGCCGCACCGCGGGTCACCTGCAAATAGATGACGCCTTCTACGAGTTTGTTTTCTGTGATCAGACGTTGCTGGATGCGCTCAATCTCTTCAGGCGAACAGGGCGCTTGCATGTCCAGCTCCTGCAGTGAGCGTTCCAAACGTGCGAGGTGAGCCGCATTATCGATGAGCTGGCCGTCGATCACAGCTGATACTTCGTACACGCCGTCAGCGAACAGGAAGCCTCGATCAAGCACTGAGATCTTAGCCTCGCTCTCCGGAACGAACGATCCGTTCACATAGAAAATTCGGTCACTCATTGATCATCACCCCTGCAGGTTCGAACCCTGTCCATGGCGCCACTTTGGCTAGACATTGTCCCCTTGTTCAGCTGTTGGATGAAGCGTAAGGGACAAATGTCCAGGTCTTTCCGTTTGCTAGAGAAAACGTCCCGATGATCGATGCCATTGATAGAAAAATTCTCATCGAGTTGCAGAAAGACTGCCGTCAGTCCCTAGTGGAAATCTCTGAAAAGGTGATGGCTTCTAAGTCCGCCTGCCATCGGCGGATCAAGCTCATGGAGGATGCTGGGATCATCGTGGGCTATGAGGCCCGGCTCGACCCCGTCGCCTTGGGGCTGCCTATGCAGTTCGTCGTGGAAGTGACCCTCAACACGCAAAGCAAAGAGGCGATGGAAGGCTTTGAACGGTCTGTACAGGCCATGCCGGAGATCAATGAGTGCAGCCTCACCACGGGAACGAAGGACTATTTCCTGAAAGTGACCGTGGCGAGCGTTGCCGCGTTTGAGGTGTTCCACCACCGACTGGCGGCCATGAAGGTCGTCGCCACCGTGTCCTCAACGCTCCTGCTACGGACGGTCAAAGGGGCGGGCATCTTGAACCTGTAGGCCTAACCCCAGAGTTTCGGTGACGGCGTGCCCATAGACGAGCCCTCGAAGGTGATGCCGTGGGCGATATCGTCGGCCAGCAGTAGTGGCCCATCGAGATCAACCACGTCTGCATCATGCGCCAGAACCAGGGCAGGGGCCATGGCCAACGAGCTGCCGACCATGCATCCCACCATGATGCCGAGGCCTGCTTCAAGGGCCTCTGTTTTCAGCACGAGGGCCTCCGTCAGACCACCGGTCTTGTCGAGTTTGATATTGATGACGTCATACTTGCCGAGAATGTGCTCAAGCGACTTTCGGTCGTGACAGGATTCATCTGCACACAGCTGAAACGGATATCGACCAGCTTGAAGGTCACCATCTTGACCTGCAGCGAGCGGTTGCTCCACCAACGTCACGTTGGCGGCCACAAAGGTGTCCACCAACTTCTCAAAGTCAGACAGTGACCAGCCTTCATTGGCATCCACGATCAGCTTCGCCTCGGGAGCTGCCGCGGCGACGGCCTCTAATCTGTCGATATCGTTCGATGATCCGAGCTTGATCTTGAGAAGAGGGCGGTGCGCATTGTCACTAGCGACCTGTCGCATGTCCTCAACGTCGCTGTACGGAACGGTGAAGGCCGTGATGACAGGGTGCTGCGGTACGCCAAGACGGTCGAATACTGTCTGTCCCGTTTCCTTGGCCTCGAGATCCCAAAGGGCGCAATCCACCGCATTCCGAGCCGCGCCTGCGGGCAGCCGGTTCAACAGTTCGTTGCGTGAGCCGCCTTCGTGGATCAAGGTCGCCACACTGTCGATCTGCTCACGAACGCTCTCTAAACTCTCGCCGTAGCGCGCATACGGAACGCACTCACCGCGACCGATGCCCATAGCGGACTTGATGGTCACGCACACCACGTCCGCCGCAGTCTTGGTGCCACGCGAGATGCCGAAGGCACGCTGCAGAGGATAGTGCTCTGTGGCGACCGATAGGGAGCGATTAGTCAAGGGCGTCCACCAACTTTGCGACACCAAAGCGATAGGGGTCCGTCGCGGGCAGCGCAAACTCCTCCTCGAGCCGCGCCAAATAAACACGAGCGGATTCTTCGTCCAGGTTGGCGGTGTTGATCGACAAGCCGACAAACTTCGCGTTCTTGTTCGTTAACTTCGTGTGCTGAAGGTTTAGCTCCATGCATTCGCGCAGGTCAGGAATGGGGTACTCGGACAGGCCCCGCATATGCTTGCGCGTAGGCTCGTGGCACAGAACCAGTGCATCGGGCTGGGCGCCGTGTAGCAGTGCCAGTGATACGCCTGCAAACGACGGGTGGTAGAGCGAACCCTGTCCCTCGATGATGTCCCAATGATCTTCGTCGTTCGCGGGAGACATTGCTTCGACAACACCGGAAACAAAGTCAGCCGGCACAGCGTCCACGCTCATCCCAGCAGCACCGATGAGGATGCCCGTTTGGCCTGTCGCCCGGAAATCGGCGTTCACACCGCGTGCGCGCAGTTCCTTTTCGATGGCGAGGGCCGTGTACATCTTTCCGCAGGAACAGTCCGTACCCACAGGAAGCAAACGCTTACCTGTCCGCTCGGCGCCATCGCCAATGGGCAGCTCGCCATAGGGGTGGCGCACGTCAAAAATCTGACGTCCAAGCCCGTCGGCCGTCTGCTTGAGTTGCTCAATGTCGCCCAG
>JABSRH010000008.1 GCA_013215175.1 Parvularculaceae bacterium | reverse complement strand
ATGATCGGCAAACCGCGCTCTTGCATAAAGGCGAGATCGCCATTCGTGAAAGCATCCAAGGCCAGGACGCTCATCTCGATCTGGTTGGTCACCAGCGGCGAGGACATAGCGGACTGAAGTAGCGTGAAATCGTGCGGCTTAAAGTTCGACACGCCGACATTCTTGACCTTGCCCGATGCCAAGACGGTCTCAAGACCGTCAGCTGCTTCGCGAGGATCCATGAAAGGATCGGGACGGTGAATGAGGAGTAGATCGATCGTATCAACGTTCATCAGACGGAGCGAATGCTCTACGGAGCTAACGATATGTTCTTTGCTCGTATCGTAGTATTTCACCCGGGCATCGCTGTAGCGGCCCATGGGCGCGACGATGCCGCATTTGGTGACAAGCTCAATCCGATCGCGCAAGCCTGGGGTCGCACGGAAGGCCGTGCCGAGCAGTTCTTCTGCTTCATACCCGCCGTAAATGTCGGCCTGGTCCATGGTGGTGATGCCGAGCGCTAGGCTCGTTTCGACCTTGGCTTGGATGTGCGCCGGCGAGGTATCGTCATCGTCGCCGAGACGCCACATGCCGTAGGCGACGGAAGACAGCTCGAGGTTCGAGCCGAAGGAAACGCGTTTCGCGTTGGTCATTTAGACACGCTCCAAAGAGCCCAGTGGCGTGGCAGGAACGCCGTCCGGCACGCGGCCGTAAACCTCTGGGAGTGAACAGGTTTCGAGTTGCGGCAGCACACGCTGGCCGAAGGATTTGCACTCGTCGATGTGTGGGTATCCGGAGAGAATGAACGAGCGGATACCCATCTTACGATAGTCTTCAAGCTCCGACAATACTTGGTCCGTGGACCCCACAAGTGCCGCACCACAGCCCGAGCGAGCACGGCCCACGCCGGTCCAAAGGTGAGGCTCCACATAACCGTACTTGTCGGCCAGCTCGCGGGCCTTTGCCTGGTGCGAAACACCGAGGCTGATCGAATCGTGAGCGCGGTCGCGGATCAGTTGTCCGTACTCATCATCGAGCTTCGACACTAGGTGGTCGGCGTATTCGCGCGCTTCTGCCTCTGTATCGCGGACAATGACATGCACGCGCAGACCATAGTCGAGCACACGATTGTAGCGCTGCGCCACGTCATGCACGGCCTTCATACGGGCCTGGAGTTCTTCTTTGCGCTCTGGCCACATGAGGTACACGTCGCAATGCTCGCCGCAGAGCTCTAGCGCATCTGGCGAGTAGCCACCGAAGTACAGGAGAGGGCCGCCGGTCTGGAATGGCTTGGCCGGCGCCGTGTTGACGCCTTCAAAGTTGTAGACCTCGCCAGCATGGTTGATCTCGTCTTGGGTCCAGGCTTGCTTGAGGATCTCTACGACTTCGCGCGACCGTTGATATCGGTAAGAACTATCGACACGCTCGCCGGGGAAGTCCGAGCTAATGATGTTGATCGTCAGGCGACCTTTGAGCATGTGGTCGAGAGTGGCGATGGTCCGAGCCAGCATAATCGGCTGCATCTCGCCGCAACGAACGGCGGCCAGCATACTGATTTTCGAGGTCAACGGCGCACAGCCTGCCACGAAGCTCAGCGTGTCTTGACCCACCTGGTAGGAAGACGGGCACAGAATGTTGCGGAAGCCTTGCTCCTCAGCCTCAAGCAAAATGTCGCGGCAGTGCTCCCACGTCGACTTGAGCGAATTGTCCGGCACGCCGAGATATTCGTAGTCGTCAGCGCACAGCGCGGAGAACCAAGAAACCTCTGCGGCATCGAGCCCGGCTGATTTGATCGGCACCACTGTCATGACGTCACCTCGGGAGTTGCAGCGCCAACGGCATTGGCGGCATTTTTCGCTTGCGTATCACGAGCTACGTAATGTATCAATACTAAATCAATTTGGGACGCTGTCACATGCTGCCTTCTCGCCCGCTGCCCAAGCCGGTCCTGCTCAGCGAAATGCTCATTCGCGAGATCGCTGCCGGGCGCCTGGTCGATGGATCGCGCCTGCACACTGAGAGACAGCTCGCCGCGCACTTCGGCGTGGCCGTGGGAACCCTCCGTAAGGCGCTGAGTATTCTTGAAGAAAAGGGCATGCTCGAGCGCATCCAAGGCTCAGGCAACTACGTGAAATCCGATGTTCACAAGAGCGGCGTCTACGGCTTCTTCCGGCTTGAACTAGTCGAGGGCGGCGGCTTTCCCTCAGCGAAGGTGATCAGCGTCGACCGCCTAGAGAAAGAGCCGGACATGCCCGACTTCGGCACAGCCCATACCGCACATCGCGTCCGCCGCCTGCGGTTTCTTGATGAGACACCGATCGCTCTCGAGGAGATTTGGCTCGACGGGCGGTTCAATGAGGAGTTCTCGAAAGAGGACCTCAGCGACTCGCTCTATTATTTCTACCAGAAGAAGTTCGACCTCTTCATCGCGAACGCTACCGATCAGGTGGGCATCGCCACCGTTCCCAATTGGGGGCCTCAAGCCTTCGCCCTGGACTCTTACGAGCCCTGCGGCTTTATCAAACGAGTAAGCCAAGATCAGTATGGTCAGCCTGCCGAGTTTTCTCGAACTTGGTTCGATGCCTCTTTGGCCAATTATACAATACGGCACCGCTAGATAAGGCGGGTCGGGAGGAAATCGTCGTGGTCAAGAACTACGGCCTTATCGGCTGCGGCATGATGGGGCTCGAGCATATTCGCAACATCAATTTGCTCGACGGCGCGAAAGTGACGTCGGTCTACGATCCAGTGCAGGAACAGGTGGACGAAGCCATCGCGGCAAGCGACGGCGCAACAGCTACAGCGTCGATTGACGCGCTGATCCGGGATGAAACACTCGACGCCATTGTGGTGGCGAGCCCGAATAATCTGCATATCGATCAACTCGAAGACATTGCTCGGCACCGGCAGATCCCCATCCTCTGCGAAAAGCCGCTCTTCACGCACGAGGATGACATTCCGCGGATCAAAAGGCTGCAGACGGATTATGGCGCGCCGATCTGGGTGGCGATGGAATATCGCTACATGCCGCCGATCGCGAAAGTCATCGACCAGGCCGACGAGGTAACCGGCGGCATCAAGATGCTGACCATGTTGGAACACCGCTTTCCGTTCCTGGAGAAAGTTGGCAACTGGAACCGCTTCAACGCCAACACGGGCGGCACGTTCGTTGAAAAGTGCTGCCATTTCTTTGACTTGATGCGTTTCATGCTGAAGGCGCAGCCCGTATCCGTCATGTCGAGTGCGGGCCAGATCATCAACCACGTTGACGAGAGCTACGATGGTCAGACGCCGGATATTTGGGACGGCGGTTACGTGATCTTTGACTTCGACAATGGTACCCGAGCGATGCTCGAGCTCGCTATGTTCGCAGACGGATCAAAGTGGAACGAGATCATCCACGCCATTGGACCGCGCGGTAAAATCGCCTGTCGTCTGCCTGGCCCACAGCGGTTCTGGCCAGAAGAGTTGGGCCCCTCACCTCACCCCGAGATGGTGATCTCACCGCGGCATCCTAAGGGGCCGATAAAGCAGGAGATCAAACTTGACGACACACTCGTCAGCGTGGGCGATCACCACGGCTCGACGTTCTATCAGCACAAGAAGTTTCTTGAGATGATCATCGAAGGTGGCGAGCCAGAAGTCAGCCTCGAAGATGGCATCTGGGCCGTTCTCATGGGCTTGAGTGCACAACGGGCCGCGTCGGAACGCCAAGTGATCAGGCTCGATCACTTTTGATCAGTTTACGGGCGCTTCCAAAAGCGCCCGTAGTTCGCTGCTAAAAACCGAACGAACCGCGTCCGCTTCCTCTGCACCCAAAATCGCCCGCAACGTTGGCTGTGAGATGGCGTAGTAGTTGATCGCGCCGAGCAACTGGTAGAGGCGAGCAAAGACGCGTGCGGACGAAACCTTCGACCATCCGGGCAAAGAACCCATGCGGTTCGTCAAGGTCTCCAAGTACGATTGCAGATACCAAGTGCTCGCCGTTTCGGCTCGGCGTTTATTGTCGAGCAACTCACGCATCAACAACTGCGTACGCGCACTATGTCGGCAGGCATCTTCGGCTAGCTGGACAAGGTATTCCGTAAGCTGCTCAGCTGTCTCGACGTCAGACTGACCGCTCAAGTCGTTGAGAGCCTGCTCATAGTCGCGCGAGATGCGTTCGAGCACAGACCCGTAGAGCTTCTCCTTGGTGCGAAAGTGGTGCAGCAAAGCCTGCTTCGTGAGGCTCAGCTCATCGGCCACGGCGGCGATACTGACCCCGTAGAAGCCCCGTTCGGCAAATTGCCTCTCGGCCACATCCAACAATTGCTCCCGCGTGGTCTTGGACACCTGCAGCCTCCATTTGCATGAGAGCTTACCACATGGTAGGTCGCGGGCAACCTACCATGTGGTAAGTCGCAATCGCCGAAACTTATCATCAAAGAAACAAAGAGTTGGAGATGCTATGGAACGCCAGCAGGAGTTAAATCTCATCGATGAGTTGCTTGAGCTGAAAGCGAACAAGTCCTTCTACCTCGACGAACAGGTCGGGCGGAGCGCGACCCGACACTACGCCAGCGCCGACCGCTATGCCGAGGAACAAAACCATATCTTTCGGCGCCAGCCTCATGCCGTTGCTCTGTCTACTGAGATCAATGAGGCGCACGACTTCGTCCGGCGCAATATTCCTGGGCTATCCGTATTGGTCACGCGCACGAAGGACGGTGCGGTTCGTGCCTTCATCAATGCCTGCCGCCACCGCGGCACCCGATTGGTGGATGATGAAGCTGGCTGTAAGCGCCGGTTTACTTGCCCCTATCACGCCTGGACCTATTCGGCTGAAGGTGACCTCATCGGTGCACCGCACTTCGATGAGGGGTTCACCGAGTTGGAGAAATCGCAACTTGGCCTGGTTCAATTACCCTGCACGGAGCGGTACGGCTTCATTTGGGTTTCGCCGCACCCGGATCGAGCGTTTGACATCGACGCAATGATGGCGGGGCTTGCGCCGGACCTTGAAGGGCTTGGCATCGGTGACATGGTGATCGCGGAACAAACCGTGATGGATCGCGGCGCCAACTGGAAGATCTTGGTGGAAGGCGGCATTGAGGCCTATCACTTCAAGGTTGCTCACCGGTCGACCATCGGCCCCTACTTCGAAGACAATCTGTCAACGTACCAAACGTTCGGCCCCAACATGCGCTCCATCCTACCCCGCGTGAGCATGGGCGAGCTATCGCAAGAGACGCGAGAGAAGTGGCGCCTCCGCGATCATGCAAACGTTCTCTATACGCTCTTTCCCACGACGCAGATGTTGGTGCAGCAAGATCATATCGTATGGATCCGGAGTGAACCTCTTGCTGCTGATCGCACGCGGCTGCATCTGTCTACGTTGGTGGTTCGGGAAGATGCCGAACGCACCGAGCACTGGCAACGCAACCATGCCATCACCATGAAAACGCTCGACGAGGATTTCGTGATTGGTGAGAGCATGCAGTCGACCCTGACGAGTGGCGCCAACGACGAGATGCTCTTTGGACGGTTCGAAGGGGCCCTCACAGCCTTCAACGACACCGTCAACAAAGCCCTCAGCAAGGCGACTACTCGTCCGTGAAGGCAAACGGTGTGCCGGGGCGCCGAAAGGTATCATCCGCCACGGGCCGACCAATCGGCGGCTCGGCCCGCGCTAGGCAACCCGCTCGATGACAAAGGCGGCACGACACCCCAATCGGCGTTGGGTCCGAAGGCGATAGGCTGGCATTGTCCGCATAGACCAGACGGCTAGCATGCTCCTCCGCACACGCCAGAGCAATGGCGCGATCAACGGCGGGGGCATCGAAGGCGCCGCCACCTGCCCGTACCGTTCTCGACACGGTAAAGTACCGGTCGCCGCTAGGGAGCTCTACCCATTCTGGGATGATCACACGCGGTGTTCGGAAGGCATGGTGTACGGACCAAAGCGGGCAAGACCCGCCATGTCGCGCAAAGGGAAAACCTGCGCCGTCAAGCCGCTTGGAAACGTTGCCGGCGGCATCGACCCGGATGAAGAAGAAAGGCACTCCTTCCTGCCCTGACTTCTGCAAAGTCGTGAGGCGGTGCGCGACCTGCTCGAAACTCGCACCAAACCGGCGGCCCAGCGCCTCCATGTCGTAACGCAGACGCTCTGCTGATGATTGAAAATCCGTATAAGGCATAAGGATCGCGCTAGCGGCATAGTTGGCGAGCGCTCGCTTGGCCAACCGGCGGCCGTTCTCGCTTTGAAAACTACCCTCCGCCAGCGCCGCCTCGATGCTTGTGTTGAGCTCAAGATAGGCGATCTGCAGTGCGATCTGAAAGTTGCGGCCAGCAGCATCGAGGGTTTCGTCCAACGTTAGCTCGCGCCGGTGATGATCGAGCCGCCGAACGGCCCCCGCCATAACGTCTCGGGGAAGGCTGCGGATCCGCATGCCTTGCGTGTGCTCAAACAACTCACCCACGCGGCCGGTCTCTGTGACCTGCGACGCCAGACGTTCAGCCTGGTCATCGATAACGGGGAAGAAATTCTTGCGTGCCGAGAGAAAACGGCGCGCCTCTGCCACGGGGTCGGGACCTGATGGGGGCTGATGAAACCTGTCCGCCAGCGCGGTCTCGTTCTCACGATAAGCGGTATACAGACGTAAGAAGGCATCCGACAACGCCGGGTAGCCCGATGCCAAGTCCTGCATATCGCTTGGCGCGAACTCGATGTCGTTGAAGATCGGATCCCGCAGCATGCCGCTTAAGCGATCCGAGACATCAGCTGCGTCCTCGCCGGCGAACTGCGCCACGTCTAACGCATAGGCCACGGAGAGGCGCAACAGCACCTCCGCGGTCACCGGCCTCTGATTGCGCTCCATCAGCGCGATGTAGCTGGAGGATACTTCCAAATCGTCCGCCATCTGGGCCTGCGTCATGCCCAGCTCGCGCCGGAGGCGACGCAGGCGCGGCCCGATATAGGTGGCGCGTGATCGTTTAGCTGACGAAGACATAACGGCTCCCTGTCAAACTTTACAACATGACCTTCTGATTTTGTAAAGTTGTACTTCCTTACTCGTTTGTTGTTCATATCTCTTGAGCGGACCGTTACCTCCGCCCTCGTAGAGTTTTCGCAGATCACCAACGAGGACCAGCCGACATGACCTATCAATCTGATATCAATGAAATTTCTCAACTGATCAAAAGTTACGACGGAACGTGGGACGGCATTAGCGCCGAGAGCGTCGCCCGCATGCGGGCCCAGAACCGCTTCAAAACGGGCCTGGATATTGCCCGCTACACCGCGAAAATCATGCGCGAAGACATGGCTGCCTACGATGCTGACCCCGCCAACTACACCCAGTCACTGGGCTGCTGGCACGGCTTTATCGGCCAGCAGAAAATGATTTCGATCAAGAAGCATTTCGGCTCGACGAAGCGCCGCTACCTCTACCTATCGGGCTGGATGGTTGCCGCTCTGCGCTCTGAGTTTGGCCCGCTGCCTGACCAGTCGATGCACGAGAAGACGTCTGTTCCTGCACTGATCGAAGAGCTGTACACGTTCTTGAAGCAAGCTGACGCCCGTGAGCTTGGCGGCATGTTCCGCGAGATCGACGCCGCTCGCGCCGCTGGTGACAGCGCGAAAGAGAAAGAGCTGCTGCAAGCCGTCGACAATCACGAGACGCATGTTGTGCCGATCATCGCTGACATCGACGCTGGCTTCGGCAACGCTGAAGCAACTTACTTGCTCGCCAAGAAAATGATCGAAGCTGGTGCGTGCGCCCTGCAGATCGAGAACCAAGTCTCTGACGAGAAGCAGTGCGGCCACCAAGACGGCAAAGTGACCGTTCCGCATGAAGACTTCCTCGCCAAGGTGCGCGCTTGCCGCTATGCTTTCTTGGAGATGGGTGTGGAAGACGGCATCGTCGTCACGCGGACCGACTCGCTTGGCGCTGGTCTGACGAAGCAGATTGCCTACAGCAGCCAACCTGGCGACCTCGGTGATCAGTACAACGCTTTCCTCGACTGTGAGGAAGTGACCGCTGATCAGCTTGATCCATCCGACGTTGTCATCAAACGCGACGGCAAGTTGATGCGTCCGAAGCGCCTCGCCTCAAACCTCTTCCAGTTCAAAGAAGGTACCGGCGCAGAGCGCTGTGTTCTCGACTGTATCACGTCGCTGCAAAACGGCGCTGACCTCCTGTGGATCGAGACCGAGAAGCCTCACGTCGAGCAAATTGCTTCGATGGTGGATGCCATTCGCGAGGAGATCCCGAACGCGAAGCTGGTCTACAACAACTCGCCATCGTTCAACTGGACACTGAATTTCCGCCAGCAGGTCTTTGATGCATGGAGCGAAGAAGGCAAAGACGTGTCAGCCTACGATCGCGCCAAGCTGATGTCGGTGGAATATGACGAAACAGACTTGGCAAAAGAGGCTGACGAGAAGATCCGCACCTTCCAACGCGATGGTTCGAAGCGCGCTGGCATCTTCCACCACCTGATCACGCTGCCAACCTATCACACGGCTGCGCTGTCCACGGACAACTTGGCCAAGCGCTATTTCGGCGACGAAGCGATGCTTGGCTACGTGCTCAACGTTCAGCGCGAAGAGATCCGTCAACAGATCGCCTGCGTGAAGCACCAGAACATGGCGGGCTCTGATATCGGCGACGACCACAAGGAGTACTTCGCTGGCGATGCTGCGCTGAAAGCCGGCGGCGCCGACAATACGATGAACCAGTTCTCCTAGGAGAACTGGCAGTCTAGGGAGGGGAGGGCTCGCCGTATGGCGGGCCCTTTCTCTTTGGTCCAGGGCCTGGCGATCACAGCGGCCGCTGGCAGCGACAAATATGATCGCACCCAGCGTTGCAACGTGCTACGGGCGTCACAATATATCGCGCCGCGTCGCAGCATGTTAGAGAAAGATTGGCCCATGACCACGCCCTCGGCCTCCAAGAACGCAGCTGACCCTTTGGGCATCGGGTTTGCCGGCCTGTGCCTGGCACACTGCCTTCTGTTGCCAAGCTTCGCGGCGGTCTTGCCGGTTATTGGTGTCGCGGCCGAGGCAGAGTGGCTGCATAAATTGCTCGCGTTCTCCGCCGTGCCGGTCTCACTCTGGGCCATGTTTCAGCGCCGCAACGACGCCTTTGTGGTTCCTTTCGCCGGTGTGCTGGCGATCGGCCTCGGCCTGCTCCTTGCTCCCGTCTTGAGCGAAGCGCTTGAGGACTTTGAAGTGCCTCTCACGGTTGCTGGCGGTGTCATTTTGGTGTCGGCGCATTTCACGTCTTGGCGCCTGCACCGCAAAAAGTAAGCGCCTGCGTCCTAGGTTGCCTCTATCATATACTCTGTAAGCTGACTCATCGTAAAAGCGGCGCCGGTTTCCCGACGCCGCTCCCCCAGCGGTCGACCATCAAGCCACTAAGCGCGGCGACGGCGACGTGCCCAAGCTCCTGCTAGGATGCTCCCGGCAAAGAGCGGCAGTGCACCGGGGATCGGGACTTCCCCCACTGGGATGACGCCATCGAGGTTCGCAAAGGAAACGAGCCGTCCATCGATTGAGAAGTTCTCGATGTTGGCAAGAACGAACCGGCTGACAGTTCCGGCTGAACTCGTCGCTTCCAGGATACCTGCGAAGGCGCCTGTTTCGGCAAAGGTGGCGTCGAAGTCGTCGAGGCTGAACGCGAACGTGTCCGAACCATCGCCAAAGTCGATCCGCGTCGTGCCCCCACTCAGGGCATCGCTGATCAGTGTAAAGATGTCATCACCGCCATTGAGGTTGACCTCACCTCCAAAGCGACCACCCGCAAATTCGATGCTGTCGGCAAAGCCTGAACCTTCGAAGGAGCCTTTGAGCGATCCGCCCACTTGCACGAAGTTCACGCCGCCTGTGGCCGCGCTGGCATCAAAGGCGCGGGGGCCGTAGAGCTCACCGCCGTTGGTGAACGTTCCGGTGAAATCAACACCTTCAATCAGGACGGCTGCGGACGTTTCCGAGGAGATCTTGCCCGTGTTGGTGATGTTGGCCGCGGCGGAGGTGTTGGCCGCGCCGCCGAACAAACGAAGGCCAGCTGCTTCGCCTGATGGGAGGCTGTCGCCACGCCCGGCGATGGTGCCTTTGTTGTTCAGCGAGAACGTCTGCGTCGCGCCATCGGCGGCACCGACTTGGATGCTAACGCCTGAGCCGTTGTTGCCCTTGCCCGCATCCACCACACCGCCGAGGCGGTTGTTGACGGTGAAGGCGTTTGCTGTGCCATCGACATAGACAGTACCGTTGCGTTGGTTGCCCGTGCTGAGGATGTAGCCGTCATTGTTTACCGACAGGCCACGGCCATCAATGTTCAGTGCACGACTACCTGAGCTGATGGTACCTGTGTTGTTGACCACTGCGCCCGTGAAGTCGCCGCCGCCTGCTGGCGTTGGGTTACCGAAATAGAGACCGTTCTGCACACCCTTGATCGTGCCACTGTTGTTGATCTCACCACTGAAGGAAACGCCGTTCACGAAGCGGATGCCGCCAGCCGTGCCTTGGGCCGACTCCGATGCAATCACGCCGCTATTGATGATGTCGCCCGTGAAGAGGCCGCTCGTTGTGCCGTCGAGGGCGCCGCCGACCCGCGTCCGTTCAAAGCGTAGGCCGTCACCTGCCGTCGCTGCGCCCGCACTGGCCTGACCGCGACCATAGATGTGGCCACTATTGTCGATGGTGAAATCATTGCCCGTCGAGGTCAGCTCGACCGAGAATGCAGCGCCTTGGTTGCCGACACCGGCGTCAATCAAACCACTGTTGGCAATGCGGAAATTCTGCGCCGTGCTGTCAGCGTAGATCGTACCATTGCGCTGGTTGCCTGTGCCGAGAATGCTGCCTGAGTTGATGACGGTGAGGCCATCGCCATCAATGTTCAGTGCACGACTACCGGAGGAGATCGTGCCGAAATTGTCGAGGTTGGCGTTCGAGAAATCACCGCCGCCCGCTGGGATCGCGTTACCGAAATAGACGCCGTTCTGGGTACCTGAGATCACACCAGTGACCTCGTTGGTGAGGCGACCATCAAAAGAAACACCGTTCACGAAGCGAATGCCTGCAACGGTGCCGTTGGCCCCGTCTGACGAGATCGTACCAGCGTTGGTGATATCGCCTTCGAACGTGCCCGCGTTGACGCCAAGGGCACCGCCCGCGCGAACCGTCTCAAACCGGATACCATCGCCTGCTAGGCCCGTACCGGCGCCCGCGTTTCCGCGACCAGCAATGCTACCAGCGTTGGTGATCGTGCCCTCTGTGGGGTTGTTGGGGTCGAGCGAGATGGAGATCGCCGCGCCTGAATAGACCGAACCCGGATCAATGGAGCCAGGGGCTTGGTTCTGGATGGTGAAGCCGTTGGCAGTATCGTTCGTGTAGATCACACCGTTGCGCTGATCGCCCGTCGCGCCGATCAGACCCGCGTTTGCCACCGTGGCGTTGTCGCCGCGCACATCGACCGCACGGGAGAAGTCAACAATCTCGCCCGTTTGTTGGTTCTTCACCATGGTGTCGGTGGTGCCGTCATTGATTTGGATCGTCTGGGTGACACCTGACGTGGCGAGACGGCCAGCGTTGGTCAGTACCACGTCATTGGCGTCGATCACCACCGCTGGCGCGTCAGCGACGAGCACGTCAGCGTCAGCTGGTTTGCTAACGAGGGCGCCATCTGTGTCGATGGTTTCCGTCTGAGCGTAGGCCGAAGTGGCGAGCGCTAGCGTGCTGGCTACAGCCATGAGAGCTGCTTTCTTACCGTATACGGTAGAGCGATTTCCATTCGAGATTTGGGTCATGATTAGTCCTCTTACGAATTTTTGAAGCCGCCTAGTGGCGGAACAAAGGGAAGTCGCTTGAGAAGGTGGAGAGGTTGGGTGTTAGGGTGAAAAAAGTTCTAACTGGTCGAAAAATGTTGAATCGTCAGCACCCTACAGGCGTATTTTATTGGCAGGCGGATTGTGCATTCAACCGGCCGACACCGTAAATGGCGTCCCTGCCCTCTGCACCAAGATCATCCGTCCGGGCATAAATCATCTTCCGCGCCTCACGAACCGACACAGGGTGTTGCTCACCCGCCGCTAGAAGCGCGGTGACATAGGGAGCAGCGTAAGACGTACCCGTTCTATAAAGGCCGTCCTTGTAGTCGATGAAGATCTGAACACCGGGCGCGGCCACATCCACATGCCGCCCGCGCACCGCCCGCTGGTAAGGCTGGTCAGCGGCATCGACCGCCGTCACAGCAATCACTTGCCGAAAGGCTGCGGGGTATCGCGGCTTTGCTTGCGGCCCATCGTTCCCCACCGCCGCCACAATGATCGCACCGCGTTGCGACGCTCTTTGTACGGCGCGGTCGAGTAGCATGTTGTAGGGACCCGATAGGCTCACGTTCATGATCCGCACGCCCCGCGCCAGGAAGCCATCAATGCCACGGATGAGGTCATCGACACCCGCTTCTCCCGCGGCACCGTCCGAGTTCCTGACTACTACACCGAGATGGACTTGCGCTTGGGTGAAGAGGTCTGGGCTTGAAAGCTGCCGAACGATTTCCGCACCATGGTCATCCGCACTAGGACGACCACCAGTGAAATCCGTGACGCTTAGGGCGCCGCTTTCCAAACTACCACCGCTATCCAGCACACCCACAGGATGGCGCATCGTACAGCTTGCGTTGGCCCAACCGATCGCCTCGGCCGCATAGGTGCGCGGCGAGGCGACGCCCTGGGCGCGGTAGGCATGGTTCGCGCCTGCGGTGATCCCTGGGGCCAAGCGCTCAAGCTCGCCGATGGCCTGCATCGCGGTCCGGCCTGCCGGCACATCCAGCACCAGCTGCGTCATACCCAGCGCTGTGAGCTCCTCCGTCGTCCGCACACGATAACCGAGCGGTCGAGATCTCATGGCCAACGTCTGCGCCGCGTCTTTCGTCTCTGCCAGCACGACGATCTCATTTTCAGCCACGACATCGTCGAGGTCGGCCAGGATCTCATTCAGCGGCGCAAGCGATAATGTCGTGCTCTCACAAGCAGCAAGCGCACCCAGCGCCAACAGCAGGGGCAACTGCCAGGCACGGCGAACGAAGCGAAAGAAGGCGACGCTGGGATCAGTCATGATGCTTAGTCGTTCGACGACCCCCAAAGGTTTAGAAGCTACGGCCGGCGGTCAAAAACCAGCGCTCGGTGTCTGATGCGAAGCCATCACTCCAATATTGGGCGCGCTGAAGCGAAAACCGCACGCCTCTAAAGGAGCCAGCGACGCCCACATCGATCTCGTGGCCAAGATCGCCCGATCCTTCGGTGGCGTTGAAGTCGTGCACACGCACAAAACCACCAACCCTTCGCATGGGGCCAACGCGACCCAGGCGGTGCCGGATCTCGAGGGAATTGTCCTCAACCCCTTGATTGGGCGTCACCAGAAAGACGTCGGCAAACCCTTGAAAGCGATGGAGCGTGGCGAGCGGTGTTCGAAATGGTGCGTTGCCACCTGCTAAGCGCTCATAGCGCCAGATGACGTCGGTGCGCTGGCGTTCCACCGCGAGCTCGGCCTTGCCGTAGGGCGCAGTCCCTGAGAGCCCCGGCCGGTCATCGTCCGTTGCTTGCTGCGCCAGGGCGAAGGACCAGCGCAGAGCCCACGGCGCGCCGCCCCAACGACCATCGAGACCCGCGCCATAGGTCACCGAGCGCCCCGCCGGCAGGGCCGACGGCACGCCGTTCTCACCGAACTGGAGATCATAGCGGAAGCCGTGGAGGAGGCCCGCCCGCGTCGGGACCTCTGTCTTTAAAAACGTTGCGGATCCGCCCAGGTGCTGCGGCGTGCGCCGCAAGCCGGCCGGCCGCTGCACGGCGTCGACGATGCTGAAATCGACAGAAAGGCCCGAGGGCAAAGTGACCACTGCTCTTCCACCGTCGAAGGTCTGGTCGTCCGGGCGATAACTGACATAGAGCCGGTTGAGATTGAACGCCGCCGGGTCCGGGATCGGCACGGTGCCATCCGGCAGGCCCTCGCCGTCATCAAACTCGCCAGCGAGGACGCCCACAGCCTCGACCTCCGCCAGGAAAGACCACGACCGGCTGGGCTCGTAAACGGCGAAGCTTCTCACGGCTAAGGTTAGGGCGTCGCTGGGTTCCGGCGCGCTGTCGGCGTCACTCAGCTCGTAACGCAGGCGCGCAAAACCGCCGAGCTCGACAGGCAAGCTCACGGGCGCAGCGCCAGCCGCGACGTTGAGCAAAGCTGCCAAGACCACCATGAACGTCCCCTAACAGAGGCCAAGCCGAAAAAATGAGGCCCGCGCATGAACCTTTTGGGTGTTTCGCACGACGAACCCTAGAAGATACACTCTGAGCTGAAATGAGGGCCCGTGGCTGACCTGAAAGACCATCTCCGCGACATCCGGGAGGGACGCCCCTTGCCCGCTGATGCGACGCCAGAAGATCACCAGGATCGTGCCTTGGCTGAGAAGATCCTCCTGGCTCAGCCCGAAGAAGAGCCCTTCAACGACTTCGCTTGGCAACGGGTCAAGCGGACGATCGAAGCCGATCGGGAAGCCGCGCCAACGGTCATTGATGGCCCGTGGTGGAGCCAAAAGCGTGTGGCCCCTTGGCAGCTCGCCGCCTCCATCGCGCTCGTCGCCTTGACAGTCCAGTTTGCAGGCTCGCTGTTCACCACAGCGCCAGTGAAAGACGATGCCACCTACCAGACGGCAGGGAGCACCGAAGAGCGACCGACCCTCACCGTGGCCTTTGTACCGGAAGCTACCGAGGCGGATATTCGTGCCCTGTTGCTGTCAGTGGATGCAACGTTTGTGAGCGGACCATCTGCACTCGGTCTTTATGAGATTGCTGCTACGCGGGAAGGGACATTGGAGGAGGTGCAATCCGCCCTCGAAGAAGCCGATGATCTCGTGGAAAGCGTTCAGCGGAACTAGCCGGTCACCACGTCGAGCAGAGCCTTCAGGCAAGAAGCCAAGGCTTTTTTTGCATCGTGTACGTGCGATTTGACCGTACCGACAGCAATTCCCTCGATCTTAGCAATCTCCGGGTACGTGCGATCTTCGAAGAACGCGAGGTGGAGGACGCCGCGGCGTTTCGGCGGCAATTGGTCCATGCACGCACGAACCTGCTTCGCTTGCTCTTCAGCGAGAAGATCATCCTCTTGTGATGGTGCATCGGAAACAAGGTCGAGCCCGTCGTCGCCATAATCCATCCGCACACCCCGGCGCAATCGATCAATAGCCTTATTCCGGGTGAGCGTGAGCACCCACGTGCGAACCGAAGCCTTGCCGGAATAACTGCCAGCCTTGCGCCAGACATCCACCATGACGTCGTGGACCACATCCCAAGCCTGGGAGCGGTCGCCAATGCGGCTCATCGCGAAGGCGAAGACAGCGGATTGATGCTTACGATACAGGTTTTCCATCGCCTTTTCATTGCCTTGCGCAATCATCTGCATCAACGCAACGTCGGCATCTCTGGCATTGGTGGTGCCCAACTGTTCCGTTGGCTGGTTCATCTTCGCGCTCCTCCCCGAGCACCTATTCGTTCGTTGCGGCCGCCCGAATAGTTACGCCGGAGACTGACTTCGCCAGGGTTCATCGCCCCTGCTCTATCGACTCCATAGCGGCGGGGTTCCTACCACGTCGACAAGAAAATCGATGAACGCGCGCACCTTCCCCGTAAGGACGTTTGACTTTGGATAGACGAGCCAGATGGCCGAACCGTCGGTCACTTCGTATTCGGGCAAGACGCGGACTAAGGAACCCTTTTTGAGGTCCCCGTGGAGACTCCAAAGCGATCCCATCGCTATCCCCGCCCCTGCCGTTGCGGCGAGGCGCATGCTGGTACCGTCATCACAGACAACTCGGTTGCGCCCATCCGGTGGCGGATAGGTACACGAACGTTCTGATGCTGATCGAAGATGCCGTGCCTTGGCGTTCATGAATACCAGCAATTGGTGATCACTCAAATCATCGGGGGTGGACGGCGTGCCATGCTTCTTGAGATAATCCGGAGACGCACAGAGGATGCGGGTGTCATCGGCGAGCTTTCGCCCAATCAGAGAACTATCCGCCACGGCGAAGTTGCGCAGCGCCAGATCGAAGCCGCCCTCGATCAAATCGGCCTGGGTGTCAGACAGCTTGAGCTCCAAGTTGACGGAGGGGTATCGCTCCAGAAACTCAGGCAACACCGGCATGACGTAGAGCTGCGCGAAGGTACTGGAGCAGGCGAACCGGATAGTGCCTCGGATCTCCGTATCTCCCCGACCTAGCACCGCCAGCCCGGCATCTTCCTGAGCAATGATTTCCTTCGCATAGGGAAGAAATTCGATCCCCTCCAAGGACAAAGACACTTTGCGAGTCGACCTGTGAAGCAGGTCCGCACCGACCTCCTTCTCGAGCTTGGACAACCGCGCGCCAGCGACCGCGGGGGACAGACCCAACTGGCGCCCCGCCGCGCTGATGTTCAGCAGCTCAGCCGCTTTGACGAACAGCCTCAGTGCCTGCGTATCCATGTCAATTATATCCAATATCAAAAAACTGATTATCTGATTGGCCCATTTATAAGGCTTCAGCGACCTATTAGCTAGGACTGGAGCCGAGCAGTCCCTGCTTGGCGGTTTCGAAGGGAGCCTCGCCGTGTCCGTGCCAGCCAGCGTGAACTACCATATCAAAAGCGATGCCCCGCAGGCGTTCCGCTTTGACGTCGATGGCATCGCTGGTAACCTGGTGTCACCGGAACTGCTCACCCATGCGATCAGCGTGCAGGACATCCGCGATGGTCAGTTCCAGCCTGATTTCGAAACCGACGGCATCCGCTTCGTTGATGAGCCGAGCCAAGTGGAGAGTTTTGACAGCTCGACATCTTGGCAGACTGTCTACGACGATGAGCTCGAGCGGCTTCTAAAGGACCAAATCGGTGCTGCTGAAGTCATCGTCTTTGACCATACGGTACGGATCGATGATCCCGACGCCGTGCGCCGACCTGCTCGTAATGTGCACAATGACTACAATCGTGCGGGTGCCGAACAACGGTTGATCGATATTATTGGGGCAGAACGATCGACCGACTTCCATCAATCAGGGTTCGGCTTCGTGAACGTGTGGCGCCCCATCGGGGCTGTGATCGAGTCGTCGCCCCTTGGCTTCATTCGCCCGCAGTCAATGGTGCCAACGGATTGGATGGACATTGGCCTCATCTACCCTGACCGATTTGGCCAGATCCTTGGCGTTGCCGCGAATACAGCACACGAATGGTTTTTCAGATCACGGATGACCCCTGACGAGGCCGTGATCTTCAATATCTATGACAGCAAGGGCCGGCCTCACCTAGCCCATAGCGCCCTTGATCTGCCTGGGGACGAAAACGCCGCCAGGCCACGCCAAAGCATCGAAAGCCGGACGCTGGTTCGTTACAACTAGCCGTGCGTCCTCTCAAGAAACGACAAGACACCAAACAGGATTTCATCATGACCAAGACAATTCTTCTTACTGGCGCCACTGATGGCATCGGCCTTGAAACCGCGAAGCGACTGGCCGCCGACGGTCACGAGCTGCTGCTTCACGGCAGAAGCGAAGACAAACTCGTAGCCGCCAAGGCCACGGTCCTTAAAGAAGCACCCAGCGCTGTGGTAAAAACGCTGCGTGCGGACCTTTCAAATTTGGCCGACGTCGAAGCTCTGGCGAAGGCGGTGGCCGCTGAGACGACATCACTCGATGTCCTGATCAACAATGCAGGCGTGTTCAAGACACCGACGCCGGTGACGCCAGAAGGCTTTGACGTGCGCTTCATCGTCAACCTGATTGCACCGTACGTTTTGACGAGGCGGCTGCTGCCCGTCATGAGTGGTGAGGGCCGCATCATCAATCTGTCGTCAGCAGCACAAGCGCCAGTTGATTTGAATGCCCTTCTCGGCAAGCGTACACTGAACGATAGCGATGCCTACGCGCAAAGCAAGCTCGCCATCACCATGTGGTCCTTCGACCTGGCGCAGGGGCTGGGTACGGACGGACCATCGGTAGTCGCGATCAACCCCGCCTCCTTCCTCGGCAGCAAGATGGTGAAAGAAGCCTACGGATCAGCAGGCCACGACCTCGGCATCGGCGCCGAGATCCTGCAGCGTGCTGCGCTGAGCGACGACTTCGCCGGTATCACGGGACGCTACTTTGACAATGACCGCCGACAATTTGGCACCCCGCACCCTGATGCCTTGGACAACACCAAGAACAAGAAGCTGGTCCAAGTCATCGATGAAGTCATCACGATGCTGACGGCATCAGCCTGACCGGAGCAAAGACAATGGCTCAATGCGCATTGAACCGTGTACACGACCTACCGAAACCGACGCGAGAGGCGATGCTCGCGCGGTCTCCGTCAGTCCATCAGTTCTGGAACCATAACAAAGGCCTGCTCGAAACAGCCTGGCAAGAGTGGGAAGCTGACCATGGTGACCCGTCGCTGACGTTAGACCGCACGCTGTACGATAACAAAATGAGAACCGCCGTAGATGCAGCTTGGGCTACCCCTGACAGCGAAGCGGCCGTTGCCGAACAATGGCAAGAAGTGCTACCCGGGGTTTATCAGGCACAGCTGTTTGATCCAGCCGAACTGCACCGCCTACGCACCTACTTGGACAAAACAGCCCATGCGGACATTCCGCTGAGGCCGCCTTATGGCATCGCTCTCAATCGAGGAGGCGCCATGCTCGACCCTCGTTCTGAAGGCTATCTCGCAGCGCCAGCGTTCCAGAGGTTCTACAAGGACCTGATGGACCGCTTTATGCGGCCTATCTCTCGGCTGCTGTTTCCAGAGGTCACCGGATACGACAATCAAACGTTTGGGTTCTCGATCCAGTGGCAGCCGAACAAGGACACATCACTTCGTCCCCATACGGATGCTTCATCCACGACGCTGAATATCAATTTGAACCTTCCAGATGAAGACTACACTGGTTCTGCCGTGAGCTTCTTCAATCGGAAGACGGGCGAGGTCACTGACTACGCCTTTGAACCGGGTGTTGCGGTCATCCATCGAGGTGACGTTCCGCATGCGTCCAAGCCCATCACACGCGGCGAGCGCTCGAACCTGGTGCTTTGGCTTTATGGCGACCAGGGCCAGACGCCACCGCCGGGCTTTGGCGGCCATGACGTGGATGCCCGCACCCGCTGGAGCACGCCGCTCGCCAAACCGGACGGCTTTGCTCCGTTCTAATTGGATAGAATGTTCTGCATGATCATGTCGAAAAGCATGTCTTCAACCTCGTCCACGGATAGCGACAGTGACGGCGCGGCGATGGAATAGCCTTCAAAGTAAGGGATGAGGATGGCCTTTACCCGTTCGTGGACAGAAGAAGCGACTTCTCTGCCCACGATGAAAATGGAAACGACGTCCGCGAAGCCTCGGTAATAGTCCATGAGGCAATCGTGGACAGCTTCGTTGCGGCCAGCGACAGCCCACAGCTCTCGGAATATCTTACACATTTCAGAAAGCGTTTCGCCATGACTCAGCCCGAGACGGACGAGGTACCTCAAACGCTCCTCGGTTGTGGTTGCATCAGAAGCGGCGGTCAGCTCATGGATACTATCTGTACACTCCTCAAAATACAGCTGCACCATCGATCTGAGAACGTCATCCCTTGACGGGAAATAGTATTGCACGTTGCTAAGCCGCATGTCGGCTCGCTCAGCCAGCTTCCGCATCGACAGACCGGTGCCACCGACCTCACTCAGAAGAGCGAGAGCCGCCTCTAAGATCTGGCGTTGCTTGGGTGAAATCGGCTTGGTCTGAATAACCTTCACTCCCTTTAGGGCTCTGCGGTGGGGGCTATTGCTATAGCAGTGCTGGCTGGGCATTGACAGCCTTGGTCAAGTGACCTAATTATTGGTCGTTCGACCTAATTGAGTTCTTTTTCTCCATGATCAAAGCCCTCCGCACACCCGACAATCGATTTGAAAGCCTGCCCGACTTTCCCTTCGCTCCACACTATATCGATGACATTGACGGCTATCACGGCCTTCGCGGTCACTATCTCGATGAGGGGAATCCGAATGCGGAGGAAGTGTTTCTCTGTCTGCACGGCGAGCCCAGTTGGTGCTACCTCTACCGGAAAATGATTCCTACGTTTGTCGCTGCTGGCGTGCGCGTGGTTGCGCCGGACTGGCTCGGTTTCGGTCGCTCGGATAAGCCGGTCGACGATAATGTCTACACCTTCGACTTTCACCGAAAATATATGCTCGCGTTGATTGAGCGATTAGACCTGCGCAACATCACCTTGGTTTGCCAGGATTGGGGCGGCGTGCTTGGTCTGACACTGCCCATGGAAATGCCTGAGCGCTTCAAGCGTCTACTGATCATGAACACGGGCCTTATGGCTGGGCCAGTCAATAGTCCCGCCTTTGAAGCGTGGAAGTCTGATATCACGGCTAGCGATGACGTGGCCGTGGCTTTCATTATGCAGAAGAACGAGCCAATCATCAGTGATGCTGAAGCCGCGGCCTACGCAGCGCCGTTTCCTGACGCCAGCTACAAGGCTGGTGTCCGCAAGTTTCCCCACCTGATCGCGACGTCGATGGATACGCCAGGCGTCGCGACATCACAAAAGGCGGCGCAGTTCTGGTCGCAGGACTGGAACGGCGAGAGCTTCATGGCCATCGGCATGCAAGACAAGATGCTAGGTCCGGACGTGATGAACCCGATGCGGACGATGATCAAAGGTTGTCCTGAACCGCTCGAGATTGCCGACGGTGGTCACTTCGTTCAGGAGTCAGGGGGACCTCTAATTGCTCTGCAGGCGCTAAAGGCTTTTGGCTTAGCTTAGTTTGATCCAGGCTGCCTAGTGCACTTACACAGATTGTTCAGTGCACCAGCGCAGCATTTAAGCGGCAGCGTGGGTATTAGTAGGAGGTTTGCCGGTATCTTCGCGAGGCTTAGCCTTCGTGGTGAGGCCGATCAAAAACTCGAGGCCGCGAAAGAACCTGACGCGGTCCAACACTGGATTGAGCACGTTCGTCACCGTGCAATAGGCGACGCGGAAGGGGCGGCGATGATGAGCCCAGTGATGCTGCGGCGTGAGAATGATCTTCGCCCGCTGCAGCCAAGCGACCAGCTTGGGCCTTTGCCCCGAAGGCATGTGCGCCCAACGATGGAACTCGTTCGCCTGGCTTCCGACCACTAGGAACGTGACGGTGAAGGCGTTGATGGCGCCCAGCGCCCAGAACAGAGCAAACAAGAAGGCGCCAATCACCAGGACCGCACGGTTGCGCATCCAATAGCTCGCCTTCACGAAATCGAGCGGTGCGTAATGATGCCGAATGTTCGGCTCAATCACACTCTTGCCGATCACGGGCATATCTTCTTGCCCATAGGTGTCTTCAAGCCAGTGGATGACGCCGCTGATGAAATCCGCGAGCAGAATGCCGCCCAGAACTTGAAGGCCGCCAAACAGGATCGCCTCGATGGTCATGCGTCTCTCTCCTTCATAACGCTGGGGACCATCTGCGCTGCCGACCGTCAGGAGAGCGGAGAAGGAGCCGTGAGGTCGCCGTCAACGGGCGTCAAAAAGCCGTAAAACAGGGCATTTTTCGCGCTTCGAGCCGCTTTTTTGTGGTGGCTATGATCCGGAGTGACGGCGTAGGTTGCCCCCATGCCGAAGACGCCATTGACGATCAGCCTTCTCGGGCCAGCAGAGTTCGCCGTCGACGGATCCGCCATCGCCGTGCAACCGGGACGAAAAGGCCTGGCTTTGATCGCGTATCTGGCAGCCAACAAAGACAAGGCGACCCACCGCGAAGAACTCATCGAATTGCTCTGGCCGGACCGCTTTCCCGACCAAGGTCGGCAAAGCCTGAGACAGGCCCTCAGCAGTGTGCGCCAGTCACTGGCTCAGCACGATCGCGAGTTGATCGGGACCGACGGCGACAACGTCTTCTTGCTAGCCGATCAGTTCGTCACCGACATCGACCAGTTCGATGCCTTGCGGCAAAGCGATGACCGCGATCAGCAGATGGCAGCCGTCGATCTCTACCGGGAGGAGTTTGCCTCTGGACTAGCCAGCGTCTCGACACCCTTCGCCGAATGGGCGGCCCCCTTGGTTGAGCGACACCGCGCACACCTTTCGACGCTGCTCGAACACTTGGCAGCATCCTTCGACACCGACGGCAGTCCCCACAAGGCCATCGAATTCGCGGAGCGGCTGGTCAAAGCGGACCCAGCGCACGAGCCAGGCCACCGGTTGCTGATGCAGCTCTACGCCAAAACGCAAGGGCGCGCCGCAGCATTGCGACAGTTCCAAGCCTGTCAGAGGGCCTTGAAAGCCGAGCTCGACGTAGAGCCCAGCGAAGAGACTCTTCAGCTAGCGGAAGAAATTCGTTCCGGTGAGGCTCCTTCACCGCGCGCAAAGAACGAGGAACGCAGCGAAGGCACGCCAGACCCTGGCCAACGTTCGCCTCTTGGGTCGCGATGGCAGAAACTGATCTTCCGTCACCGGTCAGCCGTGTCAATTGCCGCATCGGCGCTGGTGGGGATGGCGCTTCTTAGTTCACTCTACCTGTTCCAATCGCAAAGCAATGAGGCTCTAGTCGCGGCGGATAACAACGACCCGGCGATGTGCATGCTGCAGGAGAGCGTGCGACCTGGAGAGCAGCCGGTCCTCCTTGTTCTTCCGATTACCGATCGAACGGCGAGCGAAGACGAAAGCTTGTTGGCACAGAACGCAAGCCAGGTTGTTCTTTCCGCCGTTTCGATTATTCCCGGTATCAATGTGATCATCGGCCCCACTGATGCTGGTACGTCTGATATCGGAGGCCTCGCGGCAAAGCATAACGCGACGCACACGCTCATTCCTACACTGATGGATAACGGCGATGATCAGCTACAGTTTGGACTACGCTTGTTGGACAACGCGAATGGGCAGCGAATTCTCAACGACACAAACAGCGTCGACAGTCTTTCTTCTGATCACAATGCCGCGCTCGACAGCCTCGCGAAGTCGGCCTGGCAGGTGGTGCATGAAAACCTGACCGACGGACAGCAGGCGCTAGCCTACCGACTATATGAGCCCACCTCGTTCGAAGTCCTTCGGCACACGACGCGCGGCTTTGCTTACCTCAATGAATCAACGCCCGTAGCCAACCAATTGGCACGCGCCGCGTTCGCTAAAGCGCTGGCGATCGACGAGGCGCATCCCGGTGCCAACGCTGGTATGGGCTACACCTATTCCAGCCCCATGTTCTTCCGTTGGCAGAACTTCTCCGAGGAAGCAACGCTTGCCAGTGAAGGCTATGCTCGCAAGGCGCTCGAAGCAAACCCCGAATTCATTCCGGCGCTCAACCTTCTCGCCGTCCTAGAGCTATTTCGCGGCAACCTCGATCAAGGGCTGGAACAGATCCAGGCAGCGCTGAAGATCAATGCCAGTAGCACGGATTCTATGGCAATCTATGCCTACATGCTGACGTTCACCGACCGAATCGCCGACGCACAGCAGGCAGCAACGCGGGCCATGCAACTCCGCCCCTATTCTTATCCTGATTGGTATGAGTGGGTTTTTATTCGTGCCCTGAGATTGAATGGCCAAACGGAGGCCGCGCTGACATGTCTGGCAGAAACACCGTTTACGGAGAAGGAATCCGCTGTGGCTGCCTCCCTCGAAGCGGCGTTGCTCCACATGAGCTTAGGGAACGAACGCAAAGCCCAAGAAGCACTTCGCCCCGTTCGGCCCTATCTCGGGTTCGACAGCCCAGCCTCTCAATATTGCACTTGGCCGATTGATCAGGGGGATCAGTCCACCGAAGCTCAATGCAGCAATCTGGTCAATGACTTGTTGGCGTCACCGTAGTCTCTCGCAAGCGTTGGCTAGACGAGTTCGCACGTCATACTGTCTTGGTTCGCATGCACAGCGGGCACATCGTCCTCCGACACCACAAACCTGCGGATCAGCAAGATCCCTTTAGTCGTCGGTGAGATGATCCGCTGTGAAGGTGAACGCACCGGAGAATCCTGGCTGGGTGACAAGGTGAAGTCGAAGGTTCGACCCTGAATCTGCTGGGCATTGATCACGAAGACGTTGTCGGTGTTTTGCTGGTATACGGATAAGGACCAATAGTCCGCCCACGTCTCCCCTCTCAACCTTAATGAGCCCTCGCTGAGATCATAGGCAACACGGGTGACCATGCTGTCCGGGTTCGACCGGGCGACCCTTGGCAAGGGTCCATATTGCCGTTCGTGAACACACTTGTTCCATTGCCGGTCTGGGCCGATCATTTTGGCCTCTATAGCCTCCATCACTGCCACCGGCACACGCTCAAGCGTCAGGTTCCAACCCAGCAAAGCTCCGAATGCGGAGCCAACAAGAACAGCCATCACAACAATGGGAAGTGCTCGTGTCAGCATTGGGCCTTCTCAATCGTTGGCAAGGGTAGCGTACGAGCTAAACGCCGGGTCTCGGCAGAGGGGTTGTACAGTCTCAACAAGAGGTCGAAGCGTTTATCAGACTCCTGATGAACCGGCAGCCAATGGCCAGGTTGCTGCTCGTTCGAAATCATCACTGTCCAAGAACCATCGGCGTTGTATCCAATGGCGCGGCTGTTCCAGCTCGCCCGATTGGTATCGTTCGGTACAAAGACTTGGGTTTCGCTGTCATAGAGCGTCAAGGACCACCACCGTGTATCGAAGGATTGGCCGGTGATACGATAATCGCAGGAAGAGGTGAGCTGATCACCCCCATCGTCCTCCAAGGCCATAAAATAAATGGTTTCCTCGGATGAAAGAGCTAGCGGCCCACCCAACGCTACGCGGGCCCTCTCCGTTCGAGATGCCGCCGGAGAACCAACTTTATCCGAGTACATCCAAGCGCCGTTGACGGCCTCAAAGCTGCTCTCGAAACCCTTCGGCCCAGCCAGACCGGCTTTCGTCAACGCGACGCTGACCCAGCCTGCTGCTATGGCCGCGACCAGAAAAGACGCCGAACCAAGAAGCAGCGAGTGTTTAATCTGCACAAAGAACCCCTCTCCCAAGCAGCGGCCTAACGGTCGACCAACAGTTTGCGGTAGGCCATCCGCCACCCTTCGTCGGTCTTCACCCAATTGATGCGATAGAGCCCGGTCGCAATGACGACCGGTGTTTGACCAGGGACGTGATGGGTAACCTCGAAGATATTCTCGGTCAGCGCTTCCGTCGGCGTGAGTTCTTCGAAGACCAGTCCGGAGAAGTGATGCCGCGACTGGCGGCCCTCAAGCCGCGTTTCATGCGCATGCCGGGCATACTGAAGAATAGCCTCGCGCCCTGTCACAAGAGGGGGCTGCTCCTCAGCCAGCAAAAACTCCCACTCAAACGTTGCATCTTCTGTGAGCAGAGCAACAACAGCTTTTGCGTCTTTTCGATCCCAAGACTGAGCGTACCGCGCCAATTGATCCGTAATGGCCGCCCGGTCTGCCAGGGTCGCGTCTTCCTTTGAGCCGCACCCTTGGAGAACCAAGAAGGCGGCGAAGATCAGACTCAAGATGGATGTTCGTGACATCGCCGGTACTCCAAGTTGACAGTGTAGGGTGGCGCGCAGACAGAACTGCCAGCGCGTTGGCAATTAGTAGACCCTATCAAGACGGCATGCCCAGCCGCGCAAGTTGCGTAGGATTGATGACTTTGACCCGGCCGTAGGCGATCTCGATCAGGGCGCGATGTTTCAGCTTTTGCAAGTGGTTGCCCAAGGCATAACGGGATACACCTAAGTTCCGCGCAAGGATGGATTGCGAGAGTTCAACATTGCCCTCGCTATCGGCGTTATCGAGCAAGAAGTTGGCGATCCGTTGCGGCAAAGAGAGGGTCATCTGCTCGTGCCCGACGGCGATCGCCTTTCGCACCGCCCAACCCAGGCCCAAGATGAGGCCATGCCGCACCACAGGATTTGTGTCGATCAATGACCAAAGGATGTTGCGATGCACACTTGTCAGCACACTGTCTTCCACTGCCTCGAACGAAAAGGCAGCGGGCTTCCCTGTGAGTGACGCGGTGAGCCCCCACGTCGAGCCGGTGGCTTTGTACCCGTAAATGTAGACATCACCCTGAGCATTCATGATCGAATAGGAAAAACGCCCCGTGTCGATCAAGAACAGGTTGTCGAAGTCATCGCCAATCGACACCACGAGCTGCTTCTTTTTGAAGGCTCTAGGCGTGCCATGTTGGCGTAGAATTTCAATGACTTCCTCCGACATCTCAGCCTCGTGAGGGCCACCACGCTTCGCTTCCGGATTCCGCATATTCCCACCAATTGCCAATAAGTTTGCAGTTTTGGCTTTGCGTTGGAGTACTATCACAGAAAAACAGGGAGGGCCAAAATGAAATACAAAACGGTTCTAAAGTCCGTAGGCTTCATCTCAGCAATTGCTGTCATGAATCCATCAGCCTGGGCACAAAATGGCCCCGACGCCTCGGCGGCCGAAGAAGGTGGGCGGTTAGACATCATCACTGTCACGGCACAGAAACGCGAGCAGGATGTTCAGGATGTCCCGCTTTCCATCTCAGCTTACTCCGCTGACTTCATAAAAGAGTCTGGCGTGCAGACCCTCCAAGACCTGGCGCTCTACTCACCGAACTTTCTCCTGCCGAGTTCGAGTCAGCTGACAAACGCTCGGATCCAAATCCGCGGCGTCGGTTCGGTTGGCAATGCCGGTATTGAGCCCTCCGTCGGTGTCTTCATCGACGACGTCTATTTTCCGCGACCCGGCTCTATCCTCGGCAATCTGCTCGATGTGAGTGCCGTTGAGGTTCTTCGCGGCCCGCAAGGCACATTGTTTGGTCGTAACACGGCTGCTGGTGCACTGAACATTCGGACGAATGACCCATCGTTCAGCGGCAATAGTGCGGCTGTGACACTAGGCGCAGGTAATTTTGACGCTTACAACTCCAATGTTGTCCTCAACGGTGTTGTGTCGGACAGCGTCGCCGTTCGGTTAGCCGGTCAATATTCTGAACGCGGAGGTTACGGCACCAACCTTCTCAATGGGGAGGAGTTTGGCGCCCGGGACGATCTCGTCTTGCGTGGCAAGGTTCTTTTCAACGCGACCGAGCAACTCACGCTGAAAGTATCCGCTGACTATTCTGAGATCAATTTCGGCGGGCAGACTGTCGAGCTGTTGGCGGACACGATCCCTTCGCCTGCCTTTGGGGCAACGTTGGGTGCTCTGTTTGGCGCGGAAGCCCGTGATGGCTTGCTAGCAGCGTCGGCAGACCCCTTTGACCATGAGATTTATCAAGATCACCGCGACTTCTCGGACGATTCCCAATGGGGGCTCTCCGTACACGCTGATTATGATCTGGCTTCCGGTCATACGCTTCGTTCCATAACATCGGGCCGAGAGTGGGAGGCCACCAACTTCGGCAGTTCACTGAGGTTCCCTGCTCAACTGTTCCCCCGCGCACAGGAGTTCGAGAACAGCACGTTCAGCCAAGAACTACAGTTGCTATCCCCCACAGGTGGAGCTTTCGAATATGTGGTCGGTGCTTTCTACTACGATGAAAGCTACGAGATAAGTGATAGCTCAGACCTCGGCGCTCAGTTCTGCATTCCCGTTGTCGCCGGCTTGGCTGGCATTGGCGCTGCCCAAGCCTGTGCGGCTGGACAACAAGTGGGCGCTGCGGAAGCTGACTTCTCGCAAGACCTTCAAAGCTATGCGCTCTTCGGACAAGGTACGTGGCGCCCCCACGAGAAGCTGGCCTTCACTGGTGGCCTTCGGTGGACGGATGAAGAGAAGGACGGCGAGTTCACCAGCACCGTGAACAACCCTTTCGTCACGGCTCTGAGCATCCGCGGGGCAGAGGTACTGCCTGCTACGACGATAAGTGAAAGTCAGACCACCTATTTTGCCAACGCCAGCTGGTTCCCGACCGAAGATGTCATGGTCTTTGCGACCTATTCCACCGGCTACAAGGGTGGCGGCTTCAACACGCAAGGCACCTTCCCGGCCCTCGCCGCTGACCAACGTGTGTTCCGTGCGGAAACATCTGACAATATCGAGATCGGCATTAAGAGTCAGCTGCTGAACAATACCCTGCAAGCGAACATCACCGCCTATCGCATGGATCTCGAGGATTACCAAGATCGTGCGTTTGACGGCATTTCCTTCATTACACGAAATGTTGGCGAGCTGCGTCAGCAGGGTGTCGAGGCTGATTTGATTTTGGCACCGCTTGATGAACTCACGGTCAATGGCGGCCTGTCGTTCCTGGACTCCGAATTCTTGGACTACCAAAACGCTTCACCGTTGCCCGGCGGTCCGGTGCAAGACTTAACCGGCGGCGAAGCCCACTACTCACCTGATGTCCAAGGATCACTCGTGATAGACTGGACGGATCAATTGGCGGCAACGCACCTGGAATACGTCATCAGGGGCGAGGCTCAAATCATCGCTGAACAGAAGCATGGCGCCAACACCAACAATAACCCGCAATCGGTGCAAGACGCCTACTCGCTATTCAACGCCCGCGTGGGCATTGCAGCGGCGGATGGCGATTGGCGCCTTACGCTTTGGGGCCGGAACCTCGCCGACGAAGGCTACTGCACCGCTATGTTCGATCAGCCCTTTGGCGGTTCGTTAAACGGCACCGTCAACCTGCAAACGCCTCAGCGGTGTGTCGTCGGTGCACCCCGTACCTATGGCGTTGAGCTTAGCCTCAACTTCTAAGGCCTCTAATGAGTAGGGTTGGAGGGACCTCCCTGCCTTCCAATTCTCGATGGCCGGCGCACCGCGCCGGCCGACACCCTAAACGCGCCTGATGGTCAGCACTGCCTTGGCACGGATTTGGCGGAGAAAAAATGTCTAGATACCCCCTCATCAAAACGATCCGAGACATCGAAGACATTGAGCGCACACCATGGCGTGAGTACTGTCCGCACACCAGTACATTTGACATTATCCAAGATGCTGCAGCACGCCATGGCGATCTACCAGCGATCATGTTCCTACCGTTTGGGACGGCTGCTGAAGAACCGCACACCATCACCTACGAGCAGTTTGCTAAGCGCGTCACCGGTACCGCCAACCTCTTCCGCGGATTGAATGTCGGGAGTTCCGACGTCGTCTCTTACATCTTGCCGAATTTGCCAGAGACACAGGAAATCATTTGGGGCGCGGAAGCCGCTGGAATCGTCAACGCGATCAATCCGCTGCTCGAACCCGAAACGATCCGCAAGCTCCTGATTGCCGCCGAGACCAAAGTGATCGTCACGACACCGCCACTGCCGACGATCAACTTGTGGGATCCCCTCGTCGCCATCGCGGACGAACTCAGCCACGTGACCACGGTGGTTTATGTGGACCCCGGACATTACTTTGGCATGCCGCGAGCAACGCGGCCAACAGAGACACCGAAGGGGAAGCCCATTGTGTGTTTCCAGGATGCGCGGGATCAACAGCCCGATGGAGGGCTGAACTTCGAACGTGATTTCATCCCATCCGACATTGCGTCGTTATTCCACACTGGTGGAACAACGGGAACGCCCAAGCTTGCTCCTCATACGCATGAGAATGAAGTCTTCAACGCATGGGCGATTTCACGGGTCACACCCTTTGAGGCTGGCGAGAAGGCGGTAGTTGGCCTACCCCTCTTTCACGTGAACGCGGTGATTGTGACAGGCCTTGCGTCGATGCTGGCGGGCGTAGCGCAGATCATGGTCAGTCCTATGGGATTTCGCGGGCCTGGTGTCGTCGACAACCTCTGGCAGGTCATCGATCGATTTGGTGCCAATTCGATGTCGGGTGTACCAACGATCTATTCCGCGCTGATTTCCGTTCCAACCGATGGGCTCGACTTATCGTCCTTCAGGTTTGCCGCGGTTGGCGCAGCACCGCTTTCGCCTGAGCTGTTTCGCAACTTCGTCGAGTATTCGGGCGTGGAGCTCCTCGAGGGCTATGGGCTGACGGAGAGTACCGTGGTCGCCACCACCAACCCGCTCGGTGGCGAGAAGCGCGTGGGCTCGATTGGACTGCGGATGCCCTACCTCGAAATGCAGTGTGCCGAGTTAGACGAACACGGAGAGATCAAACGCTTCTGTGACACGAATGAAGTTGGTACGATTGTCATCCGCGGCCCGAGCGTTTTCCCGGGCTACCATAAGCGCGCCGATAACGGTCTGAGCTCGGACGGATGGCTGAACACCGGCGACCTGGGACGCCAAGACGAAGATCAGTATTTCTGGATCACCGGCCGATCGAAAGACGTCATCATCCGTGGGGGGCATAATATTGACCCTAGCATGATCGAGAACACCCTTGAGGAACATGACGCCGTGGCGCTGGCCGCTGCGATCGGGCAACCGGATGTCTATGCTGGTGAGCTGCCCGCGGCCTATGTTCAGCTTCATCCCGGAGCGGAGATCGATGCCGAAGCCCTGCGACTTTGGGCCAAGGAACGCATTCCCGAGCGCGCCGCCGCGCCGGTCTATTTGGAAGTCATGGAAGCCTTGCCAGTGACCGCAGTGGGCAAGATCCACAAACCGCCCTTGCGAGCGCAAGCCATTCAGCGCGTCGTCGAGACCGCGCTTGCCGATACTGAGACGAAAGCTAGCGTCGAGGTTCTGCAAGACGCTGAGCAAGGGATGATCACGAGGGTCACTGGCTCCAACACTGCCGAGCTGCGCAAGCAACTGGGCGACTTCGCCCTGACGTTTGAGTTCATCGCCGACTGATCAACCGCTAAGCCGGGACTTGGTGAGGCTTCGCGCTTACGATAGAACTCTGCGCCCCAAGCGACCAACCGGTCGCCGGGCGAGCAGCCCGCCCCATCGAAGGCGCCACGCGCCGCGAGATCAAGAATGGTGCCCAGGAGAGGACTCGAACCTCCACGTCCATACGGACACCAGCACCTGAAGCTGGCGCGTCTACCAATTCCGCCACCTGGGCAGGTGTCGAGCGCGCGGGATACGATTTGACCCCTAGGCCGTCAAGGGAAAGGTGGCGCCCCCTGCGCTTTTTCGCGCGTTGGGGCCTGGACCCGAGCCCACCATATTGTAGGCCATGGGCCCTTAGCGGGGACAACGTAGCGGAGTTTATCACATGGCGAAGCTTGTCACGGTTTTTGGCGCCTCAGGATTTGTCGGTCGGCACGTGGTGCGCGAGCTGGCCAAGCGCGGTCACCGCGTGCGCGCCGCGGTGCGGCACCCGCACGATGCGGTGTTCCTGCAGCCGATGGGCGCCGTGGGGCAGATCCAGTTGGTGAAGGCCAATGTTCGGGTGCGCGAGTCGGTGACCGATGCGCTGATCGGTGCAGATGCCGTGGTGAACCTGGTCGGTATCCTGGCACCCACGGGGAAGCAAAAATTTGACAGTGTGCAGGCGCAAGGCGCGGCCCACGTGGCCGAAGAAGCGGCGAAGCTGGGCATCGACAACATGGTCCAGGTGTCCGCCATCGGTGCGAATGCCGAAAGCAAGTCTGTCTATGCACGGACGAAAGCCGAAGGTGAGCAGGCGGTGATGGATGCCATCCCTGGTGCCACCGTGGTGCGGCCCTCGATCATTTTTGGTCCGCAGGATGACTTTTTCAATCAGTTTGCGGGCATGGCGCGGCAGTTCCCCTTCCCGCCTTTCTTGCCGCTGATTGGTGGCGGCAAAACGAAGTTCCAGCCGGTATATGTGGACGATGTGGCCGACGCGGTGGTCAAGTTGATCGACGGCGAAGCACCCACAGGCGGCATCTATGAATTGGGCGGACCCGAAGTTCTGACGTTCAAAGAATGTTTGCAGCTGATGCTGAAGATCATCGATCGAAAGCGGCCATTGATGCCTCTGCCGTTTTTGATGGGTTATGCGATGGGACTGTTTTTCGAGACCGCGGCGATCCTGCCCTTTGTGGAACCGTTGATCACTCGGGATCAGGTAACCCTTCTAAAGTCGGATAATATTGTGTCGGCGTCGGGCGTGAAGACGTTCAAGGACTTGGACATCACGCCAAAGACGCTCGATGCGATCTTGCCGACCTACTTGTTCCGTTATCGGAAACAGGGGCAGTTCTCACCGGAAGTGCCTGTTTGAGTAGAGCTGGCGGCTGGCTTCGCAAGCCGCCCTACTTTTCGATACGCTGTCGGCCTTGCGGCCTCTTTGAGCGAGTCTTTGCTGGTGCTATCGCCTCCGGCTAGTTGAGCGCGGGGCATGCAGATCATCCGCTTTCGCGGACCGCTCTAGAAGTCTGGGAAGCCCTGGCGCGCGTTGCCGCTGCGAATGGGTGTGATGAGGGAATGCTGCGGCATGAGCCCGTCCCACCGGGTCCAAGCGCCAGAGCGATGCAGGCTCACTACGTACCGAACGGCCTAACTTGAAGCTCACGCTCGATTCAGTCGTCCTACGGAGCTTTGCACCACGGCAGGCATCCGTTGACGATCCGGAACGTCCCAGCCCTGCCGATGGACGGCTTGTAGCATGGGTGGTTGGTGGGGGGATAAGTTGGGTGTGCGGTTTTTTCTGGATGGATCCCGGATCAATCACAGTGAGGTGCCCGTCTCCCCAAATCGGAGATTTGGACCTCTCCCGAGGGAGAGGTTTTGGGGCTAGTCCCAGCGATCGCATCCCCGGTCTATGTTGCCTGCAGGGCGCTTGCCACGGCTTGACCGTGGCACCCATCACCGGCGCATCTCCGGTGCGTTCAGTCGGGAGATGGAACCCACGGTCAAGCCGTGGGGAGCACAAAACGTTTGTATACTGGCGAACCTCTCTAAGCTTGCTCCATTAACCGCTCTAAGGCGTCAATGAGCACCTCCATATCTTGATGAGCGTGCGCAATGAAGTCTTGGTCAGCATTCGTAGCGCCAGATAACTCAATGTCCGGGCCTCGCCGCGCTCCTACACCTGTCATGATGAAGTTCGAACCGGAGTCATGATCTCGTCCTTCAATGTGCGACACCCACCTTCCTGGCGTTGCGACGGCCAGCCTGGTTTTTATTGCCGCCAGATCAGCCCTGGTGATCATCCCTGCGTCCTAAATAGTGGTATGGCATTGCCAACTTGAGCCAGCATTCTCTTCATCGTCCTCAGCAGACTAAGGTAGCTGACTTTGCAAGGTGCCCTACTTTTCGTTGTACTTGGCTTCGTGTTTGGCGATGATTTCGGCGTAGAAGGCTTTGATCTCTTCGATGTCTTTGTCATAGTCGCCGGTGGTGGTGTAGACGCCGCCGATGCCGCCGACTTTACGGTCGTAGTCGAGGAAGCCGAAGGCGATGGGCACGCCCGCGCCGTGGGCGATGTTGTAGAAGCCGGTCTTCCATACACGGACTTTTGACCGGGTGCCCTCGGGCGGGATCGCGACAGCGAGTTGGTCGGCCTTATCGTAGATCTCGATCATCTGTGTAACGACATTGTTGGCCTTTGAGCGGTCGATGGGGATACCGCCGAGCGCCTTCATGAGCCAGCCGAACGGAGGTTTAAAGAGGCTGTCCTTGCCCATCCAATTGAGGCGAATGCGAAACTTGTAGGCCACGCCCAGCATGAAGGGTAGGTCCCAATTGGACGTGTGC
>JABSRH010000079.1 GCA_013215175.1 Parvularculaceae bacterium | reverse complement strand
TCGGATCCGCTGCCATTTTTATGATCCCCGTGATGGTCGCCTTCACGTCGCTCGCCGGCTATGTGATCGGCGGCATCGTCACCTTTGGAATCGTCGGTACCTATACCTACCTGTGGCTGACGTTCCATCAGGACAGCCCCATCACCGTCGTGGGCGATAGCTATATCGACTGGACCGTCGCCTATCTCGCGCTGAGCAGCATGGCGGTGTTCCTGTACCTCGGCACATGCTTATTCCGTGGCCAGATGATGGGGGCCATCCGGGACCTGCAGGCTGCCAAGCAGCAATCAGAAACCTCCGAACGGATGAAGTCTGCGTTCCTGGCCAACATGAGCCATGAGATCCGCACGCCCATCAACGGCATACGCGGCATGCTTGAGGTGGGACTGCAGAGCGATGACCTATCGAAGGAACGGGACAAGCTGATCATTGCTCGTGACGCAGCGGATTCGCTCATGCGTTTGCTCGACGACATCCTTGACCATGAGCGCTTAGAGAGCGGCACCGTTGAACTGCGCCGCGAGCCTTGTGATGTGCGCGGTCTGCTGTTCCAGACGGTGGCTTTATTCAGCCACTCCACACAAGCCAAGCGCCTCGACATACGCACAGATGGTTTGGAAACGCTGCCTGAAGCGTTGATGATCGATGCCACGCGCTATGGGCAGATCGTCAAGAACCTGGTCTCCAACGCCATCAAGTACACGGATGAAGGAAGCGTCGCGATCAGCACTGGCTATAGCGATGCGAATCTCATCTTGTCCGTCGAGGATACAGGCATCGGCATGCCGCCGGAGTTCATCCCACGCCTGTTCGATCGGTTTTCACAGGTCGAACAGAGCTTAGCGGAAAACGCTGGCGGCGCCGGTTTGGGTCTCGCGATCTGCCATCAGCTCTGCCAGGCGATGGGCGGGAACATCACGGCTGACACCAAAGTGGGCACAGGCTCGAAGTTCACCGTCACGATACCAGCAGCCACGGCATCTCTACCTCACGGCGAAACCGCGATGGCTACGCTGCCCAAGGAGTCACGTTCACTGAGCATATTGGTGGCGGAGGACAATCGCGTAAACCGCCAGGTGGTCGAGGCCTATTTGCGCAAGCTCGGGCATCGCTGCACCGAGGCCGTGAACGGGCAAGAAGCGCTCGATATGATGGAGGCTGCTTCATTCGATCTCGTCTTGATGGATGTGGCTATGCCGGTGATGGACGGTATCGAAGCGACGAGGCGCATCCGCGAGTTGGGCGGCACGAAGGCCGATGTCCCTATCTTAGTGCTGACGGCTCATGTGGAAGCTTCGTACTTGCAAGCTTGCCGAGAGGCGGGCTGCACGCACATCTTGCACAAGCCGCTAACGTTGACGGCCCTGCAACGCGCGATCGATGACGCGCTGGCAGACGAGAGCGAAGGCCGCCTAGCCGAGGCAGTCTGACGCCTCGGTCGCCAGCCGGCGATCCGCTAAGTGGAGCGGATGACAGATGCTCCTACCCTCGTTTGGCTCCGCGAAGATCTCCGCCTCGACGACAACCCGGCGCTGCGGGCCGCCGCCGACCGTGGTCAGCCTGTAGCCTGCCTGTATGTGGTTGATGATGAGGTGGCGGGCACGTTTGCGCTGGGCGGTGCGCAACGGTGGTGGCTGCACCACACGCTGAACACCCTGAGGGCAGATATTGAGAAAGCCGGTGGTGTACTGATCTTACGCCGTGGCGATGCCCGTGTGATCGTTCCGGCGGTTGCCGACGAGCTGGGAGCGCATGCCGTTTACTGGAACCGTCGCTACATGGCGTGGCAGATCGAACAGGATAAGGCCCTCAAAGAAACGCTGAGCGATGGGCGTGAGGTCAAAAGCTTCAACGGGCGGCTGCTGAACGAGCCGTGGCAGATCGAGACCAAGACCGGTGGTCCGTATAAGGTTTATACGCCCTACTGGAAACAGGTTCAGGCCCGTGACGTCCGCAACCCACTGGCCAAAGTGACTAAGCTGTCGGCACCCGCTCGTGTCCCCGAGTCCGACAACGTGGAGGCTTGGGAACTGCTGCCCACCCGTCCGAACTGGGCCAAAGGGTTCGAGCCCGTGTGGACCCCGGGTGAGAAAGGCGCACGCCAGCGCTGGCGCGAATGGCTCAAAACGCAGGGCCCGAGCACCTACAATGACAGCCGCAATCGTCCGGACCTGGACGATACTTCACGCATGGCGCCGCACATCCACTTTGGTGAGATCTCCATCGTCACCATGTATCGCGAGATGCAGGACAAGATCGAGGCCGGCGAAGTCCCTGAAGAGCACGGCAAGGTCTTTCTGTCCGAGCTGGCTTGGCGCGAGTTCAGCTACAACCTGACCTATCATTTCCCGCAGATGTTCGATGAACCGCTGATGCAGAAATTCGCAAAATTTGAATGGGACAATGATAATGATCAGTTCACGGCTTGGACCAAGGGCCTCACGGGTTACCCCATCGTTGACGCTGGCATGCGGCAGCTTTGGCATGAGGGCCATATGCACAATCGTGTACGGATGATCGTGGGGAGCTTTCTCGTCAAAGACCTCCTCATTGATTGGCGTAAGGGCATGGACTGGTTCTGGGACACCCTCGTCTGTGCTGATCCGGCGGCGAACACCGCGAGCTGGCAGTGGGTCGCGGGCTGCGGTGCCGACGCGGCGCCGTTCTTCCGGATCTTCAATCCGATCAGTCAGGGTGAGAAATTTGATCCGGACGGTGACTATGTGAAACGTCACTGCCCGGAGCTGGCGAAGCTACCGAAGAAATACATCCACAAGCCTTGGGAGGCGCCACCCTTCGTGCTCCGCGATGCAGGAATCGAACTGGGCAAAGACTATCCTCGTCCCATCGTAGATCACGGCAGCAAGCGCAAGGAAGCGCTGGCCCGCTATGAAGCGATCAAGTGATCAATTGGGCTGCTGACTCAGAGTATACTCGCCAATCAGCTTCATCACGTCCTCGCGCATGGTTTCCTCTAAAGCACCGTACTCCGACGGCAAACCGGTCTGGGACGTCTGAAAGAGGTGGTTGGCGTTGTCGATGATCTCGATACGGACGCTGTCGCCTAAATATTGACTGGCGAGGCTGGCGTTCGGCTCAGCGGGCACTTGCTGGTCCACGCTGCCAAACAGGGCCAGCGATGGCACAGTCACGGCGCTATAAGCCTCTGCCGGGTCTAGTCGGAGTGCCACGAAAAATGATGGCGTACACAGATCACGCGCACTTTCCTTCACCGCTGCCGGAAAGAGCTTTGTGGCATCGTCGATCGCAGCGCAGGCCTCTTCAGGCGTGTCGCCTTTTTTCGCGGCTGAGATGATATTGCGCTGGATTGCCATGTTCGCCGAGAGGATGGGGCCGGATTGGCCGACCGCCTGCATGCCCTTGCGTACTTGTTCGTTGATCAGTTCATCAAAGGGTTGGAACGGCGCAGCCAGGAACACGATGAACGCTGGTTTCACCGCATCCGGATCGTCACTGGCCAAGGCCGCCACGAGGCCACCTTCGGAGTGCCCCAGGTATCCGACGGACGCCACTTCCGGTACATCGTTGAGGATATCGAGAGCTCGCGCTGCGTCCTCAGCAAATTCCCGCACGGACGAAGCTTCATAGCTCCCTGCGCTTTCCCCGACGCCACGCTCATCATAGCGGAGCGTCGCAACACCAGCTCGGGCGAGGCGGTCAGCCAAAACGAGGAAAGGCTTGTGGCCTAATATGGCCTGGTCGCGATCTTGCGGTCCGGAACCGGTGATGAGCACGAGACCGGGAAAAGGCCCCTCACCCTTCGGAAGTGTAAGGGTACCCACCAAACGAGGCTCGCCCGGAACAGTGACCCCGCGCGTTTCGTAATCCGACGTGTCCGAGGGCTCTTGCGGCCTGCCACCCGTGGAGGGCTGAGGCTGCACCACACCAGCGACGCTGCGCGTGAGCACCAGATCGTTCGATAAAGGCCCTTGGCGGAAGGTCCCGGCGAGCTGGCCGCCGTCCTCCGACAACTGGCCTAAATACGAGGCCCGGATCGACTTGAACTCAGTGGTCAGGCTCGTGCCATCCCCGAAGGCATTGGACGCAACGATGGGCTCCGGCGTCTGTGCGAGACTGAATAGGACCACCGGCTCATCGGCATCCGGATCAACCCGCAAAAGAAGCGGCAAGGTCTGACCCATGACATTGAGATCACCCGACCATTCGCCTTCGAAGGGTTCAAGCCCGGAGAACGGCTCAACGGCAGGCTCGACTTCGCCTGACCCCTCTTGGCTGCAAGCAGCAAGCAGCATGACCCAAAACGCAAAACCCAACGCACGAATTGGCATTGCCATCCTCCCGAAACTCCCAAAATCGTAGACCAAGAATTCAACCTGTCCAGCGGGGTAACTGAGACGCGTGCCGTCTCGAATGACCCCATCGAGACCCGACATTGGTAAGGAAGCCCATCATGGCCGCACCTATCCGTTTGAGCTTTCCAGGCGCTAGCGGCGCTGACCTTTCAGCACGCCTGGACCTACCCAACGGCAAGCCACGCGCCTTCGTGCTGTTTGCGCATTGCTTCACGTGCTCGAAGGACCTGACCGCCAGCCGAGCCGTGTCGAGCGCGCTGACGACGGCGGGGTTCGGTGTGCTGCGCTTTGACTTCACCGGGCTAGGCGGTTCGGGCGGCGATTTCGGCTCCACGAACTTCACCATGAACTTAGACGACCTCAAAGCCGCAGCGGCCTACCTGGGCGAGCACTATGAAGCGCCGAGCATGCTGGTCGGTCACTCGCTCGGCGGCGCCGCGGTGATCGCTGTGGCGCGTGAGATCCCCAGCGTGAAAGCTGTGGCCACCATCGGTGCGCCCGCGGACGTGCAACACATCAAGCATCAGTTCGGCGAGGGCCTTGAGGCGATTGAGGCGGAGGGCGAAGCCACGGTTCTGCTCGCCGAGCGGCCCTTCTCCATCAAAAAACAGTTCCTCGATGATTTGGGCCGCCATGATATCCAGGCATCGGCGGCGGCGCTCAAGAAACCGTTGCTGATCCTTCATGCGCCCACGGACGATACCGTAGGCATTGGCAACGCGACGGACCTATTCGTTGCAGCTCGCCATCCAAAGAGCTTTGTCAGCCTCGACACCGCTGATCACCTGCTGAGCAACAAGGCCGATGCCGCCTATGCCGCAGAAGTCATCGCCGCTTGGGCCAATCGGTATGTCGAGCGGCCCGAAGCCATGGAAGAAGACTCGTCGGAGGAAGCCATGGGCGTCGACGTGCGCGAGACGGGGCAAGGCAAGTTCCAGAACCAAGTGACGGCGGGGCCGCACAGCTTCCTCGCCGATGAGCCGACCTCCGTCGAAGGGGGGCTTGGAACCGGCGTGAGCCCCTACGAGTTGCTGTCGGCAGCTCTAGGCGCCTGCACCACAATGACACTCCGCATGTACGCTGATTTCAAGAAACTGCCCCTCCGGCGCGTCGGTGTTCGCGTGGAGCATGAGAAGCGGCACAGCGACAGCGCTGGCGAGGCGATGGAAAAAGAGCCGCCCGTTGATCACTTTACCCGATCCATTGAACTCGTCGGAGATTTGAGCGAGGAGCAGCGCCAGCGTATTTTGCAGATTGCCGATCGCTGCCCGGTGCATCGAACCTTGGAGCGCGGCGCAGAGGTGACGACGCGGGAGGTCCCCGCGTCCGCTTGAAAGGACGACGGATGAAACCCCAAGACTGCCCTTCCATGACGGAAGTCAGGACCGAAATCGACCGCATCGACCGCGCGCTGGTGGACCTTTTATCTGAGCGCTGGGGCTATGTGGACCGCGCCTGGCAGCTGAAAAGCTCGCCTGCAGAAGCCACGGTGCCTTGGCGCATCCAAGAGGTCATCGACAAGGTACGAGCCCACGCCGAAGAAGGCGGCATGCCCCCCTCCCTCGCCGAGGCGCTGTGGCGGCAGATTATCGGCTGGGGCATTCAGTATGAAGAAGAAAAGCTTGGCTCGAAATGAGCGAGGATCCCAAGCCTCTTGCTCCTAGCATCGCGATGGCTTTCGAGGGCATCCGCACAGCGTTTGCGAAGGAGCACCCGCTGTTTTCTCAGCTCAACTATCGCGCCCTTAGGGTCGGTCGTGGCGAGCTGGTGATCGAGGTGACGCCCACAGAAAACTTTCTCGACGGAGATGGGATCCACTCGGGCTTCATGACGATTCTTCTCGACACGATCATGGGCATGGCCACGTGGTCGGACATGGACACGTTCCAGCCCCTCGCCACCATCAACCTTCAGACCGACACGTTCTGCCAAGCGCTCCCTGGCAAGAAGGTGATCATTGAAGCGATTTGCGAAGGCCTGATGGATGATGTGTCCATTGTCCGCGGCAAGACGACATCAGAGGACGGAACATTGCTCGCGACAGCAGCTGGAACGTTTATGGTCGGAACCCGGTCAGCGCAGGTGAGCCGCATATGAAACGCGAACTTCTCGACGTCTCGGACGAAACCGTTGCGCGCGCCCAAGGACTGGTGGAGCAATCCTCAATGGGTCAGTGGTTGGGAACGAAGGTCACCCATGAAGGCGGCGAACAGCTCTATACACTGACCTTTGATGAGCCGCATATTGGCAATCCCGTCATCCGTGCCCTGCACGGCGGCGTCATCTCGGCCTTCATGGAATATTGCGCGACACTAGAGGTTCTCTCTCGAGCACCGACGGACGCTAAAGTCCGGTCCATCAGCGTACACACAAGCTATCTCCGCGGCAGCCGTGACCAAGACTTCACAGTGTCCGTCGCCGTGCAGCGCGTGGGCCGGCGCATCGCGTTCGTTGAAGCGCGCGGCTGGCAAGGCGACCGCGAGAAAACGGTCGCGAGCGCGCAAATCGCCCTGCGGATGTTTGAGGAGTAGACATGGATTGGGCCAAGTGGATCTTTGTCGCCTGCATGGTCATCTACGTGCTCTTGGTCGGCCTCGTTTTTCTAGGTGTGATGGCGGGCGGCTATTCAGATGGAAACGCACTCCGCGGAGCGGCCATGGCGTTGACGACACTATCCGACCTGTTCATCTGGCCGCTGATTGAAGACGGAACGAACAGGTTCCGGATCCCGCTCAGCGCGGGCAGCTCGGTGCTATTTCACCTTGGCTTGTTCATAACCGGGCGCTGGTTGTTCAAGAAGCGCGCCGAAAACTCGAAGCCTTAGACAGAAAGCCGAGCTTCTCGCCCTCGGCATGCAACCCAACCTCGCCGAACAGCGCGGCGAGGTCTTCGGCGCAGTAGCTGTCATAGTAGGGCTCGTGGAAGGCGCGCGGGAACGTCTCGAGCAGGATGTCCATGCTCGTGTCACCATACTGAACGCTATCGAGATGCACGTAGAGGCCGCCAGGCTTCAGCACCCGAGCGAACTCTTCCGCAGCCTCGCGACGCACCTTCGGTGGCAGTTCGTGGAACAGATAGACCGTGGTCAGCATATCCAAGGAACCATCCGCAAAAGGCAGCTTCTCAGCTGGTGCGTTGACAAATGCAGCGTTGCGGGCGCCTGCAGCACTTTGCCGTGCCTTCTCAAGATAGGGCTCAGACAAGTCCACCGCTGTTACACCTAGACTCGGGAAATTGTCTACCATATCGCTCAGTAGACGGCCCGTGCCGCAGGCCACATCAGCAACAAGAATATCGGCTTCTGTCCGCCCATCAGCTATAAGCCGCTGCACTTCGGCGGCCAACAAAGCGAGAGCTCGACGCCGCATGGCGTCGGCAGCGCCGGTGAACAGCACCTCAACTTGCGTGTCGTAGACGTCGGCGGACCTCTCCGACAGCCAACCATCGGACTGAAAGTGAAAGTTCTGCCGATAGTAAGTGGGCAGCGCATCGTCGCTGATATCGCGCACCTCGGTGCCGCCGCCTTGTCGGAACGAGCGCTTGGCCACCTCGCGCGCCTCTTGGAGATAAGCACGAGCATCGGTCAGCAGGCGGAACGGGTTGGGCCGCTCACGGAATTCCTTGGGCATCTTGTAAAGGCCGGCCTCGACATCGGCCAACTCTTCGCGAAACAGTTGCCCAAATTCGCGCCGCATGTCGGCGAGCGAACTTACGCCGGATCGCGTGGGTCGCGGCACCTCACCCGGTTGCGTCAGGGGGCCAACGATATGGCGACCCATGATGTAGAATGCTGAGTACCAACCAACCTTGGCGGTTGACGCGGCGCGATATTGCGCTCGCTTCAAACGCGACGACATCCGCTGCTGCAAACTCATGCCAGCCTCCTCAACACGGCCACCGCCTCCACATGGGAAGACCAACGGAATTGGTCCACCATCACCAAGCGCTCGAGAGTATAACCCTCCGCAAAAGGTTTGAGGTCGCGGGCCATGGTCGCAGGGTTGCAGCTGACCGCCACCACCCGCGGCACCGCCGCTTCCGCCAAGAACTTGGCTTGCAGCCCCGCGCCCGCCCGTGGCGGGTCGAAGACCACGGCGTCGAAGCCTTTGAGCTCAGCCCCCTGCAGCGGCCGAGCGAAGAGATCGCGGGCCACCGCCTTCACCGCCCGCCCTGCTGCCTTAGCCGCCCGGTCAAGCGCAGCGATGGCGGGTCCCGCCACGTCGACAGCGTGCACGGATCGCCCTTTGCTCAGCGGCAAGGAAAAGGTGCCCAGGCCCGAGAAGAGATCAGCCACGGACTGGGCGTTTCCTAAGCCATCGAGCACCTCACGGATCAGCGCCGCTTCGCCATCTTGGGTGGCCTGGAGGAAGACACCCGAGGGCACCTCCACGGGCACACCCGCAAACTGCAAAGTCGGCTTCCGCCGTTCACTGAGCGTGATGCCATCCCCGGTGAGGCGCGCCACATCCTGGTCTTGGGCAAATGCGTTGAGGAGATCACGCTGGCGCAGATCCAGCTGGTCCTCGCCGAGGTCAAACAACGCTACGTCGAATCCTGCATCCGTGGCGGTCACCTGAGCCTCGAAACTGACGCCCAGTCGGCCCGCGAGTTGTTCGAGCGGCTGGCGCATCGCCAGAACGTCCGCCTGCAGCACATCGCAGGCCGCAAGGCGAACGATGTTGCGCGAAGCCAACGCATGAAAGCCCGCGGCACCCGGCCTCACCGCAAACTTTGCTCGCCGACGGGTTTGCGCGGCAGACTGATGAACAGCCGCGACTTGGGCGTCGGGGAAAACCTTTCGGATTGCGTTGAGCAGAAGGTGTTGTTTGAGGTCGCTCGAAGCCGCCTCCCCCAGATGCTGTAGCGTGCAGCCACCGCAGCCATCTCCGGGCAGACCAAAGTGCTGGCAGACAGGGTCCTGGCGCTGCGGGCTTTGTTGCTCGATCGTCCGCACATGGCCACGCTTTCCGCTGACTGCAGCCTCCACGACCTCGCCGGCTAAGGCGAACGGCACACGGATATCCTGCGCGATGCCCTCACCCTCTGGGCTCAGCGCCTCGATCGTCAGAGTGCGAAGCGTCGCCTTCGGCGCCTTGCGCTTAGGCGGCCGTCTTTTGCGCATACCACAAAAACTCCCTGGTTCCCTCGCCGCCGAGGATGGGGCTATCGGTCACGGCCCGGGACGCCCATCCCTGCTGGGCGAAAAACGGAACGATGACATCGTCGATGAAAGCGCGTTGCTCATCGGGAGGCGTCAGTACACGGCCATTCTTGCCGATAGCGTCAACACCGAGCTCAAATTGCGGTTTGACCAACGTGACGAGGTCAGCGCCCGCATGGGCTAGCGCCAAGGCGGCGGGCAAAGCCTTCATGATGCTGATGAAACTTACATCGCAAACAATGATCGAGGGGGCATCGGGGATTAGCGCCTTGGATAGAGCCTTCGCATGCGTGCCCTCAAGACTGACCACGCGCGAGTCCTGGCGAAGGCTTGGATGAAGTTGATCCGTCCCCACATCAACGGCGAAGACTTTCGCCGCGCCTGCTCGCAACAGCACATCCGTAAAGCCGCCTGTGGACGATCCCACATCGAGAGCGACACGCCCGGAGGGGTCGACGTCGAAAGCCTGCAAGGCATGATCAAGCTTGAGCGCCGCACGCGACACAAAGGTCGGCGCAGCCTGATCCACCGAGAGCGGAACGTCCGCCCCCACCTTAAGACTGGCTTTGTTGGCCACAGCGCCTTCAACGCTGACAAAGCCCTCACGGATCAATTCTTGGGCGCGAGAGCGGCTGGCCGCCAGGCCCCGCTCCACCAAGGCTTGATCCAAGCGCATGGCTTAGGCCCGCACCTCAAGATCATCCGTGCCCTGCCCGAACGCCACGAGTGTTTTTTTGGCGATGTCTTCGGCTTGGAGGGCGGCTTCGATGTACATGTCTTTGGGGCTGGCTTGGTCTTGGTAGATGTCGGGTAGGGTCATGGTGTGGACCTTGAGCCGGTTGCCGGCGCCGCCAATGAGGCCGTCGGCGGTGAGGAAGTGGAGGACGAAGGCGCCAAAGCCGCCCATGGAGCCTTCCTCGACGGTGATCAGCACCTCGTGCTCTTTCGCCAGGCGGCGGATCAGGTCCTCGTCCAGGGGCTTGGCAAAGCGCGCGTCGGCCACGGTGGTGGACAGCCCGCGGGCCGCCAGGATCTCAGAGGCCTTCAGGCACTCCGACAGACGACCACCGAAGTTCAGAAGGCAGGCCGACGTCCCTTCCTTCAAGACGCGACCGCGTCCGATCTCGAGGATCGGCACCTCGCCGGGGGCGTACATCTCCACGCCCGCGCCCTCACCGCGAGGGAACCGGAAGGCGATCGGATGCTCGTCATATTCAGCGGCGGTGCGGGTCATGGCCTGCAGCTCAGCCTCATCGCCCGAGGCCATCAGCACCATGTTGGGCAGACATCCCAGGTAAGCTGTGTCGTAAGCGCCCGCATGGGTGGCGCCGTCATTGCCCACGAGGCCCGCCCGGTCCATGGCAAAGCGCACGGGCAGGTTCTGCAGCGCCACATCGTGCACCACGCTGTCGTAAGCGCGCTGCAGGAACGTTGAGTAGAGCGCCGCGAAGGGCACCATGCCCTCGGCCGCCATCCCCGCGGCAAAGGTCACCGCGTGCTGCTCGGCGATCCCCACATCGAAGGTGCGGTCAGGGAACTCTTTCATGAACTTATCAATGCCGGTGCCCGAGGGCATGGCGGCGGTGATGCCGACGATTTTGTCGTTCTTCTTGGCCTCTTCGATGAGCTGCTGCGCGAAGACGCCTGTGTAGCTGGGCGCGTTGGCGGCTTTCTTGACCTCCTCGCCAGAGACCACGTCGAACTTGGACACCGCGTGGAGCTTGTCGCCCTTGTCCTTGGACAGCTGATAGCCGCGGCCCTTCTCGGTGACCACGTGGACCAGGACAGGGCCGTCCTTGATGTCCTTGATGTTCTCAAGGACGGGGAGAAGGTGGTCGAGATTGTGCCCATCGATGGGCCCCACGTAATAAAAGCCGAGCTCTTCGAAGAGCGTGCCGCCGCCGGTGACCATGGCCCGGCCATATTCCTCGCCCTGGCGCGCCATCTCGCGCAGGCGCGGCGGCAGCCGCTTAGCGAGCTGCTTAGCGAGGTTGCGGAAGCCCAAATAGCTGCCCGAGCTCGCGGCCCGCGCCAGGTATGCCGACATGGCGCCCACGGGCGGCGCGATGGACATCTCGTTGTCGTTGAGGATGACGGTGAGCTGGCTCGCCCGGTCGCCGGCATTGTTCATGGCCTCGTAGGCCATGCCCGCTGACATGGAGCCATCGCCGATCACCGCGATCACCCGGCGGTCATCTTGATCGGCGCTGTCTTTATCGCCGTCACCCTTCAGGTCCCGCGCGGCCGCCATGCCCAGGGCCGCCGAGATCGACGTCGCCGCATGCGCTGCGCCAAAGGGATCATATTCGCTCTCAGCCCGCTTGGTGAAGCCCGACAGGCCATCCTTCTGGCGCAAGGTCCGAATGCGATCACGCCGTCCCGTCAGGATCTTATGCGGATAACACTGGTGCCCCACATCAAAGATCAACCGGTCCCGAGGCGTATCAAACACGTAGTGAATAGCCGCCGTCAGCTCCACCACACCCAAGCCAGAACCCAAATGACCCCCCGTATGGGAAACCGCATCAATCACCTCCGAACGCAACTCATCGCAGAGCTGCGGGAGGTCCTCCTTCGCAATGTTGGCGCGAAGGTCAGCGGGAACGGTGGCACGGTCGAGAAGAGGCGTAGACTTAGACATAGCCGTTAGGGCTAAGGCTTTCTGCACGGGCTCGCAAGGACGCTTCGAGCGAATTTGCCCTCACGCCGCTATCATGGCGATATGGTTAGCAAACCCTTTGACTCTCAATCATCATGCACGCAAACATCAGTGGGGTAATGGTGAGATAATTCAAATTGTTACTACCTGATTTGCTCGCAGCCGTTTTCGCTGTGATGGCGCTGGCGAATATCGGTCAGACCGCCGCTCAAACCAGCGATACCTCTGGCCGCGTCCTAGTGCCTCAGCCCCTACCGGCCAGAGACCTGTTCTTTGAACAAGCCATCGTCGACGTTGTTCTTTCACCGAGCGGTCAACATCTTGCGGTCGCTGACCGGCGGACGGGCCGCAG